>JBJONV010000136.1:0-6336 GCA_046051665.1 Chloroflexota bacterium
AGAAACAGGCCGCCTAGTTATCGCTCTGCGACGCTCCCCAACCGATGTTGGGGAGCGTTTTTTATTCTGCATAATCGTCCTGGAGGTACCACGATGTGGGAATCATTCAAGAAACTCTTCAACGCAACAGATGCTCACACGGCTGCGACGGAACCCGTGGTCGTCGCAACGTGTAATGGCCCCATCGAAGCGAGTATGATGGTCGCACAACTCCAAGATGCTGGGATACCTGCAGCCACACTCGGTGCCGAAAGCGCAGCAGTCTTTGGGATGCAGAGTGGCGTGCTCGCCGAAGTGCGTATCATCGTCCCTGCAGGGTATCTCGATGCTGCCCGCGAATTAATCGACGAACTCGATCTGCGCACCGACATGACCCTTACATCGGAAGAAATCGACACGATTGAAGCAGAAGCTGACGAAATCGCGCCTGAAGCACCCTCGAAGAAAGAGTAACGCTGTATGTCACTCGTTGCACCCGTTGTTATCGGAGCTATTGTCGGCCTGTTGTTGGGTTTTCTTGGTGGCGGTGGTGCCATTATGATTGTTCCGGCGATGGTGTATGTATTGCATGCCGACGAACATGTTGCATTGGCCACCGCACTGATCATTGTGGCAGTAAACGCAGCAATTGGCGGCACTTTGGCATGGAAGGACGGTCGTGCCGACAGCGCTACCGCGGCGATTTTTGGCGCGTCGGGGATGGCAACTGCATATGGTGGAGCAATCATTTCGAAGCAGATTCCCGGCCACTACCTCCTAGTGGCGTTCAGTATTCTCTTGCTGACCATCGCGTTTTTCATGTACCGCGGCACCCTCCGTTCCCCAGGCGAGCCTCCTCCGCTGCATCGCCCGCGCTGGCAGATCATCGGCGTCGGCGCCCTTGTCGGTTTGGTAACGGGGATTCTCGGTGTCGGCGGTGGTTTTGTGATTGTGCCTGCGATGGTTTTGTTGGTCGGTATGCCTATGCGTCGTGCAGTAGGAACGTCGCTACTGGTCATTACCATCAACAGCGTCGCGAGCCTGTTGGGACACCTCGATACACCGTTCAATTGGCAACTCATTGGACTGTTATTGGCTGGGGCTATCCCTGCGATGGCTGTTGCGAATCGCTATGGCGGTGCGATTAATCAAATCAAATTACGCCGCGGATTTGCGATTTTTGTTACCGTTGTGGCGTGTTTCATGCTTGCCGAAACATTGCTGTTTGCATAACCGCTTACGATACAAACGGTAGATTGGGATCGACAGCGACAGCCAAATCACCGCGCACTGGGTGCCAGTAGGCACAGGTTGCAATCATCGCAGCATTATCGGTACACAACGTAATCGGCGGAATGTGGACAGGGATGCGCAGTTTGGCACGCAGTGCCGTACGGAGTCTGGCATTGGCTGCTACTCCACCAGCCACGATTACTGACAGTGCGCCAGTTGCGGTGACGGCTGCTTGTGTTTTGCGTACGAGAATATCGACGACGGATTCTTGAAAAAGAAAAGCCAATTCACGTCGTCGCTCCAGGAGCAGCGCTTCATCGCCCGCTACACCCGCAGCAACGAGTTGCGGGTCGGTGCTCACTGCCGTTTTGAGCCCACTAAACGAAAAATCATATGTCCCATGGAGCCACGCTCGCGGCAATCGTTGTGCTGTCTGTGGTGGTTGGGCTTGTGCTTGGATGGCAGGACCGCCTGGATACCCCAGCATCAATAACCGAGCAACCTTATCGAAGGCTTCCCCGGCGGCGTCATCCAATGTACCACCTAGACGCTCTGCTTCTGCATGATTGCGCAGAAGCGCCAGTATTGTATGACCTCCCGATACAATCAACGCCACCGCAGGGAACTCCGGGACATGCTCTGCATCGATCCATGTCGCATACAGATGTGCTTCGACGTGGTTCACGCGGAGGAACGGCAACCCACGCGCCCATGCGAGTGTTTTGGCTGTATTAAGTCCGGTCAACAAGGCACCAGACAACCCAGGGCCGTAGGTCGCAGCGACTGCATCGATTGCGCTCCACCCACCTGGTGTCTGTGCGACTGCCTCGCGCACGACCGATTCTATGGCCAATATGTGCTGACGTGATGCAACCTCTGGGACGACACCGCCGTAGCGACGATGAATGTCGATTTGCGATGCAACGACGTTCGCCACCAAATGTCGTCCGTCCTGGACGACTGCTGCAGCAGTCTCGTCACACGATGTTTCGATTGCCAGAATGGTTTTATATGGAGATGACACAGCAGTCCTCTCGGTTAGCGCAGGTCCATTCGATTACGACACCCTCTAGTATAATACGAGGAACATCACCATGGACTTCTTCGTCTAGTGATGAGGGGGTTGTGATGTCTCGTACTTTGAGAAGTCTCTGGGGCATAGCATGTATCAGCTGTTTGTTGTTTTCTCCGACAACAGCACCGACCTATGCACAATCGGCTCAGCTCCCTTCTGTTGTGCAATCCCAAACGTTTTTCCTGGCTGATCAAAGTACAGTCGATGCTGAAGCGGTCACCACCACAGAACTCGGCCCACAGATTACCGATGCCCCGTTTAACGGCATCCAATTCACATGGGAAGTAGACGGCGACGTTCCTGCAGTTGCCCTCGAGTATGCCACACAGAGCGCAGGACGCTGGAGCGAATATACTGCCGTCCCAGCCGTCGAAGAATTCCTCATTCCTGAAGCGTCCCCTGGGATGCAAACCAGTACAATTTATAGCTTTGATCAGGCAGCGGATGCATGGCGGCTCCGGATTTTACCGACGGGTAAGGGGATTGGATATGCAACGTCTGTGCGTGTGACCGTCATGGATACACGTACTGCTTCGGATGAGGCAGTGTTCCTCCCCAGCGCAGCATATCCCCTCGCTGGCGGTGCCAAGCCTGCAATTGTGGCGCGCACCACATGGGGGGATGCGGCGGTCAAATCGTGGGATGCAAACGGCCTCGCTGGGGCAACAACGAATGCCACATGGATGCCGACCGACGCCGAAATCGCCCCGCCGACACACCTCATCATCCATCACACCGCCACACCAAACGATGGCCCGAGCAGTGATTGGCCCGCTCGTGTACGCCAAATCTGGGGGTATCACACGATTACCAATGACTGGGGCGACATCGGGTATCACTACCTCATCGATCCCAACGGCGTCATCTATGAGGGTCGGTTCAATGGCGTCCGTAGTGATGGAACGGTCATCGACGGTGCGCATGACTACGGATTCAATCGGGGGACCATCGGCATTTCGATGCTCGGTACCTTCGATAGTGTGTCACCCTCTGCCAGCGCCCAGACTGCCCTCGACAATCTGGTCGCGTATTTGATGACGACCTATCGTATTGCGCCGGATACGACAGCCTACTATGCGCGCCAAAACGTTACGCTCAACACCATTATCGGGCATCGTGATGCGCAGGTCGCTGGGCATTCAACCGGTTGTCCCGGTGAATTGTTGCACGACTTGCTCCCCGGCATCCGTACCAAAGCACGCGCGAATGTAGGGACGGCACCCGCCCAAACATGGCTGAGTGCCGTCAACGTCGTTGATGCGGATGTTTTTGTCGGCGACCCTGTGACCTTCCGCGTGACCGTCCGCAATGCATATCCCGATTTGCCCATCAGCGGGAGTGCGTTTTCGTTCCCGGTTGCAGATACCAATTATGTCTATCAACAACACGAATGCTGGGCAAAGAAAAGCCCTGCGGGTGTCGCGCTCTTCCCCAAAGCAAGCACGGCAAGCAACCGCTACAACCGCTTTCGGATCATGGCAGGGGTCAATGGCTGGGACGCCACCTTCGCCAATACCGCAACGGCATGCGCAACGGCAAGTACAGAAAATCATCCATGGCGCTGGAGCATTGGCAACACTCCATTGGGACCAGGGGCTACTCGCGTCGTCACGGGGAGTGTCCGTTTTCGTACCGCAGGAACGTACACCGTCACATTCGGCCTCATGAAGGATTGGATTGGCTATCCGGACAGACCCTGTAGCCTCAAACCGGCCTACGCAGCGTGCGGGCTCTTCCCCAAAACAATCACCGTACGGACACGCCAGACACCCACTCCTACTCGACCACCCGCCCTCAAAACGCAGATCGCACGCTCGACAGCCACGTCCAAAGCGAGCACCGCGCTCGCGGCGACCGCGCGTGCTGCCCAAACGCAAACCGCTCTCTTTGGGGAGCTCACAGCCACTGCCGTGGTCGAGGCAGGTGGACCAACCTATACCCCGAGTGCAACGGGTGGTCCGACAGCGACGGCAACCGCCATTCCCATCCAACAGACAGCCCTTCTGCTTGCAGCAGCTACCCAGACAACCCAAGCATATCTGACGCAACTGCCCACAACGGGGGCGGGAACGCCCACATCCACACGCACGCTGACGCGCACTCCGACGCGTACGAGTGCTCCGGTGCCATTCATCCGTGCTGCGACACTCCGCACCCAGACTGCAATCGTGCCGACCACCCTGTTGGCCGCGGTCGGCTCATCCTTCGTCGCACTCGAAGCGGGTACGCCAGCGCGCATCGCCCTGTATGACCCCTCGACACTCACCCGTACCCAATCTGTCGGGCTCCGCGGGACGAGTGCCACGGTTTTGGCAGTCGACGATCGCACTCCTGATACCGTGTATGTGGCTGGGAATTACACCGCACAGTTCTTTTATGTCCAACGTTTTCGTCTCGTCGGCGGTATCCTGCGTGAAACAGGGTACTGGCTGACGGAACAGACTGCTGTTCCGATAAAGATGCTGGCGAGTGGCAGTGCTGTGACACTTGCGATACACGATACCAACCGCAACACCTATCATCTTGTACGACTGAACACTGCAAACCTTTTTTACGAAGAGACCGACCGTATTACTATGCCGGGGATGGTATCGTCGATAGTCAATAGCGACGGCGTGAGTGGGCATGTTGTGATTGCGGGGTCGCTCCCATCCAAGAGTGGCTATCTGCTACCGGTGACCTATGATCCCGATCGCACGGTGCGCGCAGGAACGCGCGTGTCGCTAGTCAAACCACTCAGTACACTCTGTCATACCTGGCGATTTGTCGGCGCAGTACCCTATGCACGTATCGTCGGTGCAGATGACGGCGCGGTACGAGACTACCTCCAAGACCTCAATACCGGCGCAATCACTGGTCCGACGACCACGAGCACCAGTAGCCACCAGATGATCTGCCCCACGAACCATCCGCAATTTGTCGTTCGCTACATACCAAAAACGCATACGCTCCAAGTTTTGCAACCTGTCGGCACGAAGTTCCAGCTCCGAGTAAGTACAGTCATCCCCCTGATCGGCGGTACACCCATTCAACACGTGGTGTTTCGTAGCGATACCCTGATTTGGAGCGACGGAATACACATCAGCAGTGCTACCGTCAACTGGCCACGATGAGCTCACGCCCCAATTGCACGCATTTGTTACTATCTAATTTTTGATGCATTGTGTATACTACACTGTGTAGTGATAAAGAAGTGCCCAGCGTGAATGCAGTACACCCAGTGTTCACCGTGGAGTGAGGCGGCGTATGAACCGATTTTCACAACGGATAGCCGTTTTTTTCGTTATCGTGTGCACCATTGTCGCGGTGCAACTCGATCAAAGTGCTGCAGAATCGACGAACATACCCCGCGTCGCCACACCTACGGGTGGCCCTTCCGTGTTTGGCCTAGAGCGTGCGGTGCGGACATCTCGTTGGGTGAGTGCACGGGTCAATCGCACGAGCCTCGCAGTGAACGATGTGCTGATTATTACGTTTACGGTAAAAAACTACCAAACGGAGGCCATCAAAAGCTGGCCATACCGACCCACTGATGCAAACATTACTTTTGACCAAGATGAATGTTGGGCAGTCCGAAAGACAGGCTCCATCTCGCAGTTGTACCCAAAGCATTTCGACAATTATCGTGTCATGGCCGGGTATACCGGGTGGGATGCAGCACATGCGACACCCAATGCAGACTGTGCGACATCGACAACTGGGCCGAATGTGACCATCGATCATCCGTGGCGCTGGGGTATCGGCGAATCAACCCTGTTGGCTGGTGCCACACGTACGGTAACAGGTCGTGTCCGATTTACCCGTGCTGGGACCTACACCGTCTATTTCGGTTTGATACGTGATTATGCGGGCTACCCGAACTTTTCGGTATGCACACCAACGAGCACACCGCTCAATAATGCCTGCTATTTGAACCATGTGACGATTGTCGTGGGTGGGAGTGGCGCAGTCGCCACGAAAACCAAAACACAGACATTGACACCCACAGAGAGCCACACTCCCACCCCAACCGGTCCAACCAATACGGCTGGACCTGCCACCGACACACC
>JBJONV010000137.1:0-11062 GCA_046051665.1 Chloroflexota bacterium
GTCCCGGCATTGATGTCCATATCGCTTTTCATGCGTTCGTACATGGTTGAGTTGGTCGCTATTTTGATACTAGGTACGGGTTTGAATCCAAAAACACTGCCACGGCCGGTAGTAAAGGCGAGGAGATTACACCCACCAGCGACTTGCCCGGTGGCCGAAACAGGGTCGTAGCCTGGTGTGTCCATGTAGACAAATCCCTTTTCGGTGATGTGCTCTGCATATTCGTACACAGCGGTAAGCGGCATGCTCCCGCCTTTCGCAACGGCACCGAGCGATTTTTCATAAATCGTCGTCAGTCCACCGGCTTTGTTGCCGTGACTCGGATTATTGTCGATTTCGAAGCCTTCACGGCGTGTATATTCTTCCCACCAGTGGATGCGTTCGATGAGTTTTGCGGCGACTGCAGGTGAAACGGCCCGGCGGGTGAGAAGATGCTCGGCACCGTAGATTTCGGGTGTCTCACTCAAAACCGCCGTTCCTCCATGACGGACGAGGAGATCGACCGCATAGCCAAGCGCGGGATTCCCACTGATTCCACTAAAACCATCGCTTCCGCCGCATTGTAGTGCCAACGACAGGGCACTGATTGGGGCTGGACTGCGCGTGTATGTGTTGGCATGCGCCAAGATTGGGGCGAGTGCTTTGACGCCAGCTGCAATCGTATTGGCGACGCCACCCTCGTCTTGGACTGCCAGGTATGTGGGTAATGCCATTGCACCAAACCGAGCGCGGTGTGCGAGAAAAAGAGATTCGAACTGATTGGTTTCGCAGCCAAGGCCGACGAACATATACCCCGCGACATTGGGATTATGCGCAAAACCTGCCAACGTCCGTTGCAGCATTCCGAGTTCAGGGCTGCCATCGCGCGTCGCACAGCCATGCTTGTGACTCAGGGCGATGATGTCGGTGACGTTCTGGTACTGCGGGAGTAAGTCACGTTTGGCAATTTCTACGATTTTTTTCAACGTATGCGAGGAGCAGTTAACCGTGCCGATTACTGCTACTGTGTTACGCGTCCCGACGGAACCATCGGGTCGATGGTACCCCAAAAAGGTGCGCTGTTCTGCAGGATCGATCGGCAGAATTGGCTGTACTTCGCTCCCAACGGCATAATCGAGTTGCATTGTGTCGACGTGCAGGTTGTGGGTATGAACGTGGCTCCCTGCTGCGATTGGGGCAGTTGCAAACCCGATAATCTGGCCGTAGCGACGCACTGCGTCGCCGACTGCGATGGCTGTTATCGCGATTTTGTGGCCCGCACCGATTGTACTTTGAAGTGTAATTTTGGACGTACCGACAGTGATGACGCGTTGTGCGGCGAGTGGCACCATTGCAATCACAACATTGTCGGAGGGGTGCAAATGGATGATGGCGGTCTCTTGGAGGCTGATGTGCATGTGTTCCTCTCTGAACTACGGTAAAAGACGATCTGCGATGAGCGTCTGCAATTGTTGCCGAATCAAGGTTGCGTCCATCTGGAGCGTGCAGACCGCCACTTTGACGCCAGGAATTGTCGGTGCAGGGACGTCACGTGGGCTGATGACACAGAGGAGCGGGTGCGCCAGTACTTCGGTGGGGTATGACGGCAGGAGTGCTATGTCGATGACCAACACATCCGCGTTTGGGGTAGTGGTATCGACTTCTATGATTGGGATCTTGAGCATTTCTCCGAGCAGTTCGATCACGGTCAGATACAGGTCCGATGCGACGGTTTGCTTCGCAATGGTGAGTCGCGGGGCGTGTACGGTCGGAAGTGTGATGGTGAAGCGTGCTCCACCACTTGGTTTGTTTTCATAATGAATCGTCCCGTGATGCTGGGTCACGATGGTATGCACGATAGCCAGCCCGAGGCCTAATCCTTCACCTACCTGGCGGGTCGTGAAAAATGGTTCGAAAAGGCGCGCGCGTGCTCCTGGGTCGATACCCATTCCGGTGTCATCGACGATGAGCTCGAGGTAATGTGCAGCTGATTGGAGTGTGAGTGTTAATCTGCGAGGCTGTCCAACACGCTGCATAGCGCGTATCGCATTGTCGATGATATTGACCACTATTTGTTCGAGTTGCGCAGGATCGCCATAGACCCGCGCATCGTCGGTAGTCTGTCTGTAGCGATATTCGATTTCTGCTTGTGTAAAGACTGGGCGTTGTTGTAATGCGATATGTTCAATCAACTCACTCAGATCGACTTCGATAAATTCATTTTTTTGCGGTTGCCCAAGCATGCGGAGTTGTTGCACAATCCGACCTGCGCGTTGTGACGTGCGATCAATCACCTCGAAGTCGTGCTTGAGGTCGGTTGGGTGTGGTTGAATCATTTGCAATTGTGCGATTCCGCGGATTACTGCAATCGGATTATTCAATTCGTGTGCAACGGTAGCAATCATTTGTCCGAGGAGGGCGAGCTTTTCGCGCTGTTTGATACGGTTTTCCAGTCGACGCATGGGAGTGATATCACGGATACTCAGCAATACCTCATCCACGTTGACCGTGTTTGCCGATATTAACGCTGTAAAATCAGATCCGTCTTTGCGGAGCAACGTACATTCAAAACTATAGGATGGTTGACCACCTATGCGTGCGAGGTGCTCGTTCATGACCGGAATTTGTTCAGGAGTGCAAATCGTCTGCAGGGGCTTCTGTTGGAGCGACCCAAATTCATACCCCCATGCAATGAATGGGTCTTCGTTCAGCACGCGCATCGTCCAATCCGACCGATGCAGAAGGACCAGTGCATCGGGCGAATTTTCGATGACTGAAGAAAGGTGCGCACGTATCTTCTCGGTGTCGTTGTAGAGCATGCTGTTACGATCAGCTGCTTGTTGCAAGGAATGATGCAGGCGTGCGTTCGTGATGCTCCGTGCCAGCTGATTGGCGATTGCATGCAGGATCTGCATATCACGCGGCGTGAAGTCAGGTTCGGTCACAAAAGGGCGCGCCGCCAAAATGGCACCGATGGTTTTGCCCTCAACGGATATCTTGGCACCTATCAGGTTCCCTAATTGCGCCACAAGCTCGTTGTTGAGAATGTTTTTGACTGGGACGACACTCGTGTAGTCAGTTTGCTCGGTGCGACTCAAAACGAGATCCATTCCACCTTGCAAAATCAGTGGGTCGGATTTCACACGTTCGAGCATCCATTCCGGCACATAGCGGTGCGCCGCAAGAGACGGGATGCGTTGTTCATCGAGGAGGAGAATCCCGTATAACTTGGCAAAGTTCACTTCATCGAAGATATCGAGTGATCGTTCGAGCAGTTCATGCAGATTCAGTGAACTGTTGACAACTGACGTTATGTGTTGGAATAAATCGAGTTCGTTTTCACGCAGGCGATGTTGTTGTTCGGCGTGCAGTCGATCTGTGATGTCGTGCATGGTGATGAGGAACTCGAGGCGTCCTTCACCATGGCGCACACAAATGACTTCTGCTTCTATGGGTACGGTAGTCTGCCTGAGATAATTCGAGACCTCGCCATTCCAAAAGACTTTGTCGACGTCGCGTACCATCAGTCGTTGCTTTTCGACGAGCCAGGTACGGATACTGTCGCTACTCAAGAAGTCGTTCAGCGCAACATCTGATTCGTCATCGATCCCAATCAGGCGGCGCCCGGCATGATTGATATGAAGAATCTGGTCAAATTGATTCGTCACAAAAACCGGGTTACTCGATTCATTGAGCAAGAATCGATATCGTTTTTCTGATTGGTCGAGAGACTCTGTGAGCAACATCCGCGCATGATATCCGGCTACATACTCACCAAACTGTTGCGCATACATCGTGTCGCTTGCAGAGAGGAGTTCCTCGTGTATGTCAGCAATATATATCACCGCAAAACACCGCCCGTTGTGCATTAACGGAACCGTCAATGCTACTTTGATAGGCAATAATGTCGCGATAGTTCTGAGAAAAGCATCCTCTGTCGTTGCGAATGTGTCTGTACGCTGGGCATGGCTCGGTAGTGTGTGCCATGTGTAATTGGTTATCTCGGGTGCTGTCGCACCGTGGCTGGCAGTGACGTAGGCAACCTGTTCGTCGGATAATCTCGTCACTACAAATGCATAGGATGCATCAAAAATACTCGCAGCGGATTTTGCGATATACGGATAAAGCTCGTCGAGATATGTGACTTCAGAAAGGTGACGAATGGTGTTGTTGAGCCGTTGTAGGCGCACTACCTGTGTTTCGAGGACCGATCGTTCGTAGAGTTGGGCGAAAATGCCTTGGATAAAATGAATATAGGTACTGAATTGTTTGAGTGCCTCGTGCTCGATAAATGGGCCCATCAACGATAACATACCGATATTCTGGTTCCCGGATTGGAGTGGGAACGACATGATACGGTTGAGCCCGGCCATCGAAAAGCGATCTGCGAAATGCCGTGATGTGTTTGGTTCAAATACCGACTCGAAGATCCGTTTCGTGGTGAGATTCTGCAAATCAATGGGTGGAATACCGAGGAAACGAGAGACTGTTTGTCCGTCGGCAATCAGGTTCAGCGGAACCTTTCGGCCAAATATCCACAACCCGAGAAAATCGTACAACCCTACTTCGCGGGTTGGTTTCAGTTGGCGTGATACCGTATTGGGTTCTTGAACTAACGCACAAAACACACCAATATTGAGTGGTCGGAAGCTATCTTGGAGCGCGGTATTGATGGATTCGAGCGATTGATGTTGCGTGATGTTGCTGACAAATCGCTGCACCGCACCAAGCATAGATTGTTCGGTGTTTTTTTCACTGTGTGGCGCAAATGAAATACTGTAGGTAGCCGTATCGCTACTTTTGCGGATGAGGAATAGGTAGGGGAGTGTTTCTCCGGCTATCGTCAGAAGCGCTGGTTCCGTCAGTACATCCTGCCCCGCATCCGTGCCATTGAGAACGGTGCGGATATCGAAGTCGTCTGAACGGAACAGTGTTTCGATCGGCTGGTTGAGAAGCTGGTCTTCGCTGAGCGAAAACGTGTCGAGAACCCAACGATTGATACCCGTGATGTTGCATGCAGGTGAAACGTGCACGACGCCCCACGGGGCATAGTTACTCAGACGCTGTCGTAAATGCCGATCAGATTCAGATGCTGTGTTTTGCATGATCCCTCATTCGTGGCGCCATTTTACCACGGTTGACAATCGTGGGGCTTGCCTCTATACTTTTGATGAAAAGTGAATAGCGCAAATTCTTATCCAGAGAGGTGGAGGGACCGGCCCTACGAAGCCTCGGCAACCAGAATCCTGTGTGTGCATGCTCACAACGTTGTGACGACCACAAGATATCAGCGGTGCCAAATCCGGCAGAATATCTGGACGATGAGAGCCAAGCGCGTGCTGACTACCAGTGCACGGTAGCCGGATGTACCCACGCACAAGCTCTTGTCATCAGACAAGGGTTCTTTTTTATCATGAAGGACGTGCGATGAGTAACTCCAATATGCAAGGATTCGAAACAAAAGCCCTCCATGCAGGTCAAACCCCTGACCCGACGACCGGTTCGCGTGCAGTCCCGATTTATCAGACGACGTCGTACCAATTCCAAGACACCGATCATGCAGCTCGCTTGTTTGCACTGCAAGAATTCGGCAACATCTACACGCGTCTGATGAACCCCACCACCGATGTGCTCGAACAGCGCATTGCAGCGCTCGAAGGTGGTGTCGGCGCCCTTGCATTGGCATCAGGTCAAGCTGCGCAAACATTAGGTGTCTTGAACATCGCCAGCGCCGGAGACAACATCATTTCGTCGGGCGACTTGTACGGCGGCACGTACAATTTGTTTCGCCATACCCTCCCCAAGATGGGCATAACGACGACGTTTGTGGATGCACGCAATCACGAAGGCTTCCGCACGGCGATTAACGATCGAACCAAACTGATTTATCTCGAACTGGTCGGCAATCCACGTCTTGATATTGTCGACCTCGAGAAAATAGCTGCGATTGCACACGAGTATGGTGTCCCGGTTATGGTCGACGCAACGACTGCAACGCCGTTCTTGTGCCGACCTTTCGAGTGGGGTGCTGACCTTATTGTGCACTCCGTCACCAAGTATATGGGCGGTCATGGGACATCGATCGGCGGCGTCATTGTCGACGGAGGGAAGTTCAACTGGAATTCGCCACGCTTCCCTGAAATGACGCAACCAGATGCCTCGTACCATGGTTTGGTCTACCACACACTCGGCGCACCGGCCTACATTCTCAAAGCCCGTGTCCAAGGGTTGCGTGACATGGGTGCATGTCTGAGTCCGTTCAATGCATTCCAATTGCTCCAGGGCATCGAGACCCTTGGATTGCGGATGGAACGACATAGTAGTAACGCACTTGCTGTTGCTCAGCATCTCAAGTCACATCCGAAGGTATCGTGGGTGCGTTACCCAGGTTTACCAGACCACCCCAGCTACGCGCTGGCGCAGAAGTACATGCCCAAGGGCCAGAGTGGTATTCTGGGATTCGGTGTCAAAGGCGGACGTGCGGCAGGTACTGCGTTCATTAATCAGCTCAAGCTCTTTTCGCACGTTGCGAATATCGGCGACGCCCGTAGCTTGGCAATCCACCCCGCTTCGACGACGCATAGCCAACTCACGGCCGAGGAGCTCAGCTTGACCGGCGTTACCGAGGATTTCATTCGGCTGTCGATTGGGCTCGAAACCATCACGGACATCCTCGCCGACATTGATCAGGCACTTGCGGCGATCGGCTAACAAAGGGGACTGCGACATGAGCATCGGCACTACAGATATCGGTATCGTCACGACCCAATACTTCCACAGCACAAGGCCGCTCGAACTGCAGTCCGGTCTTGTGTTGCCCGAGTTGGTTTTGGCGTACGAGACATACGGTGTCCTGAATGCGAACCGCGACAACGCTGTGCTGTTATTGCACGCGTTGTCCGGTGATGCTCATGCGGCAGGTCGACACTCAGCCAGTGAAAAGCACCCCGGTTGGTGGGATGCAATGGTTGGTCCGGGCAAAGCATTTGACACCGACAAGTACTTTGTCATCTGTAGCAATGTGATCGGTGGATGCAAAGGGAGCACCGGACCAATAAGTACCAATCCAGCGACTGGAACGAGCTGGCAAGCAACATTCCCGGTGGTTACCATACAAGATATGGTGCAGGCACAGACGCACTTGATTGATGCGTTAGGCATTGATGTACTTGTTGCGGTGGCCGGGGGATCGATGGGAGGATTCCAAGCGCTCGAATGGATGGCGCGCTACTCACATCGTGTGCAAAAAGGTATTTTGTTGGCAACGAGTGCCTCGCATTCTGCACAAGCAATTGCTTGGAATGCAATCGGTCGCCAAGCAATCACCCGTGATCCGTTGTGGTGTGATGGATTTTATCATTCGGATGCGCCGCCTGTTCATGGGCTTGCAGTGGCCCGTATGATAGGGCACATTACATATCTGAGCGATCAATCATTGCAGAAACGCTTCCCGCAGCGGTATCAACACGGGACACTTCCGTCGTACACACTCACCGACGAATTTGGCATTGAATCATATTTGAAGCATCAAGCCGACAAGTTCAATCAGCGCTTCGACGCAAACAGCTATCTGTATATCACCAAAGCAATGGATTACTGGAACGTTGCCCGCGACCAGGAGACCCTCGATACTGCGCTCGCTGGTTGGCGTGGTCAGACATTAGTGATTTCGTTCGACAGCGATATGTTGTATCCGACCAGTGAATCGTTGCGCATTGTGACGGCGCTCCAACAAAATAACACGTCGGTTGAATTTCATGAACTCTCTTCGATAGCTGGTCATGATGCATTCTTACTCGAATCTGAAACACAGACACCGTTGATTCACGCTTTTCTTAAAAAATAAAAAATTGATACATCGTCTTGTGCAGATGGTGCGTATACATTGTGTACCCTTCATGGGGTCGGCTTCATCACACCATCATCATCATCGCTGCTCCGCAGCAGGCCATGACGCTACCGTCTAGACCCATGAGCACCATGTTCACCGATCATCCGTCTGTATATTTGCCCGCCTATGTGCTTAGTGCACTCGAACCAGATCAGCACAAACACGTCGAAGAGCATCTTCGGTGGTGCGCGCTCTGTCGATCCGAAGTCCTTACCTTACGTCAGTGGCTTCTTCGTACTGATGGCGAGGCACCACGCGCTGAGGTTCGCATCCGCTTGATGTCTCAAATAAATGGAAACAGTGCGGACACCTAACGGGGGCACGTTTGCCGACTTCGAGGCAAACGTGTATGCTGTTTGTATCTCGCGTGCGAGCCGTGTGTCACGTTTTTGCAACGCGTCGTCGTGACGGAGGATTTATGCGATCTGTTATCCGTGTGTCGGTTTTTCTTGTCGGCCTTGTGGTCGGCGTTGTGACAGGGGCTGCGCTCTTGGCATACGCGTATCAGGAAGCCGGATTGTACCCACCGGATGATGCAACGATTAAATTCTTGGCGCGCGAGCGCGGTTGGCTCCGAGAAGATGTCGAATAAACCCGAAACGCCAATTCATCAAAGGAGATGTACATGGAAAAACCATGGCTGAGTTCGTACGAGCCTGTCGTACCCCCGATGCTTACCTTTTCTCACCTCAATCTCTTTGAATTATTGGTTGCATCTGCAAAATCATTCCCCAAAAACCCAGCCGCTCGATTGATACTCAGCTACTTGGCTGGTGGGCGCGTGACCATCGGTGGTGAGCTGAACTACACCCAATTGTTGAACCACGTCGAGCACTTTGCAAACGCGCTCTACCAATTGGGCGTACGCAAAGGTGATCGCATTGCCCTCATGCTCCCGAATACCCTCCACTACGTGATTTCGTTTTTCGCGGCGATGCGCATCGGTGCGATTATCGTCAACAATAATCCCACCTACACCGCCCGTGAACTGAAACACCAGTTGGTCGATTCTGGTGCCGAGACAATCATTATTTTGAATCTGTTTTATCCACGTCTGCGCGAAATCCAGGTGGATACATCCGTCAAGCGTGTCATCGTTGCCCACATGTATGATTTGTTGTCGTTCCCATCGAAGCAGTTGGTCAAGGCAAAACAGCAACGCGATGCGTCATGGGTAACCGTTCAACCGGAACACGACATTTTCTTCTTCCAACGCCTCATCGAAAAGTACCCTTCTGTTGCGCCAGCAGTGCATGTTGATCTCGATGATGTTGCGGTCCTGCAATACACGGGTGGGACCACCGGCACACCAAAAGCAGCGATGCTCACCCACCGCAATTTGAATGTCAACGCAACCCAAATCGGCTCGTGGTTTACGACTGCAGATCAGGGTGTCGAGAAATTCATGTGCGCGATTCCGTTTTTCCATGTTTATGGACTCGTCGTCGCATTGGTCTATGGCATCAGCATTGGTGCAGAACTGCAAATCATTCCCAACCCACGGCCGATCGACAATGTGATGAATATCATGCAGAAAGAACGCTCGACGGTATATCCAGGCGTTCCTGCGATGTACATCGGTATTGTGAATCATCCCAAGGTAGACACGTACGATTTGCGTTCCATCAAGGCGTGTCTGAGTGGTTCTGCTGCCATGCCAGTCGAAATCCAGACACGTTTCAACGATTTGACGGGTGGGCGTCTGATTGAAGGATTCGGCATGACGGAATTATCGCCCGTGTCGCATGCAAATCCGCTCATGGGAGTCTCGAAAAAAGGGTCTGTTGGGATTCCGTTACCGAATACCAATGCACAAATCGTTGACCTCGAAACAGGGGAAGTCATCCCGATTGGCTCCGAAGCGACCGGCGAATTGTGGGTCTCGGGACCACAGGTCATGAAGGGCTACTGGAACAAGCCCGAAGAGACTGCCCAAACCATTACACCAGACGGTTGGTTGCGCACTGGCGATATCGCGCGTACCGATAGCGACGGCTACTTCTACATCGTAGATCGCCTGAAAGATATGATTATTGTCAGTGGTCTTAAGGTATTGCCACGTGATGTCGAAGAAGTCTTGTACATGCATCCCCAAATACGTGAAGCTGCGGTCGTTGGGATACCAAATGCGACCCGTGGCGATGATACGGTAACTGCATTTATCGTGACACACGATGGCTCCCCAATCGATGTCGAAGCATTGAAGGTCTTCTGCAAGCAATATCTTGCTGACTTCAAAGTGCCACGTCGCTATGAGTTCCGTGAAGAATTACCGAAGACTGCTGTAGGGAAAGTACTTCGCCGAGCACTCGTCGAAACAAAGTAGGTTCCCCGCGCGGACGTGGTGCAGACGCACCACGTCCGCGTTTACTACACTCGTGTATAATGAGAGTGGAATCGGGATAGGCGAGGTACGGCGTGACTGAACCTGCGGCACAACGTTTTCCTCTGCGTACACATCGTTTGCAACACATTCTGACGCGCATCCATAGGGATGCGCTTTTGTGCGTATATGTTGTCCTGTTGAGTACTGTTGTCGCGCTGTTCGTCCCGCTGTCACATCGCGCTCAGACAATCGCTATTGGCAGCATTGGTGACCGTATGCTGTTGTCGCGGACGTCTGGTACAGGAGGCGCATCCGATGGTCGCTGGTTTGCCGATGAATTAGCCCCCGGTGCTTCACACAGTCGCTCACGCTGGTCGCAAAAGGAATCACACATCCTCCTCCCTGTCGGCAATGTTGGATCCGTTCACATCGAGATCGCGGGTTGGCCAACGACGCAACAACCGAACGTAACCGTCGCAATAGACAATCAGACGATTGGGAGCTTTACCCCTGGAGCAGGTTTTGAGGAGTATCAATTTTCGGTAAGTGACCTCGCCTCAGCTCAATCACACGAATTACGGATTCTGACATCAGATGTCCTCACCGATACACGGGAGTATACAGATCCACGCCAGAAAGGCGTCCGAGTCGCTGCAGTGACGCTTGCGCCGCCAGAAGGCGAGCCCTACACGTATCCGTTTTGGCCCATTTTTACCTGGTATTTCCTCATCCTGAGTACTGTCTCCGTCGTGTCATCACTGCTCCTGCGAACTGAATTATTGAGATATGGGGTGGTGGCGCTTGGTGCCTTCGGGGGGAATATCCTTGCTTCCTCCGCAGGTCTCTGGATTGCGACAATCCCACCA
>JBJONV010000138.1:0-19282 GCA_046051665.1 Chloroflexota bacterium
TCGTGGGTGGGAGTGGCGCAGTCGCCACGAAAACCAAAACACAGACATTGACACCCACAGAGAGCCACACTCCCACCCCAACCGGTCCAACCAATACGGCTGGACCTGCCACCGACACACCTACCCCATCCGAAACATATACTGCGTCACGGACCAAAACCCATACCAAAACACGAACGCGTACGGCGACACGCGGGGCAGTCACAACAACCGCATCGCGGACTGCTACACGTCCAGCGCGTACGTCAACACGGCCAGCCCGAACCAACACCCGAGTCGCTACTGCAGTCCCCACGGACAGCGGCGGTGGGTACCCGATACCGACGTTCTATGCCACCAAAACCCGCACCCCTACAGCAAAGACCCTTACAAGCGGTGCAAAAACGATTACAATATACACAGATGTACCTGCTCCCGTGACTGCACACCAAGCGCCGTGAGCTGGTACCAAGCGAGATGAAGAAGGAACTGATATGCAGCGGATCTTGGTCACCGGAGGTGCCGGTTTTATCGGGAGCAATTTCGTCCATCATATGTTGGAACGCTACGCATATGACATTGTCGTCTATGATGCACTCACATATGCAGGTCGCCTCGAAAACTTGGCTGCAGCCGTAGGCAACCCGAAATATGCGTTTGTCCAAGGCGATATCTGTGACATGGATGCCGTACGCAGTGCGGTCAAAACCCACAACATCGATACGATTATCAACTTCGCCGCCGAGACGCATGTCGATCGCTCGATTATGCAACCCGATGCGGTCATAAAAGCAAATATCAACGGAACGTGGACATTGCTGGAAGTCGCACGAGAACTCGGTCTGCCGCGTTTTCACCAGATCAGCACCGACGAAGTCTACGGTCAAATCCCTGAACCACATCGTTCCTCAGAAGGCGATCCGTTCGAGCCACGGAGCCCGTATTCTGCAAGCAAAGCTGGTGCAGAACATATCGTCTACGCGTACCACACGACGTATGGCATGTACACTACGATTTCACGCGGGTCTAACAATATCGGACCATTCCACTACCCCGAAAAAGCAGTCCCGTTGTTCACGACCAACGCACTCGATAACATCCCCATCCCGATTTATGGCGATGGGAAGCAGATGCGCGACTACCAATATGTCACCGATCATTGCGAAGGAATCGACGTCGTGTTGCACAAGGGTGTCGCCGGCGAAGCCTATAACGTCGGTACCAGCGTCGAAACACGCAATATCGATATGGCCCACAAAATCCTCGACCTCCTCGGCAAGCCGCACAGCCTTATCGAGTATGTCAAAGACCGGGCAGGCCACGATCGTCGTTACGCCTTGAACACCGATAAACTTCGTGCACTCGGGTGGACCAGCCGGCATACGTTTGATCAGGCGCTCGAGAAAACCGTCAAGTGGTACATCGACAACCCTGCATGGTGGCGTCCTATCAAAAACGGCGAATATCGCGACTATTATTACAAACAGTACGCAGAACGCCAAAGCAAATAACCCAATGGCACCGACGACATGGGCCTCGCCCATGTCGTTTTTTTATGAACGCGTACCTGATCGAAAGTCATACCATGTCAGCGAGTCCATCACCGCAGACTACCGAAGGACCACGCACCTTCGTTGCCCTTCATGCCGAACCATTGCATGTTGCAATCCAACGCATGCTACAACCCCACGAAGATGCTCTCGCGATTATCACGCGTGGTGGGGCTTGGATAAATCATGCCCGCGTCCGCATCGCTACCGCGGTCGTGTTGCCGGGGATGCATATTGCAGTGCACACTCCACCGTCTCACGCCGTTCCATGCGTGCTCCCTGACGACGCCGTTATCTATACAGATCGCTGGCTCATTGCGATGAATAAACCTGCCGGGACGTATGTTGATGCAACGCCCTGGGACGCTGAAAATCATCTTCGCAACGCACTCCTCAATCAGTGGTTTCGGCGCACGGGTGAATTACTACACCTCCATCCCGCCCACCGCCTTGATCGTGACACGACTGGCGTTTTGCTATTTACCCGTCACAGTCACGCCAACGGTGCATTACAGCGCGTTTTTGTGCAGCAGCTCGCTCACAAATGCTACGTCTGTCATGTCGAAGGTTGGCCAGTGTGGGACGACCATCTGTCTCGAAGCGGCCATGGCAGGAGTGATCGCGGCCGTTTTCGTGTCTATGATGCGGAAGAAGTAGGGAAACCGCTCCCCGGCGGCAATGTCGTGAAATCGATGGAAACGCGATTTCGGGTGGTTGGACGCCATTCGGACGGAACAAGCACGCTTCTTGCATGGCCACACACTGGGCGTACACATCAAATCCGACTGCACGTCCATGCGCTCGGGCACCCCATAGTGGGCGATTGCTCTTACGGCAATGGGCGGCTCGGCATCGACGCACATCACCTACATGCATGGACCCTGCAGTTCCCTCACCCGATACACGAAACCCCACTGACCATCACAGCTCCGCGACCTGCTTGGTGTCGTGTCGATTTGGCAGGCATAGGTGCATCTGGTACTATAGAGCAATAATAAGTTAGCTTAGGGCGTGCAGACGCCCTTCTTTTATGCATCTATGATCTGGACCATCTCAGATTTACACCTTTCGGGTGTGAATCCCAAACCAATGGACATTTTCGGCACGCGCTGGCGCAATCATCCCGAGCGCATAGCTGCTGCCTGGTCACGCTGTATCAAACCAGAGGACGTGGTATGTATCGCTGGCGATATCTCGTGGGCTATGCACATCGATGATGCACTGGTTGATTTACGTTGGATCGACGCACTCCCTGGCAACAAATATTGCATCAAAGGGAACCACGACTACTGGTGGGACCGGGCCGGTCCTATTCGACCAAAGATTCCCAAAAGCATGACCCTGATCGAAGGTGATGCGATAGACGCAGGTCCCGTTGTTATCTGTGGCTCCCGCGGCTGGAGCGCACCAGGGATGCCGGGTTTCGATGCGGTTACCGATCAACGTATCTACGCACGAGAAGTCTTGCGCATGGAACGTGCCCTCCAAGCAGCCAAAAAGATCGCACAGGGCAAACCGATCATTGCGATGATTCACTTTCCACCCTTTATTGACAAAAAACCAACTGATTTTGTGCGCCTGTTTGATCAATACAACGTCACAACCGTCCTCTATGGCCACTTGCATCGGCCAGATGATTGGAACAATGCAACACAAACCTTGATCGGGAACACGACGTATCAATTAACTGCCTGCGACTACCTCGACTTTACCCCTGTTGCTGTCCGCGGATTACCGCTCTGACGCGTTAGAATCATGCGCAAGGGATACGTCGGTAAGGCTTCCAACCCCGCTGTGCTATAATACACACATCAAAAGAAACGTTTTTTGTGATGTGACAGGGGTGCAGGATGGACGTCGGCGCAATTCAGAATCGCAGCATTACCGATGAGATGCGAACTGCATATCTCGACTATGCGATGAGCGTGATCGTGTCACGCGCATTGCCCGATACCCGTGACGGGCTCAAACCCGTACAGACCCGTATTCTCTTTGGGATGTGGGATATGGGCATGCGTGCCAATACCCCTTACAAAAAATGCGCTCGTATCGTCGGTGACGTGCTCGGCAAAATGCACCCACACGGTGACTCATCGGTGTACGATGCACTCGCACGGTTGGCACAACCGTGGAATATGCGTTACCCACTCGTTGACGGTCAAGGCAACTTTGGGAGCATTGACGGTGATCCACCGGCAGCAATGCGGTACACCGAAGCACGCCTCTCGGCAATCGCCGAAGAAATGCTTTTCGACATCGAAAAGAACACCGTCGACTTTCGCGACAACTTCGACGGTACCTTCCGCGAACCAACTGTTTTGCCTGCCCGCCTGCCCAACTTGTTGCTCAACGGCGCAAACGGTATCGCTGTGGGCATGGCAACGAATATCCCACCACACAACTTGGGCGAAATCTGCCGTGCGATTGTCTATCTCATAGACAACGAAGACTGCAGCGTCGAAGACCTGATCAAGTTTGTGCCTGGTCCCGACTTCCCCACAGGTGGATTGATTCTCGGCAACGAAGGCGTCAACGCAGCGTACGCAACGGGCCGTGGCCAAGTCACCATTCGTGCGAAGGCACACGTCGAAGAAGGCAATCGCAACAGTCATCAAATCATCGTCAGCGAATTGCCCTTCCAGGTCAATAAAGCGCGCCTCCAGGAGCGTATTGCTGAGCTCGTGCGTGAAAAGAAAATCGAAGGCATCCGCGATATACGCGACGAATCTGACCGCAACGGGATGCGGGTCGTCATCATGCTCAAGCAAGATGCACAACCGCGGAAGGTGCTCAACGCACTTTACAAGCATACCCAGATGCAGACATCATTCGGCATCAATATGCTGTCCCTCATCGAAGACGGACGCCAACCACGGTTGCTGACGCTCAAGCGCATGCTCCAGGAGTATGTTGATCACCGCCGTGTCGTGATTCGTCGCCGTACTGAGTTCGACCTCGAAAAAGCACGTGCCCGGGCACACATCTTGGAAGGCCTCAAACGCGCCATCGACATCCTCGACGATGTCATCCGCACCATCCGAGAATCCCGCTCGCGCGAATCGGCACGTACCAATTTGATGCGTGACTACAGCTTCTCTGAAGCACAAGCAAACGCCATTCTCGACATGCAACTCGGTCGATTGGCAGCACTCGAACGCAAGCGCATCGAAGACGAGTTGGCCGAACTCGTCAAAACGATTCAAGAGCTCGAAGAAATCCTTGCCAATGCTACCAAGTTGAACAGTCTCATCAAGGCGGACCTCAAGTACCTCGAAGAAAAATACGGGGACGCACGACGTACCCAAATCGTCTATGGTGTCAATGGTGAAGTCAGCGATGAAGACCTCATCCCTGATACCAAGCTCCTCATCACCATGTCGGATCGCGGCTACATCAAAAGCCAACTCCCCGAGGTCTTCCGTACTCAGCGGCGTGGAGGACGTGGCAAAAAAGGCGCAGCAATCCGTGAAGAAGACGTGATGAGCCATATTTTGACCTGCAATAGCATGCATGATCTGCTCTTTTTCACCAACAGCGGTCGCGTCTACAAACTCAAAGCACACGAAGTGCCGGATTCGAGCCGCACCGCGAAGGGGTTGCCGCTGGTCAATCTCATCGATCTGCAGCCGAACGAACACGTCACGTCGATGCTGTCTGTCCCAGACTACGATCAAGCCAAGTATCTCCTGATGGCAACGCGGCGTGGCAAAATCAAACGCACGTTGCTCGAAGAATATAGCTCGGTACGCAGCAACGGCCTTATCGCCATCGGCCTCGAAGCCGGCGATGAACTCGGTTGGGTGACAACAACCATGGGCGATGAAGACATTGTCTTGACCACACGCATGGGCAAAACGCTGCGCTTCGACCAAGGGCAAGTACGTTCGATGGGACGCCCTGCGAGCGGCGTACGCGGCATTACATTGCGCTTTGGCGACGAAGTCATCAGTATGGATATCGTCACCCCAGAACACATGGATACCGCGCAGCTGATTGTCATCGGTAAAAACGGCAAAGGCAAGCGCACCCCACTCAAGCTCTACTCCCGCAAAGGTCGCGGTAGCCAAGGGGTCAATACCATGACCCTGAGCGAAGAAGATACGGTCGCATTGGCACGTGTCATCTACCACGACATGGTATTGACCATCATCACATCCAACGGCATCATTCTGCGTACCGAAGCAAGCGGGTTACGTGTCTGTGGCCGCAGTGCACAGGGCGTACGGGTCCTTACGTTGGACGAGAACGATACCGTGGTTGCAATGGCCGCAGACGAGCCAGAGGACGATTTCGAAAAGCAAAAACGGATCCTTGACCTCGGTGATATGATCGGTGTCGACATGCATGAACTCGCCGAAGAAGATGGTGGTGACAGCCCTGCCGACGACACAGAAGTGACCGACTAATCCGTACACAACGCTTTGTCGTTATACACATCAAAGCCCCTGCATCTGACGATGCAGGGGCTTTTTTTTGATCGTGCTATGCGCGATTGAGTTTCTTTTGGTACTCTGCGAGCGGTTCCGTTGCCGGCAAATCGCTCGAGACAGGAGAATTGTTGATTACCGCAACATGCTCTGCCATTTTGTAGCCGATGCCTCGCACCGTCAGAATGCGTGCTGGTTTTGATGGCTCTTCTTCGATTTTTTCGCGCAAGCGACGGACACACACATCAACTAGATTCGTTTCTCCGACGTAGTCATAGCCCCATACTTCTTGGAACAGTGTTTCGCGGTCAAACACATCACCGGAGTTTGCTGCCAAAAAGTAGAGTAATTCGAATTCCATCGGTGTCAGATTGATTTCGACGCCTTTGAGCGACACACGATGTCGTGGCGCGTCGATTTCGATATCACCACAGCGGACGACCGTCGGTGCTTGACGGTTTTTCATGCCGTCGACACGACGCAAAATCGCATCGACACGGGCAATGAGCTCTGCGGGCTTGAACGGCTTGGTGATGTAGTCATCACTCCCGAGCTCGAACCCTTGTACCACATCATCGGTCCCATCACGCGCCGTGAGCATGATGATGGGGACTTCTGAACGCTCGCGAATGCGCTTGCAGGTCTCGAAGCCGTCGACATACGGCATCATGACATCGAGGATGACAATGTCGAATGTGCCGTCATTAAATGCTTTGAGCGCTTCGAGGCCGTTTTTCACGACGGTGACGTCATAACGTGGACCACTGAACGTCACCTGGATGAGTGTAGCAATCGATGGATCGTCGTCCGCAAAGAGTATACGTCGCTGCGTCAGTTGATCGCTTCGATCGGATATTCGCCGTGTCAACTTCATCGGTGTACCACCTTTTGTAGTAACGAACAATCAAAAAAATAAACACAAGGTTTATTTTTTGGGATGACTTGGACTACACGTCAGCAGACACACGCGTGTCGGCTTCGAGGAGCGGAGCTGTCTGCTTGAGGATGACATCTGCGTCGATTATACACCGTTTTTGACCAGTCTGCGACGGTGCGTCGTACATGACATCGAGCAATACCCCTTCGAGGATACTGCGCAACGCACGCGCACCAGTCCCCGTCTTGAGTGCTGCTTCGGCTATTGCGTCAATAGCTTCGTCCGTAAATTCGAGCGCCACATCATCCATCTTGAGGAGTTGGGTGTACTGCTTGAGTACGGCATTTTTCGGTTCGACCAGAATACGACGCATCGCCTCACGATCCAACGGACGCAACGGTGCAACCATCGGAATACGACCAATGAATTCAGGGATGAATCCATACTTTAATAGGTCGTCTGGAGTGACCTGATCGAGCAGATACTCGGGTGTAGTCACCGGTGCCACTGTCGTGGAACCAAAGCCAATCGAGCGCTTCTCACCGACACGCGCAGCAATGATTTTATCAATGCCTTCGAATGCACCACCGCAGATGAACAAAACCTGCGTTGTATCAAACGGGATGTACTCTTGCTGTGGGTGTTTACGCCCAGGAACAGGCGGCACATGAGCCACTGAACCTTCGAGGATTTTGAGCAACGCCTGTTGCACCCCTTCGCCCGATACATCACGCGTAATCGACGGATTATCCGACTTGCGGGCTATTTTGTCTATTTCATCGATGTAGAGAATGCCGGTCTTGGCACGCTCGACATCACCATCCGCTGCCTGGATGAGTCGGAGCAAAATGGTCTCGACGTCTTCGCCTACATAGCCCGCTTCGGTCAATGCAGTCGCATCAGCGATAGCAAAGGGTACATCAAGCGCACGTGCGAGTGTCTGTGCGAGCAATGTCTTGCCGCTCCCGGTCGGACCGATCAAGAGGATATTGCTCTTGCCGATCTCGACGGTGGCATCGACATCGGCACGGGCGCGTATGCGTTTGTAGTGGTTGTACACTGCAACCGCGAGGAGTACTTTGGCGCGATCTTGGCCAATGACATATGCATCGAGGCGTTCTCGCATCTCATGCGGGACGGGCAACTTCTCGAGGAGCGGTGCCGCCTGTTTGGTTGGTTCGACTTTTGGACGTTCATCGGCGATGACCTGGTTACAAATTGCAACGCATTCATCACAGATAAAGATAGGCGGAGGACCAGCGATGAGGCGCTGGACCTCGTCTTGGCTGCGTCCGCAGAAAGAGCATTGATAGATTCCACGTCCGTTAGTGGTCATTGCAGCCTCGTCATTCGTGAAAAAATCGCTCGTTGGTGCGCCACTCACGTGAAAGAGGCACAGTCAACGAGCGTTCTCGAGCAGCAGACCTAGCTCTGTTGGTTGAGTGCGTCGCGAGTCAGGACTTCGTCGATGATGCCGTAACTCTTCGCTTTTTCGGGATCCATGAACAAATCGCGATCAAAATCGTTGGCGATCCGTTCAATCGGCTGGCCGGTGTCGCTGGACAACAATTCGCGGATGATTTGTTGTTCGCGGAGCAGTTCACGCGCCATGATTTCGACATCAGGGGCATATCCACTCGCGCCGCCACCAGCGGGATGCATGTGTATGGTCGAATGCGGCAAGCTGTATCGTTTGCCTTTGGCACCGCCTGCGAGTAGGATGGTAGCCATGCTCCCTGCCATACCGACACACACGGTCGCCACCTTCGGGCGAATCATCTGCATCGTGTCGTAGATACCCAACCCTGCCGTGATCGAGCCACCGGGGCTGTTGATGTACAGCATGATGTCGCGTTCTGGGTTTTCGTGTTCAAGGAACAAGAGCTGTGCAACAATCAGGTTCGCAATCCCGTCTTCGATGGGAGTGCTCAGCATGATGATGCGCTCTTTGAGCAAGCGTGAGTATATATCAGAGCGATACTCGCCCCGACCGGTGGATTCAACCACGGTCGGGATGAGTTGTTCTACGGCCGGGGCTAACCCGGTGATGGTCGTGCGTTGTTTGGTCATGTGTGACTCCCCGTTTGTCGTCCACACCGAAGGCAGTTATTCTGCCTTCTTCGAAGCCTTCTTCTTGGGGGCAGCGTCGCTTGCGGCTTCGTCGCTCTCGGTCGAAGCAGCCTTCTTGGTGCTCTTCTTTTTGGTAGCGGTGTCTGCATCAGCGTCGGTTTGTGCAACCAACTCAATGATACGGGCACGGATTTTCTTGTCGAGTGCAGCATTGGCGACCGAAGCGACCAACTGCTCGCGCAAGAGGGCCTTCATCGTCTCGCGCTGTTCTGGCTCATAGCTCTCGAGCATTGCGTCGATTTCGGCATCGATATCGCTATCGTCGACCAAAATACCCTCTGCGGTGACGAACTCACGCATCGCCAGATTGCGCTTGAGACGCTCTTCGCCTTGTGGGAGGTATTGCGCTACCAGGTCCTCGCGCTTGCGGCCCATTTGGCGATAGACTGCTTCAGCGGTCGTTCCATAGCGGATGTATTCTTGTTCTTGACCGCGCAGAATCCGATCGGCTTCTTGCTCGATCATGGATTCATGGTAATCGTAGACAGCACCAGCAACCAACGAATCGATGAAGCCGTTGACCAACCGATTTTCGGCGTTTTCGCGGGCATTCTTGGCGAGTTCGTCGCTGGTGGCATGCTTGAGGTCCGCCAGGGTACCTTCTTTGTTTTCGAGGGTGGGCAATTCGTCCCAATCGGGCAAAATGCGCTCCTGGATGCGACGGACGGTCACGTCGAAGGTGACTGCTTCACCGCGCAATGTCTCGTCGGTGTAGTCTTCTGGCATGGTGGCGCTGATCGATTTGTTGTCGCCAATTGCCATTCCGATGACGCCTTCCATCAACCCACCGATCAACCGACCGGGTTCGAGGATGAGGTCGGTGCTCTGGGCAGGCTGGCCTTCGATGCGACCGTTAATGGAAAGTCCATTGTGGACGACGTCGACTTCAGCGGTAACCAAATCACCCTGCTTGGCTGCACGGGTTTCTTCGGGCTCGCGCAGGACGACATGCTTTTCGCGCAGGTCATCCATGGCACGATTCATGACTTCGTCGGTTACCGCAGGAACAACAAATTCCTTCTTGTACCCGGAATAGTCGGCAATCTTGGTGATTGGCTCGACCGGGACATTGATAACGACGGTATAGGGCATGTCATTGAACTGGACGTCGCCGAGGCTCGCCTGGGCAATCGGTTCGATACCTTCGCTTTCGAGGGCGTATTTGAAGCCGGCATTGATAATGCCTTCGGATGCTTCTTCGAGGAGTGCTTGGCGACCATAGAAGCGCTCGAGGATGGCACGTGGGGCTTTGCCTGGACGGAAGCCAGGAACTTTGGCCTTTTGTGACAGGCTCCGTGATGCACGGTCAAGTTCTTTTTCTACCGTGGCTTCGTCGATTTCGATCGTCAACTGCAGTATGCTGCGCGGCATGCGCTCACTTGTAACCTTCACCGAAACAACTCCATGTTCTGATGCGCAGAGATACGCGCGATGTATGAAATTCTGCTGTAGTATACCATGAACTCACGACCCTTGCCGTTTGCCCGTTGCGTCACGAAAACGGCACATTCTCAGCATTGCGCACTGTTGATTCCCGCCCCCCTGAGCGGACGCATCGTTTATACTATGTGCAACACACAAAGGAACTCCAGATGCCGCAATCAGCCGAACCGACCGTCGTGATGCACGTGCTCGATGTCATTGCAGCCCGCAAACTGTGGCATCAGCGTACGCTCGGTGTGTTCCGGCTCGTTGCACAACCAAGTGTCCTGGCACTAGACGTCGTGCTCGATACCCCAACTCGTACGCTCCAACAGAAAAACATCCACCTGCTGCTAAGTACCAGCGAGGGTGAATCTGCGCACGTGACGCTAGAGCACAACGATGGTGCCGCGCCACAGATATGGTCGATCAACCACGGACGCTGGCCTGATACCCTCTGTACAGCCCTCGATCGCCTCAGCGTCGCACCGCTCGTCCTGATCCCGGTTGCAGCAGCCCAAACCAAACAACAAATTCGTTTGGTGCATGATGCTGTGGGAGTACATATTGCAACGATGACGCTGAGTCACGGCCATATCAATGACGAATCGCAGGTCCACGAATGGAGCGAAGTAACCATACAGTGTACGTTCACCGCACCAGTTGGCACCGCGTCCATAATCGCAAAACTCATCGAAGGATCCGTCGCATGCACGATTGCCAAACCAAGCATCCGTGTCGCACTCACACAACTCGGTAACAACCCCAGGACACACACCACGGTCGAAGCGATGTTGAACGCTCAAAAAACTGCTTTACGTGCGATCGGCCGTGACCCGGATGAAGCATTGCTCGTCCCGTTGCCGCTGGCAGACACTGCAACGCACCGACTCATGGTTGCCGCAGCATTGGTACAACACACTGGGCATCCGGGGAACGCAGATCCATATTGGATGGTGCTCAACGAAGACCAACGCCTGCAGGTCGCCGCTCTGGTGCGTACATCGCCCGTTGAAATCTCACCGCTCCCCAGTGCACCGTTCGATGCGCGTCGTTGGCCGTTCCCTGACATACTCCGAATCAAGCTCCGCGGTCAATTCCGACGTGTCCTCCATCGCGAATTGGCAGTCAAGCAAGGCTTTTCCGCAGAAGACGTCCATCGCATTCGTGTCTCTCTTCGCAAACTGAATTCGCTTATCGAGTGCGGTGTTTCGGTATACGACGACGAAGAAATCGCCCAGTACCGGCGCGGATTTCGGCGCATGTCACGTTTCTTGGGGGAAGTTCGTGATGCTGATGCATTTGCAGAACACGTCAAGCGAATATTGGGCACACACACCGTCCCTGCTGATATTCGTCAGGCACTCCACCGGGTCCGCCAAAAAGCGCTCAAAGAACTCGAGGCGCTCATAACCGCCGATAAACATCAGCTCTTCCTCAACGGGTTTGCGACATTTGTCTGCACGGCGGAACCACACCCGGCCGTGGCACCGACAACTGCTGCCTACTTACAGTTGCATATTGAAACAATGATGCGGACGCTGATTGCGCCGATGCAAACCCCAGCCACAAAACTCGACAGCGAAACACTCCACGAAATACGGATACAAGCAAAAAAACTGCGCTATACCATCGAAGCGTTCCCCGATGTGTTGCTCCCCACTGCGCTGCCACTCGTCCAATTGCTCGAAAAGCTGCAATTACGCTTGGGCATTATCCAGGATGCAGCAACCGCCCATCGGATGCTGATTGATACACACCTCATGAGTCACGCACAAGCCAAAACGGTACTCACGGCGTTGCGATCCGAGGCGAATTATCAGCGGACACAACTCGGTGCACTCTGGACTGCCTGTACTAGTAACGAGACACAAGCGGTACTGCACTCCATCAATGCACTCTTGACGCACGAAGGGAACCATGCATGATTCCGTTAACCCTCAAAATGCAGAATTTTCTGAGTTATAAAAACGAAACCCCGGAATTTGATTTTTCGACTTTTCACATCGCGTGTTTGTCGGGTGATAACGGCGCTGGCAAATCGTCGTTCCTCGAAGCGATACACTGGGCAGTCTGGGGCGAAGCACGACTGCGCGACGCCGAAATTCTCAATCATGGTGCGGAACGCATGTTTGTCGAGTTCGTTTTTTCGGTTGGTGGCATCATCTATCGCATCAATCGTTCCTATGCAAAGACGACACGTGGCGGTACGCGCCTCGAACTCTATCAAGCCAGTGATGCAACCCGCACCCGTTGGGATTCATTGACTGCTGGCACGATTCGTGAAACACAGGCGAAAATCACCAACGAAATTGTTGGAATGAGCTACGCGGTCTTTAGTAATTCCGCCTACCTCCGACAAGGCGAATCCGACGCATTTACGAAGTTACCCCCCACAGAGCGCCGTGATTTGTTAGCCCAAATGCTCGAAATTGATCGATACAACACATATCGCGAACGTGCCAAAACAAAACGCGATGAATTGACCCATCAGATTGCACATATCAAGGGTCAGATGGCGGTCGACGAAGCCAACGTCGCAAATATTGCCAGCCTGAGCACGCAACTTTCCGACGCCGAAGAACGTGTCGCCCAAGCACGTTCATTCGTCGAATACGCAGCATCGGCACTCGCTCGTCAGACAGCCCGCCAATCGGTACAGCAACTCAGTCTACAACTCACCCACTACACCCAACGCCTCGGCGAGGTCGAAGCAGAATCAGCGCTGGTTGCCCAGCAACTCGCACGTCGTGACGACATCCTGCAGCGTTTTCGCCTGTATACCGAACGCGAGTCGCAATACAGTGCGATGCACGCAGCCCGTCAGCAATACGATGCGCTCGTCACGCAAAAGCAACATGCTGATCAGGCCGTCGTTCAACGACGCGCCCTCATCGAACGCACCCTGGACCGGGCGACGGCAGAACGTCAGCAACTCCTGAGTGCCCTCGCACAGGCAGACAGTGTACGTGCAGAAGCAACCGAGCTCGCCGAAACGCTCGCCCATGCCGAAGCCGATCAGACCGCCCTCGAAACAGCCATCGCCAGACGTGACGCCTGCATCGCCGAGATTCGTACCCACGACCGTGCCATCGACCGTTTGCAGGCGTTGACACAGGAACACACCCATCTCACGGCACAACGAAACGCCATCACCGCGAGCTTGACCGACCTCCAGAGCATCCAGGAACAACTGACTCGGTGCGACGATGCCACTGTCGCTCTAAGCCAACTCCAGAGTGAACGTGCTACAGAGGCAGCCACGCAAGCCCGCCTCCTTGCAGAACAACAATCAACCGCGGATGCGGGGATTGCGCTCAAACGTAAACGCGACGCCATCAACATCAACGAACACTGCCCGACCTGCCAGACGCTCATGGACGAAGCACACTACAACGCAGCACATGCAACCCTCACCAGCGAAATAGAAGAACTCCGGACCATGCATCGGAGTCAATCGCAGGCGGTACGGGAAGCGCATCAGCGCATTGCTGCGCTCGAATCGAGCATCGCAGAATATCAGCTGTTAGCCAGCACCGGGCCTACTCTCAGGCAGCGCATTGCACAACTGAACGCCAAACAACTCGAAGCTGATCGGCTCGATGAAACGCTCAGCACACTCGCGGAACAAATCAGCGCTATCCAAGCGTCACGACCCGAAGACAATCGTGCACAGGCACGTGCAACACTCCAAGCGAGCGAAGCAGACGTGCAGATCCTTACCCAAAAAGTCGCCACACTCCACGCAAATCAGCGCCGCATGGCACAACTCGAAGCAGACATCGCCCGTTTTGCAACACAGCAACAGCGCATCTTGTCGCTCGATGGCAGCATCGCAGGCTTCGAAAGCGATCTCGCAAACGACCGAATCGATCCGGATGCACAAGCGCTGAGTCAATCGCTCAACGCCCAGATTGCTGCCCTTGGCTATGATCCTGCTGCTGCGAGTGCACTCTGGGACGAATTGCAAGGAATGCAAGATGCACGTGAGGAGCACAACCAACTCGTGGTGCTCGATACACGGGCAGCCGCGCTGGTACAACGCACCGCAGATACCACCGAGCAGCTCAACCTCGCGCAACAAGCGAAAGCACAGGCAGAGTATGAACTGCAACGCCTCGAAGCACGCTGTGCCGAGTTGCTCCCGCACCTTGCCGGGCGTGATGTGACTGCTGCACCCGCGCAGTTGGTCACCATCGCAGAGGTAGAAGTGACTAGTCGAACCGACTACGCAAGTCAACTCCGCGTCAAGTTACAGTCAGCGTATCAATCCCAAGAGCGACTCGAAGCGTTTCACACGCAGTTGCAACAGGTGACCGTCCTCCAAGGGCGCTACGACATTCTCGAACGCGCGTTTGCTTCAAAAGGCATTCAGGCGATGCTGATTCGCGATTTTGCAATCCCCGCACTCGAACGCGAAACAAATCGCATTTTGAGTCGGATGTCCGACAACCAGCTCTACTTGAGCTTCAATACACACATGGTCACACAGGCAGGCAACCCGCGAGAAACACTCGAACTCGTTGTTTCGGATGCAGTAGGTACACGGTCACTCGAAGCATTTTCTGGCGGCGAAGCGTTTCGCATTAGCTTTGCATTGCGGGTTGCCCTGTCGAAGATTCTGGCACATCGTGCCGGCCATCGCCTCGAAACGTTGATCATCGACGAGGGATTTGGCACCCAGGATGCGCAAGGCCGCGAACGCCTCGTTGAAGCAATCAACTCCATCAGCAGCGAATTTCATACGATTCTGGTCATTACCCATGTCCAAGAAGTCAAGGATTTGTTCCCAGTGCAGATCCACATCAAACGTGATGAACAGGGAAGCGCATGGGAGGTGTTGTCGTGAGCCAGCCAGCAAAAGAACGGTTTGTCAGCATACCCACAACGACATTCCTGATGGGCACCCCTGTCGATGACCTGTCACATCTTGCCCAAAAGTACAGCGGCACGCGTGAATCGTATCGCGAAGAATCACCGCAACACCACGTTACCGTCGATGCCTACGACATTGCCCAGACGCCGGTGACCGTCGGACAGTATGCGGCATTCATCAGTGCAGGCGGTGATGCACCCATTTCGTGGGTAAGTCAACGATCAGGTGATACACAGGCACCGGTGGTCAACATTACCTTGCTGATGGCACAAGCCTATGTCGAATGGCGTGGCACATGTGATGGACAGAGCTACCGCCTTCCCACAGAAGCCGAATGGGAATGCGCGGCACGTGGCACGGATGGCAGGCAGTTCCCCTGGGGGAACGATTGGGATGTCAGTCGTGCTGCATCACGAGAAGCCGGTGTGTCGCTGCCTACGGTAGGTTCATACCCCGCTGGTGCAAGTCCGTGGGGCTTGCTCGATATGGCCGGGACGGTATGGGAATGGACAACGTCGATCGATGCGCTCTATCCGTACGTCGCAGACGATGGACGCAACGATGGTACAAGCGAAGGGCGCCGGGTCATCCGTGGTGGCTGTTATGTAAATCCCATCGGGTATGCACGCTGTGCGTGCCGGTTCCGCATGCAACCACACATGACAAACGCATTTTTGGGGTTTCGCATTGTGAGAAAACCAGGGAGCTAAATCCATAATCTGCCTACACCACAGTCATGTAGGGGTCACAGAGCGCGCATGCACGTACAATCTTTGGGAAGGGGTAGTCTCCCATTTGTTGGGTGTCGTTTTTCTCAGATCTCTGGATTGTTCTCAGTCTAATAAATTCCCCGCTGCATGCGATGCAGCGGGGACTGTTTTTTTCTTAGACCTCGTCGTCGGTCGGGCGCTCTTGCGCACGCGTCTGTGCAGGTGGGAGCAGCGGCGGACGAGAAGGATCGGATTGGGCGGAATTCGTCGCGACCTGCGGTGCACTATCAACGATCACGACGTCTTGTGGTGCATGCCCGAGGCTTTCGCCGGTCCAGGGATCATAGCGCCAGCCGGGTCGTTGTGTGCCAGACGTCGCTGCGGTGACTTCTTCGGGTATCAGAAAAAAAGCAGCCACATATACGATTGCCGTAATACCGATATTGACCAAGCCAAGGACAATAAATACCCCACGCACAACCACTGCATCGAATCGGTATTTCTGTGCGATACCCCCACAGACTCCACTAATCATCCGGTCACTCTTGGAGCGCGTCAATGTAGCAAAGCTCATTTCTTCCTCCTTCACTTGGCGCGTATGACGCAGAGACCATGCATCGGGTTGCAAAAACTCTTCAACGTCGCGGGATACTGCGCGCCAGTGCTTCCATGCGTGACACAAAGCGCTCAATGAACGTCTCGGTGTCGAAGTGGGTAACCAATTTGACGTTATGTGCAGGGCGCTGCAGAGAGCGCCAGGTCGCAGGCCATTCTGACGCAGCATACCCCGTCATATCGGTGTCACGCGGTGGATGATTCACCTCACCCACGTAACTCAAAACGGTTTTGCCGATGGTTAATTCGCTCGTGTATTCGATATCGACGCGGACAGACTGCGTCGTCGCAAGATCCGGCCACATTGTCAACGCCAACGCTACCGGATCATTGATTGAACAGCCTGCCACGCCAAAACTCTCCTGATGAAAATCAAGATAAAAACGCGTAGCGGCTGCAATAAACTCGGTCACCGGTGAATCAATTGCAAGCAAACGATCGACATGGTGTTGGTAGAGCATGACATCACGGGTAATGTCCCACGGTACCAACGTGATGGGCATCCCGCTGGTCAAAACGATATGCGCCGCATGCGGATCTACAAAAAAGTTAAATTCAGCCAACGACGTCGTATTGCCATCGACCCGGACGGCACCACCCATGATGATGACTTCTTTGACAGCGTTGATAATTGCAGGCGCCTTGCGCAATGCGATGGCGATGTTGGTCAGCGGAGCAACCGGCACGAGGCTGAGCTGACCAGGGGCTGCCAGGATTTCGCGGATGATACAATCAACGCCGTCTTCTGATGCATTTGGCGCATCAGAAGACGGCAACACAGCGTAGCCGAGGCCACTCGCACCGTGTGTTTCGGCGGCAGTGAAGGCCGGGCGTATCAAGGGCAATGCGACACCCGCGCACACCGGGATGTGCGCATGCTGCGCGAGTGCGAGTACGGCACGTGCATTTTCGACACCTGCATCGAGTGGGCAATTCCCACCAGTGACCGTCACCGCACGTAATTCGAGCTCCGGAGAAGCAATTGCGAGCAAAATCGCTAATGCATCATCAATCCCTGGATCGGTATCTAACACAACACGCAGTGACATATAAACCTCCACCAAGTGCTTTTCATTGTGGAGTCGTAACCTTTGACAGTACCACTACACTATGTCATAATTATGCATAGTACACCATGTCTTCAGCACAATGATCGGGGTTTTGATGCGTGCTTATCTCGACATCGAAACAACCAACGATCAGCGTATTAGTGTCATTGGCATCTATCGGCACGACATCGGTACCATCCAACTCATCGACGGCGGTATTCACGATGTGGCAATCTACGACGCGCTCGCAGGCTGCACGGTCATTGTGACATTCAACGGTTCGGGGTTCGATTTGCCACACATCAAAAAACGTCTCCGCGTAGACCTGCTGAGTGACTTTACACACAGCGATTTGATGTATGTGTGTCGCAAACACGGATTACGTGGCGGCCTGAAGAAAATCGAAGTCGACACCGGGATAAGCCGTGGCACGGCAGGCATCACGGGTGTCGATGCCCCACGTTTATGGCACCTCTACGAGACCAATCACGACAATCATGCACTCGACGTGCTTCTCCGTTACAACCAAGAAGACGTCATGAATCTCCATCTTCTCGAGGCACATTTGGGTATCGTTCCAGCGGAGCCAGCGAACCCAGCTGTCCGTCGACAATTCGATTGAGCACTGACGCGCCATGCAACCAAGAATTCTCAACCAGCGGTACGAAATAGAAGAAAAACTGGGCGACGGCGGTATGGCCACGGTCTACCGTGGACGCGATACGCGCCTCAACCGAGTCGTCGCAATCAAAGTGCTCCATGCACATCATGCCAACGACATCAACTTCCTGCAACGCTTTAGCCATGAAGCACAGGCAGCAGCAAATCTGCGCCATCCGAGTATTGTCGACATTTACGATGTGGGCCAAGAAGATCGCCAGCACTTCATCGTGATGGAATTTGTCGATGGTATCGATCTCAAAGGGATCATTCTGCGCAAACGGCAACTCCCCATTCAACAGGTTCTGCAAATCGGCGCGACGATTGCCGACGGGCTCGATACCGCACACAACTTGGGTATGGTGCACCGTGATGTCAAGCCCCAAAACATCCTCGTCACACAGGACGGCACAGCCAAAATCACCGACTTCGGCATTGCGAAAAGCGGCTTGTCGACGGCCCAAACCGAAACAGGCGTGACCTTCGGCACAGCGGACTATATCTCGCCCGAGCAAGCCAAAGGCCAACCTGCCACGGCACAGTCAGATATCTATGCACTCGCGGTGACACTGTATGAAGCCCTTACGGGGCAGCTGCCGTTCACCGGTGACAGCGCTGTCGCCGTCGCACTCCAGCATGTCAGCTCAAAGCCACCTCCTATTCGTCGCCACAATCCCAACGTCTCACCGGCACTCGAACAGTTGATACTGCGTGCCCTCTCGAAAAATCCCAATGACCGACCGTCGTCCGCACGCGAGTTCGCTCATTTGCTTCGGATGCAAGAAGAATCCGAAGTCCGTATCACCGCTCCACACGGTGTGCGCACTGGCAATTTGCGCCCTGCGACACAAACTGGGCCGCTGAATACGAATATCCGCAATTTGCCGCCCAAACGATCAACCATTACATCACCGATGCCGACACGGAATGGTCGCGAGTTCGGCGGATTCATCATTTTGTTGATGCTCTTGACGTTGGCTGTTGCGT
>JBJONV010000139.1:0-6498 GCA_046051665.1 Chloroflexota bacterium
ATCAGTGTGTCGCACCGGATCATCACCGAAGCACGGGAATACGAACGAACAGTCACTTCGGTTGTCAACGCATACGTTGCGCCGGTTATGGAACGCTACCTGCAGTATTTGTCTACACATATTCCTGCAGAGACAAAACTGCGCATCATGGCGTCGGATGGTGGCAGCATGGGAGTGAGCGGGGCGACACAATTACCCGCCCGCACGACATTATCGGGACCTGCAGGCGGCATCGTCGGTGCATATCGCGTGGCGACTGCCGTAGGATTCCCGCGTTGTATCACCTTCGACATGGGCGGAACATCGACCGATGTCGCATTGTGTGACGGGTCGCTCCCCCGCAGTAGTGGATCCGCGGTAGGCGGGTTACCGATTCGTTTGCCCAGTCTGGAAATCCATACCGTTGGTGCAGGCGGGGGGTCATTGGCACACCTCGACGGTGCGGGTGCGCTCCGTGTCGGACCGCAGAGTGCAGGTGCAATGCCGGGTCCAGCATGCTATGGGATCGGGACACAAGCAACGGTGACGGATGCAAATGTGGTGCTTGGGCGGCTACGGAGTGATGCATTCCTCGGTGGCACGATGCGCCTCGATGCACAGCGCGCGACACAGTCAATCACTCCGATAGCCGATGTCGCTGCGGTCGGACACATTGAGTCAGCGTTAGGAATACTACGGGTCGTCAATGCGGCGATGGCCCGGGCCGTCCGGACTATTTCGGTCGAGCGCGGGCACAACCCCAAAGAATTTGCTCTCGTGGCATTTGGTGGTGCGGGACCATTACACGCCGCACATCTCGCTGAAGAACTCGGCATGGAGCGTGTCATCATTCCACGCTTCCCTGGTGTGTTGTCGGCGTTGGGGATGGCGAGTGCAGCGGTGACGCGTTCGACCAGTCGCCCCATTCTGGGTACTCTGGCGACGGTCGACACGACCGTCATCAATCAGATTCTGGCAGACACCACGGCGGAACTCACCGATGCGCTCGTGGCAGACGGCGAGCATCCGCAGGAGTTCAGCCACGAGGTCGTCTTGGCGGTTCGCTATAAAGGACAAGTCTTCGAGCTGGATGTCCCATTATGCATGGAACCGACGTGTACCGAGGATGCACTGCGTGCAGTGGCACCTGCGTTCGCACAGATCCACCTGCGACGCTACGGGCATGCGATGCCTGAGCGCGCAATTGAAGTCACCATGCTGGTGCATCGCGTGTCGAATCAACCGCAACCACTCCCCACCATACCGAGTCTGCCGCGGGACGGAGCGCTCTACCCGACGCGATGGGTGGACGCATACCCGGATGATGCGCCACAGGAGCTCAGTACCGCACTGTACGAACGCGATGCATTGCTCCCCGGGGATGTCATCAACGGGCCGGCAATCCTGACCCAACTCGATGCCACGACAGTGATTCCCAGCAGATGGCACGCAACAGTGGCTCCGACGCTCGACATCATCATGACCCGCCGTGCATGAGCACAGCGGGTCTGCGAATCGTCAGCTAGCGCTTGAGGAGTGAATCGAAGTGTTGGAGTGCGACTTCATAAATCTCGAGGTCGATGCGGTTGTGTTGGAGCAGCAGGTCGTACGTCGGTGCAGACAATTGATTCTGGATGACAGCGAGGCGCTCTTCGATAGTGCTTGCGCGACCTGCTGAGGAATTGACGCGCTCGTAGTGGTAATTCATTCCAGGCCGGAATGCCTCGAGGTACCGTTGCATCAAGCGCACGGAATCGTCGAAGCGTTCGACGATCCCGATGAATTCCATCGTTGCGATGCGCTCGCGTGAGATACGCTGCATTTGTTGATCGTTCATCTGCTGTGCCAGAGCGGGGTTGCGCCGGCCGGAGACACACCGCGATTGGAAGTTCCGAATCACCGCGCCGCCTTCTGGCGACAAACGCCACTGGACGTACGCATCGAAATCAAGTTCCTTTGCTTTGCGCGAGCCGTGACTGGTGCTCCCTGTTTGACGTTTTTCGTACTCATACACAGAATGTGCACGATCGATGGGATGGCGCAAAAACATAATGGGAAACACCTGCAAATGCGCTGGTACCTGGGTATAGAGGGTCGCTTGGTGACTCGTTACGCAGTGAATGTGCGGGTGTGCGTCGAGGTACGTGGTCATCTCGTCGTCACCAAGCACAGACCAGGGGTGCTCACCTTCGATTTGGCCAAAGTGGCCGGCACATTCACGCTCCAAGATATGATCGACCGTCGAACCGGCATTTTTAAACAGATGGTAATGAATGATGACCGTGCGTGTCATTGCTTCGCTGCTCCACTACGTACGCCAGATGCTGTGTACCGCAAAGTATACCCGATTCGCCCTTGCGTGGCATGAATCAACCGAACACACCACATAAAAACAACCTATTTGAGCATCCGTACCGGATGATAGATCCATGGTCGAATGCCAATATATGGTATGCTAATGCAACTATGCAGGTTGGTAGTAGGAGCACTGTATGTCGTTCATTGGGATTATCGCCGGGATGCACCGGAGCGGGACCTCGGCCCTCTCACGCGTGATGAACCTCCTGGGATACGACATCCCTGGTGAACTCGACACCAACACCCATCACAACGCCTCGGGCCACTGGGAGCCCGTCGCATTTGTCGCCCTCAACATGCAAATCATTGCAGAATTAGGCAGCGACTGGTGCGAGCTTCGCCTCCCCGAATCGAGCACCTTTGATGCAATTGGACCCGGTACACTGCAGGACATTGCGCGATATGCGGATGTTTCTTTTGGGCACCATCCATACACCGTCGTCAAAGACCCGCGCGTTTGTTACACCCTGCCATTGTGGATTGCCGAAGTCAACCGCCGACAACACACCTGCCTCATCTTGTTGCCCTACCGACATCCGGTTGAAGTCGCCAAATCACTCGCTGCCCGCGACGGGATGCCACTCAATAGCGGCTTGGCATTATGGCTCTGTAGCATGCTTTCCGCAGAGTTTTATTCACGAGGGCAACGCCGTTGCGCAGTCGGATTCAGTGCATTCATTGCAGACTGGCGTCAGGCCTATGCGCCCGTTGCCGCATTAACTGGCGCCGCGATTCCCGATCGCGACGATCCATTGGGCGCACAAATCGACGGCTACGTCAATCGGGAACAGCGCCATCACACCGTTCTGGCGTTGACCGATGAATTACGCCAGCTGTCTCTGATCGATCTCGCTCTCGAAGCATATAAGTTGTTCGAACAACCGCTCGATGAGCCAACAACTCAGGACGCATTCGATTCGCTCCGGAGCCGTGTGCAACAGCTCATAGAACGTGACAACATCACGGACGCAAATCGTCACTTCGCCACACACTATCGCCACCTGCGTGAACTCGACGAGCGCGATCAAGTCATCGCGACACTCCGCCGCGAAATGGACGAAAAGAACACGATCGCACAAGGTATCGCTGATGCATTCGAGGAAGCCAAGCAAAACCACAAAATCATTGTGGAACATCAGGCTCGGCACATCGAACGCCTGGCGCATCACCGCATCGTCCACGAACAAGCACTACAGTGGCACGAATCGCAAGCCGAAGCTGCTACGGATGCACGCGTCGCACTGACACAAGAGCGTGATTGGCTCCGAGAATCGAATGCCCTCTTGACCGCAGATCAAGCGTGGTTACGCACAGTCATCGCAGATCAAGAGCGTCTGCTGTGGCCCATCAGACTGCTCCTCCGCTTATGGCATCGCCTCCGAAAGCGGAGTGTTACTCCAGACCATACGCGTAGCTCATAACCATGGGTTGCCCAAAAGAGAATCGCATGAACCAGCAACGGGATACCGCAGAAGCTCCATCGCCGGTACACGGTGGGTCAATCCCCATCCGTGCAGAGTACGACGCGCGTGCAGCACAATACCGTCTGCACAGCCTCCGCTCGACATTGCCAGTGACGAATATCGATGCATTCGGGGAAGTCAAACGCACGTACCCCAACGCATTGACGATCTATACGGCACTGTATAGCCGCCTCGGCCGTCTTGGACCGTTTGTTATTCGCCTGCTACACATCCTTTTCAACCGCATATTCAGACTCAACATGATTCCTGCGGATGTCGTTGCTATTGCGCGGTATCCCGTGCTGTTTGACAAAGCCTACTACCTCGAACAAATTGCACAGACGTCTCATCAGCTCCCCACTGATGCACTTGCACATTACCTGCTGATTGGTGATGCGCACAATATCTGTCCCAATCCGCTCTTTGATCCGGCAATATACCGTCGCTACAACATGCTGCCGAGCGAGACTGCACAAAATACGTTAGTGCACTACATCGCAGGCACCTGGCATGGCACCGGCGTGACGAGTTATCTCTTTAATTCGCGCTGGTACATGGCCCAAAACTCCGACGTCAACCAGACGGGGATAAACCCACTGGCGCACTACCTGAGTACGGGCTTTCTCGAGCATCGTGACCCCAGTCCTGTCATGCACGTCGGCAACTACTGGGCCCGTACGCCTTCGATAACGACGCGTGTCGATCCCGCAGCCCACTATGTGCGTGGCGGCTACCGACGCTATCCCCATGCCGACGAAATGGTTAATATTCTCACCGATATGCCGTTTCCATACGATGTGTCGCGCGAATTTCAGCATTTTGCGACACACGCGGTCATCCCATTCAACGCAACCGAACTGGCACAGCAGGCTGCCTACATCCGTACGCTCATCGCAGCATGCCCAGCAATTGGTACTGATACCCCACGCGTCAGCATCATCATCCCGGTCTACAACCAGCTCAAATACACCATTACCGCGGTACAGTCGGTGTTGTTGAGTGCGACCACCGTGCCCTTCGAAATCATCATTGTCGATGATTGCTCGAGCGACGAGACGGCAGCGTTTTTTGCGCCGCTTACCCCACTGCGATGCGTCACGCAGCCACACAACCAAGGCTTTATCGCCGCCTGTAATCAAGGCGTAGCGCTCGCCCATGGTGAATATGTCTTGTTTTTGAACAACGACGTATATGTGTTCCCGCAATGGCTCGATGCACTCGTCGATACGTTCGTTCGCATTCCCAATGTCGGCTTAGTCGGCTCACAACTCCTCTACCCCGACGGTTTTCTGCAAGAAGCAGGGGGTATCATCTGGCAAAACGGGCAAGGCTGGAATTATGGGCGTGGCGAATACCCCATGTTGCCCGAGTATACCTATGCGCGGTCGGTCGATTACTGTTCCGGAGCGTCTATTCTCATTCGCAAAGAACTGTTTGTGCGCCTCGGGATGTTCCCAGAAGCATTCAAACCGGCATATTACGAAGACGCTGACTTGGCGATGGCAGTCAGAGCGGCAGGGTATGACGTAATCTACCAGCCTGGTTCAAAACTTGTCCACTTTGAGGGGGTATCTTCTGGCCGAGATGTCGGATCCGGCGTCAAAGCATATCAAGTACGGAATCATGCCTTGTTTGCCGAAAAATGGCACGCACAGCTTGCACCACGCCGGCCATATGGTGACAACCCACCACTCGTGGCAGAATACGGCCGAACGGGCAGGATTCTCTTTGCCGATGCCACCTACCCCACTCCAGACCAAGATGCAGGGTCCGCGGTCGCCGACGGGTGGATGCGTATCTTCGTGAGTCTCGGGTATCATGTCACATTCATCGGTTTGGACAACTTTATCGCAGCGCCGAAGTACACCAAACGGCTGGAACAAATGGGTGTGTACTGCCCGCGGCGTCCGTACTACGAGACATTGACGGAATTTTTGGCCACACAAGTCAATGCATACGACTTGAATGTCGTGATCCGCTATGATCGCGCACATCGGCTGTATACCATACTCGATTCCCTCGGCGACACGCGTCCCCGTATTTTTATGCCATGTGATCTCCATTACCTGCGCGAACTCCGCCGGGCGGAACTCGACCAATCGATGCCCGCGTTGTTGCATAGCTTCAAGACCAAATACGAAGAGTATTCGGTTATGGCCGAGGCATCACTCATCTGTGTCCACAGCCAGCTCGAACGTGACGAAATCGTGGCAACCGTCCCGAGCCTTCCGGTCGCCGTCACCCCAATCATGTATGACGTTCCCGGTCGCACCACCGGTTTTGCCGGTCGTCAAGATATTCTCTTTGTAGGCGGATTTCGCCATCCACCAAACGTCGATGGGATGCTCTTTTTCGTCAATGATGTCTGGCCGTTGGTCAAGCGCGTGCTTCCCGAGCTGGTGCTTCATGTCGTAGGTTCGAACATCACCCCCGAAATTGCAGCACTCGCAGAACCGTCAGTGCGCATCCACGGTTTTGTGGAAGACCTGACTCCCATGCTTGATACGGTGCGGCTCACCATTGCGCCGTTACGCTATGGCGCAGGCGTCAAAGGAAAAGTCACCATGAGCATGTGCAACGGCATTCCCGTCGTAGGGACTTCTGTCGCATTCGAAGGAATGGCACTCGAAAACGGGACAGAAATCCTCTGCGGAGACACCGCAGAACAACTTGCCGCACATATCATTGCTGCATACCG
>JBJONV010000140.1:0-10392 GCA_046051665.1 Chloroflexota bacterium
CGTCGGCCGCTTGGCTGAACCGTTTGCAATTATCTACGTCACCGAGCAGTTGCATCTTCCGAACAGTATTGCTGGGCTCCTGATTGCCGTTTCGGCCGTTGCCGCTGCGATTTCGAATGTCATCTGGGGACGATTAGGTGATACAAACGGGATGGTGTGGCTATTGCGCGTGACCGGCGCATTGGCAATCATCCCCCCGCTCATGTTGTATGCATCACCATGGGTGTCTGCTCTTGGGAGTGTGGTACTCGTTGGTTGGTTGATGCTGTGTAGTCTTGTAGCAGGGATATCTGCAGATGGAGTGGGTATTGCGAGTATGACATACTTGCTCGAAGTAGCCCCGCCGGAACAACGCCCCCTCTACATGGGGCTTGCCAATACAATCCTCGGAGTGGGAGCAGTCATTCCTGTCATTGGCGGTATTCTCGTGAACAACTTGGGGTATTCGTTCACGTTTATTTTTGCAGCGGTATGGAGTCTCGGGGCTATTGCGCTATCGGGTACGTTGCGGTCAGCGCAGGTACCCCCCGTTACTCCCTAATCATGTGCCTGGAGGCGATGTATGCCGACCGTTTTTCTCATCATCGGACTCATCCTGATTGCACCGTATTTGCTCATCGCCCTGCGCGAAAACCAAGACCCATCCGCATTACTCGACGACAACACACGTCACATCAGCTGGAACGGGATTCCGATTGCGGTGCGTGAGGTGGGGAATGGACCCGTTGTGGTGCTCATTCATGGATTCGGGAGTTGGCTTGCGACTTGGTCTCAGCTCCAAGCGTCACTCGTGGGCGCGGGGTATCGGGTCATCGCTGTCGATATGATCGGCTCCGGTGCTTCGGCACGGTCACTGCAGGCCAACCACTACACCACCGCTACGCAGGCTCGGATGATTCTCGATGTACTCGACCGTATCGGCGTCAACCAGTGCACCCTCATCGGGCATTCGTACGGTGGCCGCGTCGCGCTCCAAATGGCGATATATGCACCAGAACGCGTCATCGATATTATTGCCCTTGCACCCGAGACCCACGCAACAGCACGGCCAGCAATCACGAAGCTCGTGAGTATCCCAATCCTGGGGTATGCACTGGCATTTTGGTCGACCGCGCCACGACTCATCAAAATCGGGCTCGCTTCAGTGTGCATCCGGAAAAACTGGCTGTCTGCGGAGCGCGTTGCACGCTATGCGGCACCGTTACGGGTACGCGGACATCTTGCCGCCCAAATCATCCAGTCGAGTACGCCAAAAGACGGTGATATGCCTGTTCCGACACATTACCGTCACATCCAAACACCGGTTCACGTCATTTGGGGTGAAAAAGATCCCGTCTTCCCGGTCCGCGATGGGCTCACCATGGTAAACCAGATGCCGGATTGCGACATCGCAGTAGTCCCTGCCTGTGGGCACATTCCCCACGAAGAAGCATTCCGCGAGACGTGGGCCTTCATCCTGCAGTATGTACCAGCACGCACGGTTATGCTTCAGACGTTCCGCTGAGAATCCCTGCCCCTACGACACTGACAACCACATACCCGCCATCATGGCTGACGCTCATATCGATGGTATCTATCCCGAGTGCGCAAGCGCGCAGGCGTGCTTCACCGTGGAGCACGACCATCGGCTTTCGCAGGGCGTCGTGTACGACTTCAATAGACGTCCACGGGACGGCTGCATCACCACTGCCGAGCCCACGGAGGCCGACGCCAAGCATTTTGGCTGTTGCTTCTTTGGCAGCCCAACGCGTTGCATATGCCGAGAGACGATCTGCACACGCGAGTTGTTCGTGTTCGGTAAAAATGCGTCGCACAAATCGCCCGCCATACCGTTGCATCACGCCAGCGAACCGGTCTACCCGTAATAAATCAATACCCGTTCGCAAGACGAGGCGCATTATTGCCTGCCTGTGAGCGAAAGGTCGGTTACCTCAGCGAGGTAATTCACGCCATCGGCTTCGATGCGCAACACTTGGATGTACCGTGCAAGTTTGAGAAATTCGTCCTCACGCAAGTCCAAATCGAGTTTAAACCACCGATAGAGCGGCAACGCACGATACAGCGTTTCGCCGGTCTCTTGCTGATCTTCAGGTTTTTCGATATCTCCTGTCGATGTTTTGGCAGGATAGAGACAAATCGTTCGTTCTTGTTGTGGATCTGCTGGGCTAATGAATTTGTAGATGAGCTGGAATTTTATCGGGCAGGATGCACTTGCCGCAGTCCCGGTCGCACTCTGCTGAGCCAACAATCGTACCCATGCGGTCAATCGGAGCGATGTAAACTCCGATACATCGGCGTCCAGATACTGTTCGACACCGACGGCAAAATCATGAACCTGGAGACCAGAGCGTTGCAGCCGGAGGATCTGGAGCTGTTTATCGTCTTTACAATTATCTTGTCGCTCCGGACTACAGCCGAGCATAACCGATACTTTCCCGTTCTTTTCGGCGGGCGACATATCGGGGGAACCCTCCCGGGTATAAATAACCCAGGAATTGACCGATTCCGCTGTGGCATTCGGGGTCTTTATCTCTGCCCATTCTGGGTCATACACCAGCTGCCAGGTCGCCGCAACCGGCACAGAAATGCTCGGAGACGTCGTGATGATGACCATTTCTTGCTGTGCGACGCTGACATTTTGTTGGCCATTTGATACGGTTGCGCTGCCAGAGCGCACCGCTACCTCGATGCGTGTGGGTGTATCGACACGATCAGGTTTGTTTTCAGTCAACACACGCACACTATAACTCCCACCCGGAGTCATCCAGACTTTGTAGCCGTCGGGCAATGTGACACTATACTCGACAATGTCATACGGCTGGAAGTCGGCAACGTCGTATCGTGCGTATCCCGAATTTTGCACCAAATTGACGATCTGTTTCGCTTGCGTCCAACGCGACACTTGATACGTGTGATAAATCACATCTGCGCCCGAGTCTTGGGCCCAGAGTTGGATGTGACTGGCATCCGGCAACACCAACGAAGCAACCGGTCCATACCCTGCTGCAGGGAGCGTCTTGATGCGATATCCCGGTTTGAGGGGCATACAGATGTCGACTTCACCTCTGCAGGGGTCAACGGCTGCAGGCAACCGTTCGAGGGTACGACTATTCATACTGCGTGGTTCTTGGTACAGCACGCCAGTGGCGACGTGACTGCGCAATTGGGCACCATCTACCGTACGTACGGCAGCGGTGTAATTGGCCCAGGCTAATCGTCCAAGGTACGCAGCAACGACCACCGAAGCAACAAAAAAGGCACTCAACACGAGCCATGCATTCAGCTCGGTTGACAGCCAGCGTTTTTTTTGTTGGGGTCGCATGGGAATATCGTTCATGGTGTCTGCATCACTTTAGTCACACGTGTCGGCTAATAAATAGGCAGGTAGCGCTCGAGTTCCCACGTACTGACGTGTTGCCGGTACGATTCCCATTCCTGCAATCGTGACTCAACAAAGCGCTCGTAGATTAACGGTCCGAGGGTGTCAGCAATTAACTCATCTTTTTGCAACGCCACGACTGCCTCACCCAACGTCATGGGTAACATGGGATGCATACGCGACCGTGCGTTCATGGTCACGAAATCTTCTTCGGCAGCAGGAGGCAACGGGAGCTCACGGCGAATACCGTCAATCCCGGCACGGAGCATGACCGCATACGCCAAATAGGGATTGCACGATGGATCGGGGCTACGCAGCTCGATACGGGTCGTCTGTGGCCGGTTACCGAGAATGCGTGGCACTCGCACCAAGGCTCCCCGATTGGTACGGCCCCAGCTCGCATAGACCGGGGCTTCGTACCCAGGCACAAGTCGTTTGTACGAGTTAACCAGCGGCGCCAACACGGCCACCATGCCCGGCGCATGTGCCAATAATCCTGCCATGAAGTGTTTGGCAAGTGGGCTCAATCCATAATGATCATCGGCATCAGCAAAGACATTTGCACCCGTCACACTATCGACGAGACTCTGGTGCACATGCATGCCACTGCCATTGACGCCGACCATCGGCTTCGGCATAAAGGACGCATACATACCCTGTTGCAGGGCAAGCGAGCGCAAGATTTGGCGCATGGTCATCAAGGCATCTGCCGCAGCCAAACCCGACTCGATTTGGAGATCTATTTCGTGCTGGCCGACGGCACCTTCATGGTGAGTCGCATCGACACCGATGTGAAAAGAACCTAATGCCCGTACGACCTGACGTCGAAAGTGCGTGTACGAGTCATTGGTTGCATCGAAATAGCCCACCGAGTCATTGGGTACGAGCACAGGTCGTCCATCAGAATCGGCTTTGAAAAGAAAAAACTCGACCTCTGCGCTCAGTCGGTAGACAAAGCCCATACTCGCCGCCTCATCGACGGCGCGACGCAACACACGACGCGGATCACCAGCATAGGGGCGCCCATCCGGTGAATGCACATCGCAGATAAGTCGGGCGGTAGGGATATCGGATCCACCAGTACTCGGCACAATCGCGAATGTTGCACGATCAGGGATGAGGTACATATCTGTTTCGGCGACGCGAGCGGGGCCATCAAGCGCCGAACCGTCAAACCATACCCCGTGATCGAGACAATCGCCGATCATACTCGCCGGGATGGTCACATTTTTGAGCATGCCAGCAATGTCTGTGAATTGGAGACTCACAAATTCGACATGATGCTCTTGTATTTGTTGAATCACTTCGTCACTCTGCATTGCCGCCGTACCCCTTTCTTCCACTCGTCGAGATGTCACTGTTCGCGTGCAAACAGCGCATCAACAAATGTCGTCGCATCAAAGAGCGCCAGGTCAGTCATTTTTTCTCCAGTGCCGACATAGCGCACGGGACGCTCTATCTCTTGGGCAATTGCAAACGCAATCCCGCCTTTTGCAGTGCCGTCCATTTTCGTAATTGCCACCGCCGTGACATCCGACGCAGCAGCAAAAGCTTTCGCTTGCAAAACACCATTTTGACCGGTTGTTGCATCGATGACCAGGATCACTTCGTGAGGCGCATCGGGCATCTTGCGGCGAATGATGTTACGCAGCTTGGTCAATTCTTGCATCAGGTTCGTTTTTGCATGCAGACGGCCAGCGGTATCAATGATGACGACATCACAATCAGTCGTTGTGGCTACTTCCATGGCTTCGTACACGACCGCTCCAGGGTCACCACCTTGCCCCCGCGAGACAACCGGTACTCCGACCCGAGCGCCCCATGTTTCGAGTTGCTCTGCAGCCGCTGCACGGAACGTATCGCCGGCGGCGAGTACGACTTTTTGGCCTTTGTCGAGGTATCGATGCGCCAACTTAGCGATTAATGTCGTTTTTCCTGCACCGTTCACGCCCACAACGAGGACGACATGGGGTTTGGTCGTCTGCGAGACGGGTACATCCTGGTCTACCAGAATTTTGACCATTTCGTCGTGGAGCATCTGTTGCGCTTCCGCGGGTTCTTTGATTCCCGCCCGACGGACGCGTTCTTTGACCCGTTTGACCAATTCGGTGGTGGTGTTGATACCCACATCCGCTTGGACGAGCAGGTCTTCGAGGTCGTCCCATACCTGTGCATTGAGGGCACCGGCACCAAACAGCGCTGCGATTTGACCAAAAAAACTCTTCCGCGTGCGTTCCGTGGCCGTGGTTATTTGGGCAGCTTCGTCTGCTGCTTCGGCTTCGGTACGAGGCGCATCTATGCCGCGCCCAAACAACCGTTTGAAAAGTGACATTAGTGCCCTTTGACTGCTGCGACGACCTGCCGGGTAGCAGAAGCGACATACTCGACTTCGGCGTCCGAAAGTTCGGGGAAGTTCGGCAACGAAAAGACCTGCTGGGCCTGCTCATCAGTCGTAGGTAGACCATGCGCAGGGGCATATCGTTGGTAGATGGGCTGTCGGTGGGTCGGCAACGGATAATGAATATCTGTCGTCACACCGAGCGTTTTAAGGGCAGCCATATAGGCATCACGATGTGGTGTCTGTACCACATACAGGTGATACACCGCCTCATACCCTGCTGGCGTCACGGGCAAAAGCAATCCGGTATCGGCAAGTTGTGCAGTGTAATACTCGGCAATCTTGACACGTCTAGCGGTACTCGCCTCGAGGTGGCGGAGTTTCACTCCCAGCAAAGCCGCTTGGAGCTCATCGAGCCGCGAGTTCAGTCCCGATTCGATGGTCGAATAGTATTTGCGTTCCCACCCATACACGCGAAGCTTGCGCAGGAGCGCATCAATCTCGCTATCGCGGGTGGTTAACGCTCCACCGTCACCGATTGCTCCGAGGTTTTTGCTCGGATAAAAACTAAAGGCTGCAACCGCACCGATACTGCCGGCACGTGCACCGTGTACACGTGCGCCATGTGCTTGTGCGACGTCTTCGATAACCGGTATGGTGTGGCGCTGTGCAATGGCCATAATCGCAGGCATATCAGCCATGAGACCGTATAAGTGGACCGGCATAATCGCTTTGGTACGCGGCGTAATCGCGGCTTCGAGCAATGCCGGATTCATGTTGCGGGTCTGTACATCGACATCCACAAAAACCGGTACTGCACCAATCGCCACGATGGCTGCGGTGCCTGGCACTCCGGTATTGGCCACGGTAATAACCTCGTCACCAGGCCGCACCCCGAGCGCCAACAGTCCTAATTGTATGGCATCGGTGCCGTTCCCGACGCCGATGCAGTACGGCGTTTCGCAGTAGGCAGCAAAATCTGCCTCGAATGCTTTGACCGATGGTCCTAGGATATATGCCCCACTCTGCACCACACGATGCATCGCGTCGTCGAGCTCTGCTTGGAGTTCGATATATTGGCGCTTGAAGTCACCGAATGGTATCTGCATGATGGGTCTTCCTCAATGCTGTGCGTAGGTGTTTGTAATCCTCAGATTACGAGTCAGTATACCAGAAGCCGCCAACGCACGGGTATACATGCATGCATTGGCGTTCACTTCATTCGAGACACACTGCATATTCTTCGTTGTCGGTTACTCGTCGCCGAGCGACAGCCGATACCCGACGCCGCGCACGGTGTCGATCTGGAACCCAACAGCCCCGGCTGACGCCAACTTTCGGCGTAGGTGCGAGATGTGCACCCACAAATACTGGGTTGCTTGATCATAGCGATTGCCCCACACCTCCGCAAGGATTTGCTCATGTGTCAATATCTGCCCGATGTGCTTTGTAAAAAGCACAAACAAGCGGTATTCAATGGGCGTGACGTCTACTGCACGTTCATGAATCTCTATTGTTTTGGACTGGAGGTAGGCGATGCAATTACCTACCCGCAGTTGGGCTTTGGGGGGTTTGTCATTCCCTTTGCGACGGAGCACATTGTGGACACGCAGGGCGATTTCGGTCGCACTAAATGGCTTCACCACATAATCGTCGACACCCATCCGCAATGCATCGAGCAAATCGTTTTCGTGACCATTCGCAGTCATGATGATGATGGGTGTAACGAGCCAGCCACGCACCGTACGCACGAATTCCAACCCAGAGACATCGGGCAGTCTGACATCTACAAGGAGTACATCATAATGGCCGCGTTCCACGCACTCGTATGCCTCACGCACCGTCGTTACGACTTCGCACGTCCCATGATTTTCTGCAAAAGCACGTGCAATCATCCGTGGCAAAACTGGGTCATCTTCGACGATAAGTGCATGGAACGAAGAGACCACTGCCGAACGATCGAGGGCGTTGGTTTGGACAATCGGGAGTGATATATGTACAACAGTACCATCACGGAGTGGTGTTGCATGCATACCAATCGTTCCTCCGTGTGCCTCCACGAAATATTTACAGATTGCTAAACCCAATCCTGAACCACCAGTTGTGGCATGTTGATGTGCTTGATAAAAGCGTTCAAAGACACGTGCATATTCAGTGTCGGGCAATGGCGTGCCGTAATCGCGGAACGTCACGACCAACATGCCCGTGTCTGCATCTAACGGACCAATCTCAATGTCGATGTGACGTTCAGGCGCATATTTGATGGCATTTTGGAGGATGTTGGTACAGACTTGCTCGATTCGCCCCACGTCAACATCGATGTCATGCGTCTCGCGTACCGTCACACGACACCAATGCTTCCAATCTGCATCACGACTGGCTATTTTGTTGATCAGTGCCGCTGCATCTATTTTTTCCCGATGCAGGGTCACTCCGTTCGTTTCGATGTGCGCCACATTCAACACATCGTCAATCAATGCTTGCAATCGCGTCCCTTGTGCACGAATGAGTTCAATGGTGGGATGGATTCCATCGCGATGGAACGATTTGCCTTGTGAAAGCAAGGTCGTTGCCCCAATGATTGCCGCAAGCGGAGTGCGTAACTCATGACTAATCATACTGATGAAGTCGGTTTTCAGCCGCTCTAGTTCCAGAAACTGGCGCTGGTCTTCTATCACCAGCAGAAAACCCGTGTGGCCGATGGCAACCACCTCGTGGCGTACAGGAATGCGCTCTTGGGCTATTTCATGCACAATTTCGATACGATGTACAACATTACCCACAAGTGCCTGGAGAATCGGCAGATCTGTTGCTGCAAATGGCTTCCCACCTTTTGCGAAATATACCCCTTCACCACAAACACGCACAATATCGGCACCAGCGGTGGCATTGGGAAGGAGCATGGCTGCCTTCCCATTCACCAACAATATTTCACCGCTTTTCGCAATGAGGACAAATCCTAACGGCGCGCTATCGAAGACGGCCGACAAACGCTCATCGTCGCGCTTTAATTGCTGAAAAAGGGTTACATTCTCCAGGAGCAACGCCACATGTTGTCGCACCAAATCCGTGTGCAACTGAGTGGGTGGCGCCGCCACAGCCATCACGCCATATGCCTTGCCTGACATTTCCAGCGCAGTATACTCGAGTCTCAACCCATTCCACGAAGAAGCATGAGTGGTTGTGCCCGTCACCTCGACATATTCAGGCACTGGACTTGATTGATAGTGTTGCTCCATCGAAGAGATGATGCATCTGTGCGTTTGTTCTGTTGTCTCTGGATACACCCAAAAGAACACTGCAGACACCGCATATTCGACACGCACGGTCTCTGCAAGAAGCGATACTGGATCATCAGCATGCTGTAAGTGCGGCAACATAGAAACGACGCGACGCCCTGCATCGAGACGGCTGTTCAAAGCCTCCATTTCGTTCAATCGTGCAGATAGTGCTTCGGACAACAGTTGTGCTGCGAGTTCTGCACTTCGCAATGCCGTGTTCAGTCGCATCTGGCGAACGTAACCAATCGAGACAAGCGCAATTGCTACGAGTGCCAATACCATCAACAAACTATTTATGACAACAACGTGACTCGAAAATTGGGCAATCGCAATACGGATTTCGTTTTCGTGTTTTTGTGCAGCAGCGCGAAGCTGGGTAACTTCTGTCCGGAGTTCTTCGTATTTCTGCCGATTTATTGACTGCGCAAACTCGCGTTGGGCGGCTTCCTTTTCGCCGTTTTCTACCAGTAGCATCTGATATTCGAGTCGCGATTGCCGCCAATCATGTATGCGTTCTTCGATGCTCGTCCGTGCAATTTCGAGACTCCCATCGTCCTGTAAAGCGATGTTTCGCTGCAATGCAACAGATGCAATCTGGAGCCGTTCGACCGCTAGATCATATTCTTGCCGGAACGCGTTGTTATCGGTAATCAAGAATCCACGGGTTGCTGCACGCATTTCGAGCAATGCCGAATTCATGTCACCAATATCATCACCGATATCGCTGTAGATGGTGCGCCGTTCGCGCATCGAATTGACCGTATTCTCACGCCAACTAGGAATAATCAACAATACACAAAGCACAACAAAAATCACCGCAACAGCGACGACAGTCAATTGCTGCTTTTCTACACGCACCGATCTTTGTATGCTCATAGTTCACGGGACTCTGACATGCGACACATAGCCATATACCTGTCCACACATCATAATCGGCTCATATTCCTTGATGTGTGTCACGTTTTGTTCGATGGTCGGCATTTCGTTGACCCGCTCGGGGGTATAGAGCAGATAAACATCCTGCCCACGAAACGGCGTGAAGTCATAGGTCTCATCCGGGAACGCATTGCTGAAATTGAGTGTTTCATTCAAATACTCAAATGACTTCCAGGTACCCGCATGCAGGTCATTCAACTGCCCCACAATAACGACTTCTGCATTGCGAATGTTTTGTTCTTTGAGGAATCGCGCTGTCGCTCCCGCACGTTGTGTCTGGTGGTCCCCTCCATACCGACAATCGAGCGCTAACCGAGTTATGTAGACATGCGTGTTGATCATACCAATGCCAATGATGACCGCACTGACTAACAGCACCGCAATCCGCTGTGGCACAACGCGTTCAAGCAACCGCCAGACCCATTCGAGTCCGATCGCACAAAAAACCATCAGCACCG
>JBJONV010000141.1:0-4022 GCA_046051665.1 Chloroflexota bacterium
CAGGCGGCGCGCCGATTCTGCAGGTCGGACTCGAGGTCACCAGCCAACCCCGTGCCAACGGGACAATCTACCTCGATTGGCTGACCTGGAGCGGCACGCCCACGGCCAATCTGGGCCGACCGGCATTCGCCAATACGCTGTGGCGCCGGGCCTGGGTCGATGCCACGGATTTGTTCGACCATCGCTGGCCCGACCCCTTCCGCATCGCCCACAACCGTGGCACCGGCTTGTTGCTCCAAGGTACTGCCGATTGGCACGATTATGTGGTTGAGGCAGCCATCGTGCCGCATCTGTTGCAGAACGGCGGCCTGGTCGCCCGCGCACAGGGATTGCGGCGCTGGTATGCGCTACAGTTCGTCGCCAGCGGGCGTGTGCAACTGGTTGTACAGTACGACGATACCCATACCGTGCTCGCCGACGTGGCGTACGATTGGCAGCAGGAGCAGCAGTACACCCTGCGCATCGAGGCCCGTGGCAGCAGACTGACCGCCACGGTCGTCGGCGGGCCGACGCTCACGGCCACCGATGACCGCTTGGCCTACGGCAGCGTCGGCCTGGTCCTCACCGAGGGGCGGTTGATCTGCAATGCGGTGACGATCCGGCCGTGATGATTGCCATTCCCCAATGCACCATGGCCCCACGGCATGCCGTGGGGCCATGGTGCATTGGGGGACCTTACGCAAAGAACGCCTTATCCTCCGGCTCGAGGTACTTCTTGGCCGCAGTGACGTGGAAGGTCACGCCCAAGCCCGGTCGATCCCATACGTCGACATAACTGTTTTTGACAATCTGGTCCGGCAAGCCATCGACGATGTCGTACCACCACGGCAGGTTGGCCTTGGGGTACTCAAACGCGATGAAGTTGTCCGGCAGCGTCGCACAAACCTGTACCAGCGCCGCCAAGCCAAAGACGCCATTGCCCGTGCCGTGCGGCGCCATGGCAATACCATGCAAATCGGCGTACTCGGTAATCCACTTGAGCTCGGCGATACCGCCTACGTCCAGCGGATCGGGGCCAATGACGTCGACCGCCCGCTTTTCGATCAGCTCCACAAAATTCTGCCGCAAATACATCTGCTCGCCGGTGTGCAACGGCGTCGAGGTGCGGTTTTTCACATCGCGATACTGATCGGCCGTCACAAACGGCGCGTAGTCACCCGACAACATGTCCTCGAGCCAGCGCAACTGGAACGGTTCGCAGGCCTGGGCAAAGCGCAAGGCGTCCTGTGGCAAAAATCCCGGGCCGCAGTCCAGCGCCAAATCGATGTCGGCCGGCAAGGCCTCGCGCATCGCTTGCACGCAGGCGACGGTGTGGTTGAGCCCCTGCGTCGTCATGACACCGCGGTTGCTGTGCACGCCCCAGGCGCGCCGTTCGCCGTAGCTGTAATTGGGCGTGGTGATAGCCATCGGGCTGTGGAACGAGATGGGCTGTTTGAACAACGTAAAGCCCTCGGACCATGCCTGGATTTTCTGCACATTCTCGACATACTCTGCCGGTGTCTGCAACGGCATCGGGTAGCGGTTGGTGGTGATATAGGTGCGCACTTTGTCACGCACTTTGCCGCCCAGCAGTTTGTAGACGGGGAGGTTGGCCGCTTTGCCGGCGATGTCCCACAAGGCAATTTCGATGGCGCTGACGGCAGCCCCCCACGGTTTGAATGCGCCCATGCGGCGGATGCGCTGCATCACGGCTTCGACGTTGGTCGGGTCGAGGCCGATAATCATATCCCGGTAGTAGAGCACATGTGGTTTGAGGTACGACTTGTAAAATTCTGCTTGGCCGTAGCCGTCTATCCCGGCGTCGGTGGTGATGCGGATGATGGGCGTGCCACCCATGATGGCGCATTTGAGGTCGGTAATTTTCATTCGTATCCTCCAATAAACCTATGGCCCCACGGCGTCATGCCCGCGCACGTCTGTGCGTGGGTACGTGGGGCCTTGTTGAGATCAATCAAAAAACCCTTTATCTTCATCCGACAGATACTTCTGTGCATTCTGATTGAACGTCACGCCCAAACCTGGGCGATCCCACACATCGATGAAGCTCTCCTTCACGATGACATCCGGCAAGCCATCGACAATGTCGTACCACCATTCTGGCCGGGCCAGTGGGTATTCGAACGCAATGTAGTTGTCGGGCAATGTCGCACACACCTGTACCAGCGCCGCCAGCCCAAAAATGCCATCGCCTGTGCCGTGCGGTGCCATCGCAATGCCGTGGATGTCGGCGTACTCGGTAATCCACTTGAGCTCGGCGATGCCGCCGACGTCGAGTGGGTCGGGTCCGATGATATCGACCGCCCGTGACTCTATCAGCTCCATGAAGTTTTGGCGCAGATAGATCTGCTCGCCGGTATGGATAGGTGTGCTGGTTTTGTCCTTTACATCGCGGTATTGCGCGGCCGATACATACGGCACGTAGTCACCCGTGACCATGTCTTCGAGCCAGGCAATCCCCATCCCCTCGACCGCTTGAGCCAGCCGTACGGCATCGGGCACCATGAATCCCGGTCCACAATCCAGTGCCAAGTCGATGTTTGCAGGCAGGGCTGTGCGCATCGCTTCGATACACGCAATGGTATGGCGAAAACCCGCGGGGGTCAGCATGCCGCGGTGCGGATGGCGTCCCCAATTGCGCCCCTCGCCATAGTAATAGCCGGGGATGTCGTTGGGCATGCGGCTGTGGAAGGCAATCCCTTGTTTGATCAGCGTAAAACCCTCGGGCGAGGCGGCCATCTTGAGCACATCCTCGGCGTAGGCCTCGGGGGATTGGTCCCGCAACGGGAACCGAATCGCGCCGTTGTAGACGCGCACCTTGTCGCGCACTTTGCCGCCCAACAGCTTATAAATGGGCAGATTGGCCGCTTTGCCGGCGATGTCCCAAAGCGCGACTTCGATCGCACTGACGGCAGCGCCCCATGGCTTGAACGAGCCCATCCGCCGGATGCGCTGCATCACGGCTTCGACGTTGGTCGGATCGAGGCCCAAAATCATCTCGCGGTAATAGAGGATGTGCGGTTTGAGGTTGGGCTTCCAGTTTTCGGCTTGGCCGATGCCGTCGATGCCCTCGTCCGTGGTAATACGGACAACCGGGAATCCGCCAATAACGGCACACTTTAGGTCGGTAATTTTCATTGTGACTCCAATGTGAGTTGCTGGACCTATCATACAGCACGACAGAGATCAGAAGTCAGTGATCAGAGGTCAGAGGTCAGAGGTCAGAGGTCAGAAGCGCAATCTGACGTCCAGGTTCTGCTGAGAAGTCGCTATACTGATTGCATCCGTCCATCCACCAACAAGGAACCCCATGAACGACAACACACCACCGCAACCCGGTATGTCGACGCGCTCCGTCCATGCCGGCTGGCAGCCCGATCCCGCCACCAATGCCGTCAAACGCCCGCTGGTCATGGCCAACAGCTACGTTTTGCCGCCCAACGGCGATTGGGATGCCGTCCCGTTCGGCTACGCTCGTGACATGAACCCCAACGAACGCTGGCTCGAAGAGCGCCTCCAGGCCCTCGAAGGCGGCGAAGACTGTGTGGTCACTGCCAGCGGCGTCAGCGCCATCAACGGCACGTTCATGGCATTGCTGAGCAGTGGTGATCATATGATCTGCTCCGATATTTCGTATATTTCGGTGCGGACCATGCTGCTCGAGCACTTCCCCAGCCGCTTCGGCATCGACACATCGCTGGTCAATACGGCTGATATCGACGCTATCCGCGCCGCCATCACGCCACAGACCAAACTCATCCACGTCGAAACGCCGGGCAATCCCACTACCCGCATCAGTGACATTGCCGCCATCGCGGCACTGGCCCACGCCCACGGCATCCTGCTGTCGGTCGACAGCACCTGGTCGGGGCTCACCACCCAAAGCCCACTGACACTGGGTGCAGATCTGGTCATGCACAGTATCTCGAAGTACATCAACGGCCACGGTGATGCGCTGGGCGGTGCCATCATGGGCCCCAAGCACCTGCTCGATGTCATCCGCAAGTTCGTGGTCAAAGACATGG
>JBJONV010000142.1:0-6768 GCA_046051665.1 Chloroflexota bacterium
TTTCAATCGCGTCCATCTCATAGACAAACAACCCATCACCGGTCCTTCCGAATGGTGGAATTGTCCTGGCAATCTCGAGCGACACTAACCCGTGCACCCGCCCCCAAATCATGATGGCAACCGTCAACGCCTCAGGCATCTGCGCCCCGGTATGCTGTTGCCATACCGTAAACATGGGCACTTCCACCGGCATCACCGTTGGAATAGCAACGGAGTTGAGCACGTTGGTTGCACATGCCTGATCAATCACGCTCACCAACGCACGTAATGACCGCCCTGCCACCGGTAAGACTTCGGGTGGTGCCTGATACCCCGGAATCGGTGTACCGAAAATCAGTTGATAACGCTGTGGCATCGCATGTGCCCAGGCCCGATATGCGATACCTGTTGCATGCAAGCGCCCGCGTATATCATCCTGCGGCACACTATCACGTGCGGCTAACTGGTAATCCCCAAGTGATGTGTATGCCTCAATAATGAGCGCCGTTACTAATGCATCACGGTCTGCATAGTGGTTGTAAATCGCCGGCGCACTCACTCCTATCGCGCGCGCAATCGCCCGCAACGATAACTCGGCAGCCCCTACATCAACCATCTGCTGCCAGGCCACCTCCTTGATTGCTTCCCGGATATTGATGTGCTGTGTCTGCTTTGTCGGTCGTGCCATATCCTACCTTTGTATATTTACAGTGTAAATATACACTGTTAGTTTATTGTTGTCAAGAAAGAAATCACGGCGGAGTACCTGTTGATTTCTGGTCGTGCATGTTGGTATATGAAATTGTCACAACATATGCAATACACCACTGCACCTGTGTTTGAAGCCCGTCAGTTGTGTCGTCAGGCAGTGCGGGTAAGCTGTTGCTTCGCATGTGTGGAAGCCATGCATGATTCTGCGCAAGCTGCGCGCGATGTGAATGAAGTCGTGTGGGGTTATAACAAATGGTTGTCGTGCACGGGTGAGCACGAGCATCAAATTTTGATTGGGTGCGTTGGTGCCGGATGGATTAGGGTTGATTGCACAAGTGCGGGTTTGTTGATGCCGTGATTTGGTCGAAAAATCATCGAAGGCATGCGCAATCGTTTGCAACGCCCTGCATCCCTACAAAGACCGACCGTAGCTTCTTGCCGGAGTGAAGCAGGGCCTGGTGTCGTACGCAGACTACGTCGCGTGCTTGTCTGCGATTCCACGTCGTAGTTTTGTGGCGGAGGCAGCATGAGGTACAGTTTGTGTGCATTCGCAGTGAGTGTCTCTTGGCAAATAATGCCGGTTTACGGTGCTGCCGCTTAGATGTGTTTGGTATGGTTGAAGCTGAGTTTGGTCATGAGCTGCCGTTCGCCTGACTTGCTGTGCGTTTCACGGCGAGTGCAAGTGCAGATGCAGGCTGCATAAGCACTTCTCCATGCCCGGGAGCAATCCAGCTGGGTTGCAATGCTGTCAGCAGCTGCACACTCTGATTGGCAGCTGGTTTGCTCCAGGTGGCAGTAGTTGGGAATGGGAACCGCCACGACCATTCACTTGCAACCGTAACGCCTCCAACGGTATGCAGGGCGTCGCCGGTGATCATTCCCATATCCCGGGTATCCACAAAGCTCACATGACCAGGGGTATGGCCAGGGCTAGCAATCACCTGCAGCGAGCCAACCATATCTCCCGCTCGGATCAGTCGTGTGGGGACGGTGTTCACCCGATTGTATCCACCTCGCAGCGGAAAGTGTGCCTCTTGCGCATCGAGTTGCATATCACCGGCCAAAAATCGTGCTTCGCGGGCACCAACCACAAACTCCGCATCGGGGAGGAGTTCGCGCAATCGATCAAAACTCCCGATGTGATCCATGTGCCCATGGGTCAAGAGCACCCGCCGAATCGGTAATCCGAGTGTCGCTGCAATTGCTACAAGCGCGTTGCCATGCGATGGTTGAATGAGGCAGTCGATGAGCGTAAATCCATCTGATTCACGCACCAAATACGCATTGACCGGGAACCACGTAGGCCTGATTCGCCAGAGATGTTCCCCGTGTGATGACACCTGCATACCGTTCTCTCCTTAAACTACTAATACTTGTATTTATACTAACATAATTAGTTTGCAAACAACAAGGGAGATAAAAAATCTCCGCTGCCATGTGCGGCAGCGGAGAGAAGCGGAGTGATGCTAGGCGATCTTGCCGATGGCGATGGTCAGAGTGACGGCGTCGAGCTCGAGGGACTCGATGTGTGCACCGGCGTGTGAAGTGCCGAGGACGAGTTGATCTGCCAGAGTCTCGGTGCAGATGTAGTCGTGCCAGAGGGCGATGGTGGCTTCGAGGGTAGCGTTGCCAGCGACGCCATCGATGGCGACGGTGATGCGGTCCGAGATTGCAAAGCCAGCGTTTTTGCGGGCGTCCTGGATGTAGCGGACGACTTCGCGGGCGATGCCTTCGGCGACCAGTTCCGGGGTCAGGGTGGTGTCGAGGGCTGCCAGGACGCCGTTTTCTTCGGCGACAGCATAGCCATCGGGCGATGACGTTTCGACCAATACTTCATCGGGGCTAATGGTCAGGGGTTGGCCATCGACGACGAGGTCAAAGGTGTTCCCTGTTTCGACTGCAACGGCATTGGCACGAGCCTGATCGCCGCTGAGTGCTTTGAGGGCTTCGCTGAGGGCGGGTACCAGTTTGCCGTATTTTTTGCCAACGGTGCGCAGGTTGGGTTTGAAGCGGTAGTCGATGAAGGTCGCGCCGGTTTCGAGCCAGCGGACGGCTTTGACATTGAGTTCTTCGCGGATGTCGCTTTCGAACGCCGGCATCGAGGCAGCCACCGCAGACGGCACACGCACCAAAATGGCAGGCAGTGGCTGGCGGATTTTGAGGGCGGCGGTGCGCCGGGCTGCTCGACCGAGGCCGACCAGGGTTTGGACGACATCGATGCTGGCCACTAGTGTATCGTCGCGCCAAGCGGGAACGCTCTGCGGCCATTTGGCCATATGCACCGAAGGGCCGGCGTTTGATGCTTTGGAAAGGACCAGATTGCTGTACATTTCTTCGGCCAAGAACGGCATAAACGGTGCCAGCAACTTGCTGAGTGTCACCAGACAGGTATACAGGGTGGCGTAGGCTGCCTGCGTGTCACCGTCGTTTTCGGTCTTCCAGAAGCGGCGGCGGCTCCGGCGTACGTACCAGTTTGATAGCTCTTCGACAAAGCGCTCGATGGCTTTGGCGGGTGCATGGATGTCGTAGCTATCCAGTTCGCTACTGACGGTGCGCACCAGATGGTCGAGGCGCGCCAGTGCCCAGCGATCGAGGGGATTGGTCAAGGTGGCGACGTCGAGGCTCAGCGTGCCGTCGGCGTTGAGCAGACCAGCAGGCGTCCAGCCGTCAAGGTTGGCGTAAGTGACAAAGAACGAATACGTATTCCACAGGGTCAACGTGAACTGGCGCAACATGTCGCCGACCAGCTCGCGGGAGAAGCGGCGTGGGTTGTACGGGGGTGCCGAGGCAAACATGTACCAGCGGACGGCATCGGTACCGAACTCGTCGATGATTTCCCATGGGTTGACGATGTTGCCACGCGACTTAGACATCTTTTCGCCCTTGCCGTCGAGGATATGGCCCAAGCAGATGACGTTTTTGTAGGCCGGGCGGTCGAACAACAGGGTCGAAACGGCGTGGAGGGTGTAGAACCAGCCGCGGGTCTGGTCGATGGCTTCCGAGATGTAGTCGGCTTGGCCGGCGTACTTTTCGAAGAGCTCTTTGTTTTCGAACGGGTAGTGCCACTGGGCGACGGGCATCGCACCCGAGTCGAACCAGCAGTCGGCCACATCGGGGATGCGGCGCATGGTGCCGTGGATGGGGTCTTGCCAGGTGACGTCGTCGACATACGGGCGATGCAGGTCGAGTTCGCTGAGGGAACGACCGACTTTGGCCTCGAGTTCGGCGACCGAACCGATGCATTCGCTGTGTTTGCCGTCTTCGGAAATCCAGATGGGCAGTGGCGTGCCCCAGTAGCGTTCGCGGCTAATGGCCCAGTCGATATTGTTGGACAACCAGTTGCCGAATCGTCCGTTTTGGATGTGATCCGGCACCCAGTGGACTTCTTGATTGGCCGAGACGAGCCGATCCTTGAGGGCAGTTGTGCGGATGTACCAGCTGGGTTTTGCGTAGTACAACAGGGCGGTTTTGCAGCGCCAGCAGAAGGGGTAGGCGTGCTTGACGCGACCGCTTTTGAACAAATCGCCGCGTTCCTTGAGAAGCTTGGTGATGACCGGATCGGCCGTTTTGAAGAACATATTGGCAAAACCGAGCGATTCGAACTGGGGCATCGTATTGCCGCTCAAATCGACCGAAAAGAGGGTCGGCAGGCCGTGTTTGCGGCCCACATCAAGGTCACCATAGGCCGGTGCAATATGCACAATGCCGGTGCCGTCGTCGAGCGAAACGAAGTCGTCGCCGATAACGCGGTAGGCTTGGGTCAAATCAGGTGTGTCGCCGGCACCGGGCACGCCGTCGAACAAGCGTGTGTATTTTGCTCCGACCAGCTGGCTGCCGGTATAGGTTGCCAAAACCGTGTGGTGCTCGCCGAGGACGTTGGTGGCCAGGCTGGCGGCCAGGATGACTTTTTCACGCGCGTCGTCGGGACCGACCTCGGCCAACACGTAGTCGGCATCGGGGTTGACGGCCAGGGCGACGTTGGCGGGTAGAGTCCATGGGGTGGTGGTCCAGGCGAGGAAGGCTGCGCCAGCGAGTGCGCCGTCGAGGGCATGGCCGCTGTGGGCGAGGCGGAAGCGGAGCCAGACGGATGGGTCGTCGACGTCGTCTTCGAAGCCTTGATTGACCTCGGCATCGGACAACGTGGTGCCGCAGCGTGGGCAGTGCATGGTGACTTTGTAGTCGCGGAAGAGGAGGTCGCGATCCCAGAACTGGCGCAGGATCCACCAGAGTGACTCGATGTAGGAGTTGTCGTAGGTGGAGTATGGCTTTTCCATATCGATCCAATAGGCGATACGGTCGGTCATGCGTTCCCATTCACCGATGTAGGTCTGGACCGAGGATTTGCACTCGGCATTGAAGGCTGCGATGCCGAACCGTTCGATGTCGGGTTTGCCGGCGAAGCCGAGCTTCTTTTCGACTTCGATTTCGACCGGGAGGCCGTGGGTATCCCAGCCACCACGAGCGCCGATGACGTGTTCGCCGCACATCCGGTGGTAGCGGATGATGATGTCCTTGGAGACGCGGGCTTCGACGTGGTGCACACCGGGTTTGCCGTTGGCAGTGGGCGGTCCTTCAAAGAAAATGAACGGCTTGGCATGGTCACCATGGGCCAACGCTTGTTTTTTGATGTCGTTGCTTCGCCAATAATCGCCGATGCGATCTTCGAGGGCGACGAACGACGCGCGTGTGTCGACGGCACGAAAACTCATGATTTACTCCCGAAAAAAGAATACAAAAATACCCGCCCCTGCAGACAGGGACGAGGTCAAAAACCCCGCGGTACCACCCTGATTGTCATGCCCTGCATGACCACTTGTCGGCGCTGACACGCCGTGCCCTGCTAACGGAGGGTACCCGGTCGGCTTACACACCGCGGCGCGGCTTGGGCCTTCTGCTCGGAAGGGATATCGACGACGGGGGCCGTTGCGCCTCTCACCACTTGCGCATTCGCTGGAACGGTCGGATTCGTGGTCGACATGTCTTCGTCATGACAATAGCGAAAGTATAGCATAATTCACCACCCATGCGGTGCAAGGTCCATATTTTGTGTGCTATACTACAAAAAGTTGTTGCCTATATGAGACGGAGCACTATCATGGCAAAAGAAACCAAGGGCAAGTCCAAAACAGACGTTACCTCACGTGACAAGAGCGGTCGCGCGACGGATCATACCTGCGCCAACTGCAACGAGCGCATCATGAACGACCGCGAAATGATTGTCTTGATGGACGATCGTCGCCGCAACAAGACCTACCACCACCGCACCTGCCACCAGAAGACCCTGGGCTAAAAACTCTGCGGTATTCAGGTTAATCATTGCCCCACGGCAAACCGTGGGGCAATGATTTTTTTACCCCCCACGGCGTGCGGATTTCCCCCCACGGCGCTCCGTGGGGGTTGATTTGTCTCTGTGCCGTGGGAGTCGGTACCTTTTTGCATGGTTCCAGCGGTATGATCACCAGGAGGTACGTATGACAAGAATGTGTATTCCTGGGTTTGATTATCGCCAGCCGAATGCGTTTTTCGTCACCATAGTGGCACGTAATCGCCGTGATTTATTTGGTGAGGTATTGGCTGGTCGGACGAAACTCAATCGGTTGGGTTCTTTGGTGACGCAGACCTGGTTCGGTATTCCAATGCATTTCGCACACGTATTGCCTGATGTCTTTATTGTTATGCCGAATCACATCCATGGAATTTTGTGGACGACGGTGCAATTCGACGATTGGCGACCCGAAGCATTTGGAAAACCGGTTGCAGGTTCGATTCCGACAGTGGTACGTTCGTTCAAATCTGCGGTGACTAATGTTGCACACAGACAACTGGGTTTTGGATTGCCCTCGGTATGGCACCCGAGGAGTTGGACACATGTGATCAGGACCGAACAGCGCTTGGACCGCATACGACGGTATATTGAAACGAATCCCACGCGACCGTATGCGTGACGATGATCTACCGATTGCCCCACGGCATACCGTATTCACCCATAGCCCCAGGCATGCCGTAATCACCCATAGCCCCACGGCATGCCGTGGGGCTATGGGTGATATTGTGCCTGTAACTCTGCGAACAAAGCGT
>JBJONV010000143.1:0-7019 GCA_046051665.1 Chloroflexota bacterium
TGTTGAATGTGGCAGGGGTGCGGTATGGCGATGACCCGTTATATGTGGCAAATCGATTCATGACCTGTTGCATATACGGGTGTGAAAAATAGGAACGCACCGCCTGATCCATGGTCCGTAGTCCATCGAGTTGCCAGGTACGCTTGAGCAAGTTGCCGTTGTTGATGCTTTTGAGTCCGTCAAATGGCCTGTATAAAAACGGGTCAGCAGTCAAGTTCCATATTTTGCCTGCATATCCAAGAAAATCAACAAACGCGTGTGCGTCTTGCGGCGCAATGGCGCGGATACTCTCGAGTAAATCGGGAAGTGATGCATGCGCATCCAACACCGTACCATCCTGCCAGAAATATCGGCAGGCGGAGGGCAACGGAATGACATCAAGCTCGGCTGCGAGTGAACTCCCCGTCGCCTGCAAAAGTTCGTCAAGCACCCATGGCATCGTCAATAACGACGGCCCTGTATCCCAGGTGAAGCCTGCATCATGGAGCACATTCAACTTCCCACCCACACTCGGACGTGCCTCCAGCAGTGTCGTTTGGCGACCTGCGACAGCGCATCGAATGGCACTTGCTAAACCGCCGACCCCGGCACCAATGACGACGACCTTCCCTGCGCGCCCCATAACACTCCCCCATGAATCAGTTTCGTTCTAGCATACCGCAAAATCCCCTCCCAGCATGACTGGGAGGGGATGTATACCAGCTATTGTGGAAAGAATTGTTGGGGCGGATGCGGACGACTGGTGGTGTGCCACCCCCCGCATGCGCTACACGCATAGGCACGGCATTCTCGTCTATGAGAGGTCAGCTCCCAGCGTGCTGCACGGCGCATATGAAACTTCGCCTCGACTACAACATTTTTGGCATCTCGTTGGGTTCGGTACCGTTTTTTGCCGCTCACAGAACACACAGGGTACTTGTGGTAGGGTCGTTCGGCACGCGTTGCCATGGTCGTCTCCTTTCGCAAAAATCGGCGTCGATCGCCTTGCAAAAGATACTACCATCTCGCGGTAACACTGTCAATAGCAAATACGTATCTGTGTAGTATTATCGAATCATCCCCAAAACGGTTTTCAGTTGGGGGTCGCGACACAGTGTCATCCCGGAGGCAGGTCGGCGATCTGCAACACACGGGCTTTCGGCAGGTGCTGCGGGATCATCAGTGACCGTCATGTCAGGCACAATGCCAATCCCATGGATCAGTGTCTCGTTGGGGGTTAACCACTGACTGATGGTCAAACGAATCGTCCCTCCATTGCTCAGCGGATAGATGTTTTGGACAATCCCTTTCCCAAATGTTTTTTGCCCGACGAGGATGGTGCCAGGATATCGGTCGCGAAGGGCACCAGCTACGACTTCGCTTGCACTCGCGGACCGTTCATCTACTAGGATGTAGAGCGGTGCGGTCATCCGCGGGATGCTGCTTTCTACTGCTGTCGTTTTGAGTTCGATTTGTGCACCCGCTTGGCGTTTTTCCCATAGGGCAGTCCCATCATAGAAGAACCCCAAAACACCCTGTGCACTGTCGAGCAAACCGCCCGGGTTCTGCCGCAGATCCAGCACAATTGCACGAAGTGGTTGCGAACTGAATTCCCGCATGCCGTCTGCGAGCACGGTCGGTGTATTCCCTTTAAATTCGCTGATCCGGATGTATGCAATATCCCGTTCGAGCAATTGCCATTCGACACTCGGGATGATAATCTCGTCACGCGTGATGGTCACGGTACGCGCGGGCTGCTGGCTCGTTTGGACAACCAACGTGACGCTGGTACCTTTCTTGCCACGGATCAACGCGCCGAGTGCAGTCGCTGCATCATCGACAGTTTTCCCTGCAAGCAGAGAAGGAACATCCGTGCCATCGACACGCAGGATCTCGTCGTTGTGGAGTATGCCGCTTTTTTGTGCTGGTGCGTTGGGGATTGGCTTCCAGGCATAGGCACGCCCATCTGTAATCCGGAGAAAAATGCCGATGCCTGCTGTTTTGCCTGCCATGTCGTCGGTCGTTTGGGCGGCTTTCTCGGGCTCTTGATAAAACGTATATTTATCGTCTAGTGTGGCCAACATTCCGTCGATGGCACCACGTATCATGCGTGTGTGGTCGATCCGGGCACGTTCAAAGAAAATCGCCTCAACAAGCTGCCAACTTTCCCAGAAGGGGGCAAACGCGGCGCGCATGCCCCATGGCGTCTGCAGTTGCGCCACTGTCCCCGGGCCGATTGCACGCTGGATGTCACCGGCATACGGCGTCCCAGCAACCAATATTGCGGTCAGCCAACCCAACAAAAAGGCAATAACGATGGGCGTCACGCGCTTCATGCCACACCATCATCAAAGGCACCACCGGCAGCCAGGATCAACGTCGTAGCGACCAGCGGCGCTGTTTCGGCACGCAGAATACGCGTGCCCAGTCCGCTCGCATGCCATCCGGTGTGTGCCTGTAACCACTGCTGCTCCGCAGGGCTCAATCCGCCTTCTGGTCCTGATATCACCCAGGTTGGAATCAATTCCGGGGTGAGGAGTTGGCGTAACGGCCGCGTACCAGACCCTTCGTGCAGCCAAAAAACCTGGTCTTGCGAAGGTACCCGAATCTCTTTCAATGGCACTGCGTGGTGCAATTCAGGGATTTTCCCGCGACAGGCTTGTTCGGCTGCTTCGATGACGATTCGTTGCCAGCGTGCATGTTTGTTGTGCGTGGAGGAGGCCTCGGCACGAGTACGGTCACAGAGCAGCGGGATGATGCGTGTGACCCCGAGTTCGACGCTTTTTTGTAAGAGCCATTCAAAACGTTCCGGGCGTATCAATGCGGCACACAAGGTTAGTTCTTGGCGTGGTTCACCTGTTGCGGTACCAGATGCGATGATATTCCAGCTGGCTTTTTTTACTTCAAGTGCAGTTATGACGACATGATATGCCATCCCTGTCCCATCCAACAACAACAGTTCAGCACCGACACGCAAGCGCAAAACGCGGGTCCATTGATGGATGAGTTCACTTTGCGTTGTCGAACCCGCAGCGATAGCCGCAGGATCGACGAAAAACCGCACCGTATTGCTTAATGATGGCAGAGGCTGCATGTGAAGCCCTCGGGAACTATGCGAGCGGGCGACGATGATACAACGCAACCCAATCGCCTTCGCTACGCCGATCGAGCCGCTCCAGCCCTGCTGCCGTAAAGGCTAGGGCAACTTCGTCTTCACGGTCTGCGATAATCCCCGAACTAATCAACAGCCCACCCGGTTTGAGGGCGGCATACATGTCATCTGCCAAAAACACCAATACTTTGGCGATAAGGTTGGCAGCAATCACATCACATTGGAGCGATTCGGGATTGACCGCAGTGCCACTGGGGACATCTGGTGCGTCCCAGCTCAACCAGTGGCCGAGTGAATTCCCCTTACCGAGGCTTCCTTCGAAGATTTTCATGTTGGCAGATACGCCATTGATGGCAGCATTGGCAACTGTTGCTTCGACAGCGATCGGGTCTGTATCGATGGCGAGGATTTCTTTGGCTCCCAAATGTGCTGCAACTATAGCCAGAATCCCTGAACCACACCCCAAATCCATCACACGCGTATGTGCTGGCATGTATTCTTCGAGAAGTTGGGTGCACATCCGGGTGGTGGGGTGCAATCCCGTCCCGAAGGCCATACCTGGGTCGAGTTTGAGGATGATGTCATTGGGCAATGGCGTGTAATCGAGCCACGATGGCACGATGACAGAGCGCTTCCCGATGCGTTGAACGGTGTAGTGCTTTTTCCAAGCCTCAGCCCACAGCTGCTCCTCGAGTTGGGTTACTTTGAGCGGCCCGACCTTGCGCAGCAGACTCAAGTGCCACAGTGCTTGTTCGAGTTTGGCACGGGCATCTTCGCTTTTTTGGTCAACGGGAATCCAGGTACGAACCGTCACTGGGCGTTCGGTGTCGTACCGATAATCGGGACCATCCGCGCCATGGATGACCGGTTGATCGACGGCGACGCCATTGTTATACCCATATGACGCCATGAGTTCACTGACGGATTCTACGGCTTCTGCTTCCACTTCAACACTACATTCGAGCCATGCCATGGATTTATGCCTTCCAACGCGTTCCTTGCGCACTATCTTCGAGGGTTACACCAAGGTCCGCCAATCGATTGCGGACCATATCAGACAATTGGTATTGCTTTGCCTTGCGCAATTCCGCGCGCAATTCGATAAGCAATTCGATAAACGGGGCTGCTTCGGCGACGGCACTCGGACCGGACTCGAGCGTCAAACCGAGGACGCCACATAAGGCCCGCAATTCGGTTTGGGCTGCATCGAACGCAGCTCCACACACTCCTGCATCACGGGCAACATTTATGGCTCGCGTCAATTCGAAAATCGTCGCAAGGGCGACCGATGTATTCAAATCGTCGTCCATTGCCGCAATAAAAGCCGGCCGAGCGGCAGCCACAGCAGCATTCAGCCGATCAACTGCATCACCACTCGTTGTTGTCCCAGTGGCAGCGGCCAAGCCACCGCGTATCCGATCGAGTTTGCGTTCCTGGTCGGCCACGATATCGATGCCGTATGCGAGTGGATTGCGGTAATAACTCGACAACACCACGAGTCGCAACGCATCGGCCGGATGCTCTGCCAAGAACTCACGAATGGTGACGACGTTGCCCAATGATTTGGACATTTTCTCGAGCTTATAGGTACCATCATCCAGTTTGGTCTGAATCTGGAGCATCCCGTTGTGAATCCAATGGCGGGCGAACGTTTTGCCCGTCAGACTCTCACTCTGGGCGATTTCGTTTTCGTGATGGGGGAAGACGAGGTCGTTACCACCACCATGAATATCTATTTCTTCGCCGAGGTGATCGAGCGACATTGCCGAACACTCGATGTGCCATCCAGGACGACCACCGCCCCAGGGGCTCGGCCACGCAGGTTCACCGGGTTTGGCACCCTTCCACAGGGCAAAATCACCAGGATGCTCTTTGCGTGCGTCGACATCAAACCGCGTTCCCGAGACCATCTCGGTCAGATTACGACCCGACAAACGACCGTAGTCTGCGTCTTTGGCGACGCGGAAGTATACATCACCCTCAGCGGCGTACGCATACCCTTTGGTGACGAGGTTTTCGATGAATGCAATAATCTGTGGCATCGATTCGGTCACACGTGGGTATACCGTTGCTGGCATGATGTGCAACGATTCGAGGTCTTCGCGGAATTCATTCACATAGCTTGTTGCGAGTTCGACCGGGTCACGTCCAAGGGCATTTGCCCGATTAATGATTTTGTCGTCGACGTCGGTGAAGTTCACCACATGCATAACCTGCAAGCCGCGGAATTCGAGATAGCGTCGCAAGACGTCGAAGACCATGGCCGACATTGCGTGACCGATATGCGCCCGGTCATAGACGGTGACGCCACAGACATACATGCGTACCAAACCAGGGGTAATCGGGTTGAGCGCATCGGTTTTGCGCGTCATGGTGTTATAGAGCTGAATTGTCAAGGGAACGATCCTTTCGCTTTTCAGGATCGACAAGCAATGCATCGTCTGGATGTTCGAGTTGCTTCCACACATCAGACTGCAAGGTGTCGGGAGAGTGATGATGATGATGTGTATGAGACGACGTTTGCTCGGCGAGTTCGTCAAATCGTTGCTCTATCTCGAGCAGTCGATCTCGCAAATCACGGAGCATATCGCCTTCGGGGTCTGGGAGTTCTTCGACACGACGCGTCTCACCCGTGATGGGGTCACGCGTCGCAACGATTCGAGCGGGGATACCAATCGCGGTGCTGAACGGTGGGACATCTTTGACCACCACGGCACCGCCGCCTATACGCGCGCCACCCCCGATGGTAATTGCACCGAGAACGCTCGCACCCACACCGACGATAACCCCATCGTGGAGGGTCGGATGCCGTTTGCCGAGTTGTTTGCCGGTTCCACCCAAGGTGACACCCTGGTAGAGCATGACGTTATCGCCGATTTCGGTCGTTTCGCCGATGACCGTCCCCATACCGTGGTCGATGAAGAAGCCACTCCCGATGGTCGCGCCAGGATGGATTTCGATACCTGTCATAAAGCGCGACCACTGCGAAATCATACGTGGCACAAAAGGCACCCGCATGCGCCAAAGTGCATGTGCGATGCGATGATTCACGATTGCGTGCAATCCGGGATACAGCAAAACTTCAGCCAGACTCGTGGCGGCAGGGTCGTTACGGAATATCGCCGCAATGTCCGCACGGAGCAATGCAATAAACTGCCCCATCAGGCATCCGTAGCGCTACTGGAAGTACTCGGTGCAGGCGACGCAGGCGCCGGTGTGGCAGCCGGTGCTGTCGCAGGTGCCGTACTCGACGCTTCGGTGGACGCTGCCGGTGGTACAACCGGTGCTGGTACCGTGGCATCAGTACCCGAATCGCTGCCTTTGTTGGCACGGTAATCGTTGATGTGCCAACCGCTCCCTTTGAAGACGACTCCAGCGGGCTGGATGACACGCCGCACTGCGTTTTGACAGGTAGGACAGGTGCGCAGTGCTTCGTCGTTGAACGACTGGAATTTTTCGAACTGCACCTGACAGGTGTCACACGCGTATACATACGTTGGCATGCCGATCCCCCACTGTAAAACAGAAAAGAACGCACTCAAATGGCGTTGACCTCATTGTAATCTATCCCATCCAACTGGGCAACAGCAGTGAACGCGGTCCGCAATGTTGTGCTGTTTTCACACGTCCCCATGCCTGGTGCTTCGATCTGTTGGGCACCATGCCACGTGGCGCATGCACCGAAGAGGGCTGCGAGTCGTGCTGCATCGGTGGGCGACAAGACATATCCCGCCTCGAAATGCAGTGCCCGGATCGAAAAAACCCGCGCTTTTCGGTCAACCTTGCAATCGACCCGTCCAATGATTGCATCATCCACCAATATGGGCAACGTAAAGTACCCGTAGATGCGTTTGTGCGCTGGGGTGTAACACTCGATGCGATAGTCGAACCCAAAAACATCCAACGCACGCTTGCGATCCCATACCAA
>JBJONV010000144.1:0-15681 GCA_046051665.1 Chloroflexota bacterium
CCACGGGCGGCGTTTGTACCGATTGAGCATGCCATGCAACACGATCACGACGAAGCGCGTGCGTGTGCCATGGTCACTCCCGAAATGCTCCGTATCGGGATTACCGGATCCGCCAGCGACGTGTTGCCACGGTTACAAGGCTTGGTAGCAGCGGGGGCAGAGCATATCAGTTTTGGTCCACCGTTGGGGCCGGACCCGTTGGCAGCCATCGCAATTTTGGGGCGCGAGGTATTGCCTGTGTTGCGTGCCATGCGTGGATAATCCACACACAGAAACACCCTCAGCAACGCTGAGGGTGTTTCTGTGTCGTTATTCGGTGCTGCGATGTGCTGCCGCTGCTTTTGCGAGGAAGTGGGTCATTTCGTCATTATCGTGCGCTACCGTGGCCAGCGCAGACCAGACTTTCGGGTTATCAGGGTAGACATCGCTCAATACTTCGAGGAGTGCACGTGCCCGTTTGTGATCACCTTCGCGATACAACCGATTGACGGTTTTGAGCAATACCTGGGCTTCGGCATCCGACATTATTGAACCTTATCGATGATGACCCAGCCCTGTGACAAGTTGCTCCCGCCGTACATGCGCAGATTGGTGGCATCCAGGTTGACGTCGTAGATCAACACAATGCTGGTTTTGACGCCGTTGGCTTCGATGTCGTTGCTGATGCCCAAGTCAGAGGCTGATCCGGGAGCGTTGTCGTAGACCTTCATCGAGCGTTCAACGTTGACGTCATAGCGGCGACCTTGGTCATCGAGAAGAGCAAAGAAGTTCGCCGGTAGTGGCTGCACTTTGCCTGTGTTGTTGGCCACGGTCACCAAGACAATGACATACGTTCCCTTGGGTGGCACACCAGCTAATGAAATCGGACCGTTGACAACGCTGGGATCGGGGTACAAGCCGTACTCCCAGCCATCGAGCGTCAACGTGGCATCCCGATTGAGGAGCATTACGGGTGGCGGGGTCGCCGTCGGTGGCCCAGCTGGCGTCATGGTTCCCAACGCAGTGGCAGTCATCGCAGCATCAGCGGTCGGTGTCGCCGGATCGCTGGTAGCGCCAAAGAGATTGGCCGGCAGAATGGACGCAGTGCCCGAACCGACAAATTGACTGGCCAAAAAGACGATCAAAAGGAGTGCGAGTGCTCCCAAAACGCCCCACATCAGGGGTGTTGGACCACGTGGCTCGTCGTCGTACTCGTCTGCAAATGCATCAAATTCGGCAGTGAGTTCGTCTTCGGCGAATACCGATGACGTGCTCTGCTGCGTTTGTACCGGGGCTGGCCGACTTGGACGTGCGGCGGGCTGGCTGGGTCGCGCAGCCGGACTCGCGGCGCTAGGCCGTGCATTCGCCTGGCTCGAACGGCCGAGGAGTGAACCGGTGCGTTCACGCAGTGCATTGCGACCCCGGTCGACAATGCTCGGGCGGTCAGCGCCGAGCGCGCGCAGTCCACGCAGTGCCATTTCGTTGTTGGGATCGATGGCAATGGCGCGTTCGAGGGCATCGCGACGCAACTTTGGGTTGTCAGAGACGCCGGCCAACCACAGCCATGCTTGAATGTTCTGCGGGTCTTGCTTGGTCAGGAGTGTGAACAGATTCCGCGCTTCTTCGCGGTTGCCGTCACGAGCCGCCTCAATACCTAATTGCAGTATTTCGTTTGCTTCGGCCATGCGCTGCTCCGATCCCCTCTATTGAATGTCGTGTTGTGTGTACTATATTGTATAGTACTACAAATGCAGAAAATATGTCAATCTGTGTCGTGTTCTCCCACCTTGGGAATTGCGTTTTGTGTGTATGTGACGTCATACGACTGAGGAGAATGGATGAGACTCGTGAGCTTCCGCCGCGATGGAACGCGCGTACATGCCGGAATATCCACCGAGCATGGAATCATAGACGTCCACGAAGGCTTGGCGCTGGTCAACGACGAACGCCCGACAACTTCGGCATCTCTCAGCGACATTATCCGTGGGACGCATGACACCGTGCATCTCGGTGCGGTCAGTGTCATCCAAGAAGTCGTCGAACAACTCCAGACGAGTAGCGATATCTCATATTGGTTCGGTGGGGTCGAGATGCTGATGCGTCGGAACGACGTGCAACTCCTTGCTCCGCTCGCCGATATCCCGTATTGGCGCCGTTGTGCGCTTCACTTGCCCAGCTACGAGGCCATCTACAAACAACGCGGTGACGCGTTGCCGATGCACTGGTACGAACATATCCCCATCTGGGCAGGGTTCGCACCACACCTGTATGGCGACCGAGCGGTTCTGCCGTTCCCCGATACAACTGCGTGTGATGTCGAATGCGAAGTCGTCTGGGTGGTCGGTCGTGACGTCCAGAATTGTGATGCCGAAGAAGGCCTCGATGCAATACTCGGATTGTCGTTACTGTGTACCGTGGTCGATGCCAACCGTGCGACGGAGGATGTGCTCCACGGGCAATGGTCGCGGCCACTCGGTGTCTTGATGGGACCTGTGCTCACGTGTGTCGACGAGCTCGGTGAATTTCTCTTGCCAGACGGTAGATTCCGCATTGAATTGCGTTTGCTGGTCAATGACATCGCCGTAACACACATCAATCTCCGCGATGTCCACTACACCATGGGCAGTGCGGTTGCGCACGCCAGCGATGGCCAAGAAGTCCAAGCAGCGAGTATATTCAGTAGTGGGGTGGTGTGTAGCTTGGGGCTTGCGGGTGCACCGTGGTTGGTACCTGGCGATGTGGTTGAGCTGGATGCTGGCCCGCTCGGCGCGCTCCGCTGGACAATGGAGGGCTAATGAAGACACGGTGGAATTACTGGGTTGTCGTTGTGTTCCTGGTGAGTGCATGTACCCCAGCACGTACAACGACCGTCCCGACTGCGACACTGCCACAACCGGCAAACCCCAGCCCATCACCGATTGTGGTCACACAGCAGCCTGCTCCGCCACAGCACGTTGCCGAATCTGCCGCTGACTTGACGGTGCAACCGTTGACGACGCTGTCGTTTTATGGATCGGTGCCGACCACCCTGCGCGCGGCGACCGTCGTCCACCGTGACGCAAAAGGCACCGAGTTGTCGCGCCAGGTGGTTCCCGCCGATGCAGGTGTCATCCAATTTAAGGTGACATCTGGCGGGGTGCTTGGTCCTGCGACGATTACCATACTCGATGGCGATCGCGTGGTCGTGCAACCCAAAGTCATCCACACGCTGGTTGCTGATTCCACCCTATTGACCGATGTCCCGCTGTATACCGACATCTACACCCAAACGACGTCATTTCTGCGTCAAAGTTCGCGGACGTATCAGCTTAACGGTACGACGGTCAATGGGTACCGATCACCAGACAATCCGTTGTTCTGGTTGCGTGATCATGTCTATCAAGGGCGTGGCTTTCGGTATATCGAGTCCGATGTGAAAAGCCTCTTAGATGCTTTTGCAGCGGCCCAACTGCCGGATGGAAGCGTGCCGGACTGGGTCGATAATCCTGCGTTGGGAGTGAAGGCAGGCCGCAAAGAGGTCGAAGCAGATGTCGAATTTTTGTTTGTCCAGGGCATCTATGAGGCGTGGCAAATGTCAGGAGACGATGCCTGGATGATCGAGAAGCTCCCGCATGCGCGTGCCGCAATCGCCTACACGACGTCTGATCCGGTCCGCTGGGATGCGACTCGTGGGCTGATTCGGCGGCCGTATACCATCGACATGTGGGATTTTTCGTACGGCAAAACGACGACACATCCCGATACCGGTATCTCGGCCCCACGCCACTGGATCGATGAAGCCACCGTGTGGGGCACATTCCATGGCGACAACACCGGGTTGGTCCAAGCACTCCGTATGCTCGCCACGATGGAGCAACGGGCCAACAATCCAGAAGCCGCGAAAACCTACCAGCAGCAGGCCGAAGTAATCCAGAAAAGAATCACTGACTTGAGCTGGAACGGGAGCTTCTTTCGCCATTTTGTTCCCGAAGACCCGGCATGGAAAGCCCCTGGTGTCGATGAAGCGACGCAACTCAGTCTGTCGAACGCATATGCACTCAACCGCGGAGTGTTATCTGGACCCATGATACAGACTGTATTGGCGACCTATTATGCGCGTGGGCAGGCAAATCCAACGATTGCATTGCCCTGGTACAGCATAGATCCCCCCTTCCCAACCGGGAGTTATGGCTTAGCAGGGCGAAAAGGCGAGAACCCTGGGGAATATGTCAACGGGGGTATTCTGCCGTTAGTCGGCGGTGAATTAGCGCGTGCCGCATTTGGCAATAACCTCGAGGCATTTGGATTTGATACACTCGAGCATTATTCGGTGCTCATCAACCGTTTTGGTGGGTCATATCTCTGGTATTATCCAACCGGTCAACCAGGAATCTCGGGGCCAGATACGTTGGCCGCCGACGGCTGGGGCGCATCGGCAATGCTCGGTGCGTTAATGGAAGGTGCTGCCGGTATTGTGGATACGGGATTTGCCTTCCTGGCAACCAAAATCAGCCCACGCTGGGCTTCTTCGAAGGTCCGGCAGGCATTTGTGGTCGCACGGTACCCCGCGAGTTCCGCCTATGTCGCGTACCGCTGGCAGTACGATCCGAACCGGCTGACGTTGCAGACGACGGGTACGGCGACCTTTGCGACCATCACCATACCCATCCCCGATGCGGTACCTGACGGTGCGACATTGTCGATCGATGGCGTGGTACAACCGACCAATGGGATCAGCATCGTACATGATCGACGGATGATGATTGTCAAAATCACCGAAAAATCAGCCTTGCGCGGTCTGCATCACACGTTCCAGTTCGATTGGTAAGTTTTTCCTGATGTTCTTAGACAACGAAAGAAGGAAGCGATGAATCACACGACAGTTGCAAATGCACTCTTGTTGTCCCGCCAAAACAGCACTCTGACAGCGCCGCCGTCCGACAACCCTGCATACACCCTGGCCGACGCATATGCCGTCGCCAAAATCCACCTCGATGTCGCCCTGACGAGTGGGATGACTCCTGTCGGTCGCAAAATAGGCTTCACGAATCCCACTGCGTGGGCCGCGATGAAGCTCAATACGGCGGTGTGGGGGTATGTCTACGACAAAACGGTGTTCGATACCACTGCTGGCCATACCAGCCACGATTTGCGGGGTGCAATGCAACCCAAAATCGAGCCCGAAATCATGTTTGGACTCAAGGCCTCCGTCCCTGGCACAGGTGACCCCGTCGATGCATTATCTGCAGTTGCCTGGATTGCATTGGGCTTCGAGGTGGTGTCGTGCCCATACCCCGATTGGAAGTTCCAAGGCGTGGATGCCGTATCGGGTTTCGGACTCCATCGTGCACTGTATGTCGGTCCAAAGCGCATGATCAGCGCAGATGACGATTTGGTTGCGATTGTGGCGGCGTTGGGCAGTGTCACGGCGCGGATCTACAAGAACGACACGCTGGCTGGCGAAGGCTCCGGCAAAATCGTGCTGGGCAACCCTGCCAAAGCACTGGCCGCACTCGGGGTTATTACGGCAAATCAACCGCAGTTTGCGCCATTGACTGCGGGCGAGATTATCAGCTCGGGCACGTTGACACCACCACCTGCGATTTCCGCTGGTGATGTGATACGCGCAGAAGTATCGGGCTTCGACCTGGCTCCGGTCCAGGTTACGTGTTAGAGATACGGCAGATTGGCATTATAATAGCGTCTGTCGTGCACGCCGCATGTACCGGTGCGTGTGCTGTGTGAAAGGGTCGTCTTCATGAGTGATGCATTACATGATGTGTTTGGTGCCCGTGCGCCGCTCAAAGTTGGTTCAAAAGCTTACGTCATTTACCGCCTTGATGCGCTCAACAAGCTCAAAGGCGTCAATTTAGCTACATTGCCGTTCTCGATCAAAGTCGTCCTCGAAGCATTACTCCGCAATATAGGCGATGGATTCACCAGCGCCGAAGACGTCGAAGCGATGGCACAGTGGACCCCAGCAAGTGCCGGGACGCGTGAAGTGGCATTCAAGCCAGCGCGCGTGTTGATGCAGGACTTCACCGGTGTGCCGGCAGTCGTCGATTTGGCTGCGATGCGCGATGCCATGAAGCAATTGGGTGGTGATCCTGCCCGCATCAATCCGCTCGCCCAAGCCGATTTGGTCATCGACCATTCGGTGCAGGTAGACGCGTTCGGCAATGGCATGGCCGTACAAATGAACGCCGACCTCGAGTTTTCGCGCAATCGTGAACGCTACGAGTTCTTGCGCTGGGGCCAACAGAGCTTTACGAACTTCAGTGTGGTCCCGCCCGAAACGGGCATTTGTCATCAGGTCAACCTCGAGTTTTTGGCGAAGGGCGTCCTCGTCAAGAACATCGACGGCGAAGATGTTGCCATGCCCGACAGCTTGGTCGGTACCGATAGCCATACCACGATGATCAACGGATTGGGCGTATTGGGCTGGGGCGTCGGCGGTATCGAAGCCGAAGCAGTACTGCTCGGGCAGCCGCTGGCCATGCTCACACCCGAAGTCGTCGGGATGCGTTTGACGGGCCGTTTGTCACCCGGCGCCACTGCCACCGACCTGGTGTTGCGCGTGACCGAGCTATTGCGCAAGCACGGTGTGGTCGATAAGTTCGTCGAATTCTGTGGTGATGGCCTGAGTGCACTCAGCCTGGCAGACCGGGCTACCATTGCCAACATGGCGCCAGAGTATGGTGCAACCTGTGGCTTCTTCCCGATCGACGACGAGACCCTCAAGTACCTGCGTGGCACCGGTCGTACCGAAGAAGTGGTCACCCTGGTCGAAGCATACGCAAAAGCCCAAGGGATGTTCCGAGTCGACGGCATGCCTGTCCCGACCTTCAATTCGATGCTCGAACTCGACTTGTCCACCATCGAACCAGCCGTTGCAGGGCCACGTCGTCCGCAGGACCGTGTCGCACTCAAGAGCCTCAAAACGTCATTCAACGACGCAATGGGCAAGGTATTCAACAAATCCGGTGTAGCGGCCACGGTCAACGCAGGAACGCATACCGATACCTACGCCAGCGCTCGCGTCCCGCTCACGATCAACGGTACCAAGACGAGCATGACCCACGGGTCGGCAGTGATTGCGGCGATTACCTCGTGCACCAACACCTCGAATCCATCGGTCATGATGGCTGCTGGGTTGTTGGCACAGAAGGCCGTTGCGCGTGGCCTCAAAAGTGCCCCGTATGTCAAAACATCGCTGGCACCTGGCTCACGCGTGGTTACCGAATACCTCAAGAAAGCCGACGTCCAGCAATACCTCGACCAGCTTGGCTTCAACGTTATCGGCTATGGCTGTACCACGTGTATCGGCAACTCCGGTCCTGTCGATGCAGCAGTCACTGCAGCTACCAAGCAAGGTGATTTGGTCGTGTCGGCGGTGTTGAGCGGCAACCGAAACTTCGAAGGACGCATCCACCCGATCGTCAAAGCCAACTACTTGATGTCGCCACCGTTGGTGGTTGCCTTCGCAATCGCAGGTACGGTCGATATCGATATGAACCACGAGCCACTCGGTGTCGGGAGCGATGGAAAACCGGTCTTTTTGGCAGATATTTGGCCTTCCGAAGCCGAAATCAACGATGCACTCCATCGCGCATTGAGCGCTGATTTATTCCGTTCACAATACGGCAACGTCTTTACCAGCAACAAAACCTGGAACCAACTTCCGGTTCCGCAAGGTGATTTGTACACCTGGAACAACCAATCGACCTATGTGCAGAACCCGCCGTACTTCAAGGGTATGACCAAAGCATTGCCCAAGATGACGTCGATTCGTGGCGCACGGGCGTTGGCGATCCTCGGTGACAGTGTGACGACGGACCATATTTCGCCCGCAGGCGACATCCCCAAAACGTCGCCGGCTGGTATCTACCTCGAAGAGCACGATGTCGCTCCGGCAGACTTCAACTCATACGGCGCACGCCGTGGCAACCACGAGGTGATGATGCGTGGCACCTTTGCCAACATCCGCCTCAAAAACGCCATGGTCCCCGGGGTCGAGGGCGGGTACACCGTCCACATTCCGAGCGGCGCACAGTTGTCGATCTACGACGCAGCCATGCAATACGAAAAAGAACAGACCCCGCTGGTCATCTTGGCCGGCAAGGAATACGGCACCGGGTCGTCACGCGACTGGGCAGCCAAAGGCACGTTCTTGCTGGGTGTACGTACGGTGATTGCCGAAAGCTTCGAACGCATCCATCGCTCCAACTTGGTCGGAATGGGCGTATTGCCGCTGACCTTCGTCGATGGCCAAAACGCTGCATCATTGGGCTTGACCGGCCGCGAGACGTTTGACATCCAAGGGATTGAAGCACTACAACCGGGCCAAATCGTGACCGTGACGGCATCGCTGGATGGCAAAACAACGACATTCAATGCCAAGGTACGTATCAACTCCGAAGGTGAATTGAATTACTACCGCAACGGTGGCATTTTGCACTATGTGCTCCGGAGCTTGGCAGCACAAGGCGAGCCCGTCGGCGCATAAGCTGTGTGTTCTGGTGGCGAGGGGCAATCGACGATTGCCCCTCGTTTTTATCAAAAAAAGGGACCATCATGCAGCGACGCACGCTGACCAATATGGGTATCCTGGCTGCATTGGCAACCACAACGATTATCCCTGCTTTGGGTGTGCTCGGTTTGATAGCGGTCGTGCTGATGAGCGTGCGCATTCTTGGTTGTGGCCCAGCGCGGCGCATGCAATTGAGTTGGGTTCTCGCAGCGCTACCCAGCCCAGTGTCGCTCGGTGCTACGCTGACGGCACCGTTGGCATGGTGGGAGCGGGGGGTGTTGGCAGTGGCGTTGTTGATGCCCTGGATTGCGGGTGATCCGTTGCTCCGCTGGTGTGTCGTACTGCTGGTCGGATGTGTGCCGCTTGCCACATCATCATCATTACGCGTGTTGGCGCTTATCCCCGTGCTCCATATGGCAGCGACGGTCGCATGGCCGAATGGGTTGGACGTCTTGGTGCTCGTTGTTGCAGCGTGTCTGACCGCGGTCCGCTGGTTGCGAGGCGACCGTAGGCAGCATTGGGACGCGGCCGTTCTGGCATTGTGTGGACTCAACAGTAGTGCAGCGCTGGCGGTGTTGCCGTGGGCTCTGGTGTGTTCGGTGGCGCCGCTGGCGCTCCTGTCTGCATGGACCTGGTGGGGGGTCCTCGCAGCATTCGCCAGTGGCGGCTATTCCCTCGTCGCTGGATTGCTGATGGTGCCCTTCCTCGAGCAGCTCCAGCAGAGTACTTGGCGTGTTGGCCAGTGGCTGGTGGTTCTGCTGGTCTGGTGTGTCCTGCCGGTGACAAGTAGTGTCGCTCGACTGCAGACGAGTCTTTCGCCATTTGGAGTACTCTACAGCGATGACGCGTTGGCAGTGGCCGATGCAACGCAGCGGATTGTCGCCCACCTCCCGTGGCAAGCCGTGGGGCTGGTCATCGTGCTCTTGTGGGCTGCATGGATGCAGTGGCGGACTGAGGTGCCTGATGCATAATCTGACGAGTGTGTTGCATGCATGGCTTCGTATCGGGGTTTTGCCGGCTGTAGTATTTTTGGTCGTGGCATGGTGGCGCGCACCTGCGTTGGGCTGGCCGCGGCAACAGCCGATGCACCTCATGGCAGCGTGGTTTTTGCTGATCTGCGTACCGGTTTCTGGCATCCCACGCATCGGCGAAGTCGATGTTGTGGTGTTGGCTGCTGCGGCGTGGGTGGCATTGGGGAGCGGTATGACTGCGCGTCGTCGGGCACTGCTCGTCGTGAGTTGGGTGGTGTTCGTTGGATCGTTCTTGCACACATGCGGCACATTGGTCCTGACCCGCATCGCTGGGTGTCCGAACGACGGATACCTGGTACAGGCAGGGATGCTGCTGCCGGTCATAGCAATCGGAGTGCTCGTCGCTACATGGCCACGCCAAACCATCCCGCAACGCATGTGCATGGTCGCTCTTGGTGCGTTGGGGGTGGAGTACTGTCGCCAGGTATTCGGATTATGGAACTAACGGTGTCGCGCTGGTGAGGGGGTTCGTGTTTGGGTGACGGATTGCATCCAACCACTGACGACTGCTCCCGATGGGCAGGGTCGCAATGATGCGTGCAGCAGTCACATCGGCAGCGTCGCTCAGCGCAGTGCACGCGGTGATGATCCCCGACTCGTGGAGCAACGTGATGAGGGCGTTTTCGTCGAGATTATTGATGGCACGTTGTGCTTCGCTCGGATGCTGCGTGAGTGCATAGGCGAGTGGCACGATGAGGTGACCACGCTGGTATGAGTGGAGTGGGCTGGTTTGTGCTTCGTGCAATTGGATTGCCAGTGCATGCATCCGCGCAATGGCCGTGGCCAGTGCTTCGATATCGAGGTACGTGACCGGCAATTGCGCGCAGACGAGGCCAGCACGCAGGGCACGCAATACGAGGGTGCCTTCGACGTCGTCGATGTGTTGGAGGCTCCGTGCAATGCTCACATCGCTGTCGTGCGGCAAACTTGCTAAAAACGCCTCTGAGAGTTGCATGACACAGGTCGAAAAATCTGCGATGATAGGGGCTTGTGGTGCTTCGGCCATTTCGGATGCAGCTAAGGCATAAAAGTAATCACCCAACATCAGCGTCGGCCCATGGAGCATGCTTGCTGGGGCGTCGTTTGAAGGACGTGATGCAAACAAGCGACGATGCATCGACGCCCCGGCGCGGATAAGCTCGAGCGCAGCAGCAGCATGTGGTGCAGTCGCAGATGGTTCAGCGGCGAGTTGGGCACACGCCAATACGATACCGGCAATGACGCCACGTGGGATGGCGACGGCGGTGCTATTGAGTGCCTCTTCGACGATTTGGCTTGCATGCGGCGTCAATCGCGCACGGATGACGGCTTCGATGTCTTGGACGTGTTGTTGTTGCGCCTGCGTGAACGTCTGCATAACCACCGTACTTTGCGATGAATGTCACAAATAGTAGCATACCTGAGCGGGTAGTGACTGTCAAACCGTTGGTATGCCATAGATCAGAATGGGGTGGGGAATGAGTGATGCAACTGCGGCGTTTGTCGCCAAACACGCGCGGCGGAATTTTCTGTTGAATGTTATCGAAGGTGGTCTGTTCATGTTTGGCATGAGCATGGTGTCGCGCTTCACGGTGCTGCCATACTTTGTTGAGCAGTATTCAAAAGAGAGTTGGGTCCAAGGAGTCATCCCCACCATCGCAAATACTGGCTGGTTATTACCGGGTTTGGTGGTTGCCCCGATGATTGCCCACCTCTGGCGACGCAAGCCGGCAATGTTGATTGGGACGTTCTTTGAGCGTTTGCCGTGGTTGGTGATGGGGTTGTGGCTTATCAACGGGAATGCATTCGATGCGCAGATGACGCTGATTATCTTCTTTGGGTTGTACTCGCTCCACATGTTTAGTGCCGGCGCGACATCGATCCCCTGGCAGGACTTCATCGGCAGGGTTATCCCCGAGCACCGCTGGGGCACGTTCTTCGGCTTCCAAAGCGGAGTCGGTAGTCTGTTGGGCGTGGCCGGTGCTGCCGTGGCCACCAAGATCTTGGCGAGTGAACCGCTTGTAGTTCTTGACCAAACGCTCCTCGCCGGCTACACGTTCCCGGTAAACATCGGCGTCCTGTCGTTGGGAGCATTTGTCTGTCTCTTTGTGTCGTACTTCTTTTTGATGATGACCGTCGAGCCTGCAATTCCACCGCAGCCCAAGCAGCCCATCTGGGCATTGCTCAAAGACATGCCACGGATTTTACGTGACGATCATCCCTTTACGTGGTATCTGGTTGCACGTACCGGCATCTCGTTGGGGATGTTGGGACAGAGTTTCGTCACTGCAGCGGCACTCGATCGGTTCCAATCGACCGGCAGTACCGTCGGTGCATTTACGGTGACGCTGTTGGCTGCCCAAGCACTCGGGAACTTTGGGCTCGGTGCCCTGTCTGATCGCTGGGGGCACAAATACGTGCTGGTCTTGTCGGGAATCCTCGGTGCGCTTTCGCTCGCGTTGGCGGTCTTTGCGCCGAGTGAGCTCTGGTTCTACCCGATCTTTGTCTTGGGTGGTATCTCTTTGGGCGGCTATCAACTGTCGAGTTTTACGATGGTGATGAGCTTTGCATCGACCGAAATGCGCCCGACGTATATCGCTACTGCCAATACATTCTATGCACCGATATCCGCAGTGTCACCCATTATGGCAGGGTGGATGGCAGGAGTGTTTGGCTATAGTGGGCTCTTCGTCGTGCTTGCACTGATGGGCGTTGTCGGTGTCGTATTGATGCATTATCGGGTTGCGTTGCCGCAGCGTGACGGAGGAGGTGTCAGGTAACAGTTATCAGTTATCAGATGGATGTTCAGACAGTCGATCCTTCAAGTCGTGATATGTTGAGAGCCGTAACTATGAAAACCGGGATTGCATTTCGATGCATTCCCGGTTTCGTGTTGCAAGAGTGACTGTTCGTGTAATCCGCGCTCTGGATAATCATCCCGCGATGAGGGCGACCAACGCGACACAGATGGGCACACTCAAGTTGTCGGTACCATGTGGCGAAAGCGCTTCCACAACTGTCCCTACCGCAGCCCCAGCCAGGCTGGCAACGGCAATCGTCGCGGGTGAGTTCAGATCAGCATAGGGCGACAACGACGATCCCGGCAATAAAGACAAAGTCAGGGCGACCACCACTGCCGTTACCACAAACATGACCGCACTGCCTTCGTAGCTCCGTGTACTACCATTGAGGGTGTAGCGATGTGTGCCATAGTGCTTGCCGATGAGAGCCGCCAACGCATCACCCCAGGTCATCGCCATGACGCCGGCGACAACGGCTGGACCATGATCAATGGGACCTTCGGGGCGCCACAACGCCAGGGTCACCGTCGTAATCGAGACCGCAAAATACACGGTGCCCAGACTCGCGTCTTGGCTGTCGATCCCTTTGAATAACCGCACTTTATAGAACACATAGTTCAATACGATGAACGTCGCGAATGGAATAATCCCGATCTGCCAGCTCCTGAAGAAGTACAGGACGCCGAAAATCCACATCCCTGCCGAGACATGCACGATTTTGCGGGTAATGTCGGTCGGCACCGCAAACCGGCGATGCAGTACCTCGGCGAAGACGAGAAGTCCGCCGGCATACAGGTACGAGCAGAGTAACCCGATCCAATCCATGGTCATACTGAGCCCTCCAGACGACGTGTGCGCACGGTGCCTGCTGGGAGGCCGAGCGCATCGATTTGCCAACGTAAATGCGCGGCATCACCGGTGGTGTAGTACTCGGTGCGCCCCGACCCAACGACATTGATTCCATGTGCAAGCGCCGTACGGAGTGCTTGCTGCGCGACGGCAGGTGATGGGTCGATGAGTGTTACCCCCGGTGCAGCAGCAGCGATGGCACGCTGCAAAAATGGGTAGTGTGTGCATCCCAAGACAATGACATCCGCGCCGGCATCGAGCAACGGCGTGACATGCGAGGCGACGGCGGTGTGGAGTGTCGCTGAATCCGTATCGCCCGCTTCGACGAAGTCGACTAACCCAACACATGCTTGGCCGACAACGGTCAGATGCGGTGCATGGGTACGGGTCACATCTGCCAACAATTCGCCTTGCAAGGTGGCCGCCGTAGCCATGACGCCAATCACCCCACTCACACTGCGTTGTGCGGCGGGTTTGACGGCAGGGACCATCCCAACAAACGGCGTATCGGGGTATTGTGCACGGAGGAGACTCAATGCAGCGGCACTTGCGGTATTGCAGGCAACGACAATCGGGGAAGCCCCGTGACGTACCAGCCAGCTCGCACAATCGAGGGCGATTGCTTGAATGTCTGCTTGCGTCCGGTTGCCATAGGGGCAACGTGCTTGGTCGGCGAGATACAGAATGTCGACGTCCGGTGCGAGTGCCCGGAGTGCCAATAAGACACTTGCACCGCCGATACCACTGTCGTAGATTGCTATCATTTGGCGGTTCCAGCAAGACCCCCGCTCAACGGGAGTCACGGTTGTGGTTAGCCCTTCTGGTGAGCATCGCGCCATGCAACCAATCGGGTGAAGGCCTGTTGGTCGAATGGGAATTCGTGCCCCATGATGAAGTGTGTAGCACCCGCAGCCAAGAAGGCATCACACTGGTCGATGTCATCGGGACCAATGGTCACCGAACGCTCAATATCGGCAGGGTTGCGCCCGACCTGGGCACACCATTCATCGAGGACGCGATTTTTGTGTGCATAGGTTTCGGGCGGACCGAATCCGTTCCATATGTTGGCATGCTGTGCGGTCAACTTCAATGTGACTTTTTCACCACCACCGCCGACGAGAATCGGGATGTCACGGACCGGCTTGGGAACTTCGCGTGCCCAGTGTTCTCGGAATGTAGGTAAGCTGGCACCCAGTGCCCGCAAACGATCACCAGCAGTACCAAATGTGTAGCCATACTCTGCATAATCACGTTCGAACCAGCCAGCTCCTATCCCGAGGATGTAGCGACCATTGCTGATGTGGTCGAGCGTTTTGCTCATATGCGCCAACAAGCGCGGGTTGCGATAGCTATTACACAGCACCAGACAGCCGAATTCGACGCGTGTTGTTAAGGTTGCAATGGCGGTCAAGAGCGTCCAACCTTCGTAGTGAGCGCCTTCGGGATCGCCGGACAACGGGTAGAAGTGATCCCAATTCCACAATGAATCGACACCTGCTGCTTCGGCACGTTGGACGGCATCGGCATATGCGGCATAGGTGGTATGTTGGTTTTTGAGTTGAACGCCGACTTTGAGTCGTGACATGACTGTTCCCTTTGATTGTTTGTGTACACTGATAATACCATCGAACGTACGCTACGCAACGCCGCGTGTACCGGTCGTATCGTGCCGTATTGTATACTGCACAACACGATGAGAGAGACGAGACAACTATGCAACGACTTCTAAGCAACTTGGGTGTGGTCGAGCTGAGTATCTTGCTGGTATTGGTCATTGCAGTGGTGTATGCAATTCGTCAGGTGCTCCAGAGCTAAACAACCGGCGCAGACCATGCTGGATGCGGTGATGCCCAATGACAAGGCTTGTTTGACCACCCCACGGATTGGGATGGGCACGGAGCTGCGTAATCAGCCACTCGGCATTGATGAGCCATCCTACCGCTTGCGCGGGTGTCGCACCACCGCGGAATGCCTTCAACAGATGTGCTACCACACGCGCGGGTCCGATGTCACGACTTCCATTGGGCACTGCACAGAGGTACGTGCACCCATCCTCGTTGCGGAGTTCAACCCCCAAAGACTGCAATGCAGCGCGATGCGGCGTGACCAGTGCTGCCTGCGCGGCACTCAATTGATAGGGCGGGACGACCAGCGTTCCACGGGGCAAGTGCCGTAGCCCACAGTGCTCCATGATATTGGCAGGACTCAACAAAAACACCCCTTCACTCCCACTCGCGACAATCCACTCATGGTGATACCCCAATACCTGCACAGGTGGGAACGGGAGCAATACATCGCCCACAACGGGGAATTGTTGCGGCGCCTTGAATCCTGCATAGACAAGCCGTGCGGCAACGCTCGGCGTGCGGAGCATGACGTCTTCTTTGCCTTCGCGACTATTAACCTCGATGGAATCGCTGGGGAGTTGGAATTGCAACACACACGCGGGGTAGAGTTGGCGTTGTGGGGGTAACACCTCGTCTATGAGGTGGGCGATCGTCCCACGGGCAGCTATCGGTCGACGATTGACGGC
>JBJONV010000145.1:0-7621 GCA_046051665.1 Chloroflexota bacterium
GTGACCATGAACCTGCGCGAAGCCTTCCACTTTTGCGAGCTCCGTTCGACGCCACAAGGCCACCCATCATATCGTCGTGTTGCCCAAGATGTCTATCGTCTCCTCTCAGATACACACCCCATCCTCACCGCCGCGATGCGCTTCGTCAATATGCAAGACCATCCCCTCGAACGACTGGCAGCAGAGCAAAAACTCGACAAAAAACGCGCTGCACAACAATAAAAAAACACCTCGTACCGGTCACCACCAACCGGTACGAGGTATTTCGCAGTCTTTATGCGTCTTCTGATTCGTCTGCTGCTTCGTCGTTCTCGACAGGACTCAGGACCACACAATCGCTCGCCCGTACCACCGTCTTGTACCGCTTCACACCCGTCTGTTTGTCGTCCCAGGTTTGGGTCAGCAAGCTTCCACGCACCAACACGCGGCTCCCCCGAGACAAGTTCTTGGCACAGCGTTCAGCCAACTTGTCCCATGCCTCTACCGTCATCCACTCCGACTCGTAGGCAAAACCACTGGTCGCGTTGCCCGTCATGCGTTTCGTGGCGACATTGAAGCTACAGACCTTACTTTTGGCGCCGATTGTCTTGAGCTCGGTATCGTTCCCCAACCAACCGATGAGTTCGACACTGTTCAACGTCCCTGCGATGCTGCGCATATGCGCCTCCTTGTTGTGTCATTCATACCCAACTGTATGAACGTTCGCAAGTCATACCGTCACAGCAGGGCAAAAAGGTACGGGGTCGGCGCTTTTTTCCTAAAATCGCTAAATCGGCATTTGCTCGAGATCGATTGCCGCACCAGAAAATGCCGCTGCTGCTGGACTCGCATAAAACAACACTGCCGCGGCGATATCACTGGGTTGGAGCAAAACCCCCGTGGGCCGCGTTTTTCCGGCTGCGATATGCCAATCCGAGCTCCCCTTCATTTGCTGTTGGAGTCTGTCTTCCCCATCAGTATGCGTCCAACCGATATTCAAGCAATGGAACCGAATGTTTTCGTGGCGGTGTGCAGCTGCCAAATTCCGTGTCATCGTCATCAATGCTCCCTTACTGGTTGCATAGGCGAGTAATTCGGGAGCACCGACATATGCATTGAGTGAGCCGATATTGACGACTACCGCCCCACGGTTGTGTTGTCGCATACAAGCCAACGCCTGGCGGACGATTAACAACGGTGCACGCACATTCAGTGCCATCATCGCATCAAAGAATGCCGCATCAGTCTGCTCGATCCGACCCCGTGCAACCGATGCAGCGTTGTTGACAATGACATCAATTCGGCCGTGTTTTGCCACTGCAGCATCCACAAATGCCACACACGATTCAGGGTCACGCAAATCGACATTTACCCACGTCGTACGTTCCGGTTTATATCGCAAGAGTGCTGCTGCGCCTTCTTCTTCGAGTCCACAAAAGACGACAGACGCACCCTCGTCCAGAAACTGGCATGCCGTAGCAAAACCGATGCCACTCGTCGCACCACTAATGAGGACGACCTGTGCCTCGAATCGCTTGATCATAGATCCTCCCTTGGTCTGTTTGCTCCATTGTACGAGCACCCGACCCGGGATTTTTGGCATAAACCCGGTATACTGATAGATACGTGAAAGGAAAAACGATGGAACTTTCGATAAATGGATCACTCGTCCCGATTGCCGATAATGGTGACTCGCGACCGCTCATTCTCGTCCTGCGCGACGAACTCAATTTGACAGGGACAAAGTTCGGCTGTGGCGCTGGGATATGCGGCGCGTGCACCGTGCATGTCGACGGCGTGGCGACACGTGCCTGCCAGACACCAGTCAATCAGCTGGTCGGCAAATCAATCACGACCATTGAGGGGCTGACCCTCCCCGACGGCTCGTTACATCCGTTGCAACAGGCATTCATCGAACACCAAGTGCCACAGTGCGGTTGGTGTATGAGTGGACAAATCATGACAGCAGCAGCGCTCCTCACCACGAACCCCAATCCCACCCGAGCTGATATTGTCGATGCCATGGATGCAAACTACTGTCGCTGTGGGACGTATCACCGCATTCGGAATGCGGTCGCCCATGCAGCCTCCCTCAAGAATGCGGTGACCGAATGACAAAGCCTTCACTTCGTTGGAAAATGTCGCGCCGTGGTTTTCTCATTGGCATAGGGACAACTGCTGCTGTCGTGGCAGTGGGCTGGGTCGCAGGAAAAGATCATCTCCGCAGAGCCATTTCGGATCTTGCAGAAGGCACCGAAAAAGCCGTCAGCCGTGGTGCGCCAGCTGCTTCCCCGACACAATGGCTCAGCTTCAGTGCCGACAACATCTTGACCGTACATGTGCAGAAAATCGAAATGGGCCAAGGCATTTTGACCGCACTCGCCCAGATTGCAGCCGAAGAACTCAACCTCCCATGGGAAAACGTCCGCGTGGTCATGGATCCCACCGGATCTCCGGTCCAAGATCCCAACGGTACCGGCAATAGCGAAAGCGTCGTGTCGCACTACCTGCCCCTCCGGACTGCCGCCGCAACACTCCGAGAAATGCTTGCACGTGCCGCAGCAACCCAACTCAACGTCGCCGTGGCGACACTCACGCACACGGGCACCGGTTTTGCCACCGAAGCCGGTGTCGTGCGGACCTATGGGGAAGTTGTCGCCGCCCACACCGGTGAGTGGACCGTCCCGACCGAGGCACCGACGCTCAAAGATGCTGCCACATTTACACTTATTGGAACACCAAAAAAGCGCATCGACATCCCAGATAAAGTGACGGGAAATGCCATTTACGGTCACGATGTGCGCCTCCCCAACATGGCTTGGGGCGTCATTGCACGGCCTCGCATCATTGGCGCAGTCATTGATACCGTCGACCAAAAAGATGCTGCGACGTTGCCGGGTGTAGTCAAAGTGGTTGTCGATGGTACCTTTGTGGGAGTTGTCGCCGAAACCAAAGCACAGGCCCAGACGGCGCTCAACGCCATGCAAATCAAATGGAAGCTCCCCGAACCACTCGTCAGCCAAGCAGCCATCGACGCTGCAACCACCGTCGACCCGACTACAGGCGTCGAAATTCAACGCGATGGGGATGCACACACGGCCCTCGCTGCAGCGCCAAACGTATACACACGCGAATTTCGTACCCCGATGGCTGCCCATGCACACCTCGAACCGCAAGCGTCTGTAGTGGATGTTCGCTCCGATGGTGTCGATGCATGGGTGTCGACCCAAGTTCCCGCCGGCATGGCAAACGCGATTGCCGCAGCCCTCAATCGAGATGTGCAGTCGGTAATCGTACACCCGGTGTATCTCGGCGGTGGATTCGGTCGTCGTCTCGATGAGGGACTCGGCGTAGAGGCTGCACGCTTGTCTGCAGCAGCACAACGACCGGTCGCAATTGCCTGGTCACGCGCAGATGAGTTCCATAACGGCTATGTACGGCCACCAACGCACCACGTCATGCGTGGCAGTCTGAGCGCCGACGGCACGATCGAAGCGCTCAGTCATCACCAAGCAAGTGGCGACGTGTTGTTGACCATTTTCCCTCCCGCTGTCGGGACATTCCTCGGCTGGGATATCGGCGCCGTACGCGGAGCCAAGTGGTACTACACCGCGAGTGCTGGTCGGCTCATGACCGCACAGCGCGTCGCACTCCCCGTAGCAACGAGCTTTTGGCGTGGTTTGGGACTGTTGGCGGATGGCTTTGCCATCGAGAGTTTTATCGATGAACTCGCCGAAGCTGCAGGCACTGATGCGCTTGCATTCCGCCTCAAGCATCTCCCCAACAGCGAATTCGGGACACGCATGAAGGCTACCCTCGAGGCCGTTGCAACCCGTGCAGGCTGGCAAGATGGCCCCCCAGCAGGGCATGCATTTGGTCTTGCTTGCTCTGCCGATGCAGGGACCTGCGTCGCGCAAATCGCCGATGTCTCGATCGAAAACGGAGAGGTTCGCGTCCATCATGTCTACGCTGCGGTCGACTGCGGCCTCGTCATCAACCCCGATGGTGTCGTCGCTCAAACCGAAGGCGGCATCATGATGGGCGTCAGCTCTACCCTCATCGAAGCACTCACGGTGGTTGACGGTGCGTTCGGCGCATCCAACTTCGATCGGTACCCGCTTCTCCGCAACCGCCAAGCGCCAGATATCACGGTAGTCATTGTTCCGAGTAGCGCTGCACCAGGCGGGATGGGTGAACCACCCATTGGCCCCATCGCAGGCGCAATCGCCAATGCCGTTTATCGGTTGACAGGAACGCGTCCTGAACAGCTCCCCATCAGTGTGAAGGGATAAGGCCCGAAAACAGTCACAGGAGTTATTTGCAAAGTCATATTTGACGCGTTATAATGTTGGTGTGTGGGTCAGTAGCTCAATGGCAGAGCACTTGCCTTTTAAGCAATGAGTTGTAGGTTCGAATCCCACCTGACCCACCACACCTATTTTACTGTCGCATATGCGACCTAGAAGCCTCAACACAGCTTCCCGAATGGGGGCAAAATGGACGTCACCTGCTACACGTTGTTTTCGTGTTTCTGCATGCTGTTGTTATGTTTACCAAAACATAGCATACAGTTTTTTTGTGCTTTGCGTAGAGCAGCACACACACGAATCTACGACGGTTCAGTAGCCACCCTCCCGTCCTCTTTATTTCGTGGATCTATGCCGACATCGGCATTGCCATATGTCACCCAATGCAACGCCTTACGAGACCGAAGGGCGATTTTTTCACCGGGGTGGCATACACGAACACGCAGAGGAGGACTCGATGGACAATCCGCCAACAACCCCGCACGACGAGAAGGATGAGTTTTCACCGGTAGGCACGCTCCTATTTGTGATGATTATGCTTCTTGGGTATGTCGTGTACTGGGGCTACATTTGGTTCTTGGTCGTCATCGAACGGGGAGGGAATTAAGTATGCATATCGATCGTCTCGAACGCTATTGGATTATCGCCGTCGGCGTCGTCTTCGGCGCATTTGCGGCTGCTATTGTGGCATCCGTCGTTGTTTTCGGCGTTCGCTTGCCGAGCCCAGTCGGGCGCATTGACCCTGCAAAACTAGCAGAATCCGAATTTGCACATCCTGGGCTCACGCAAGACAGTGAACATGCCTACACCTTGCATGTCGTTGCCAAAATGTGGAAGTTCGATGTTGGTTCCAAAGAACCACAACCGACGATTTCGTTGCCAGCAGGCAGCAGCCTCAAAATCATTGCGACGAGTTTGGACGTCACGCACGGGTTTTATGTTGAACAACACGACGTCAACGTCATGCTGCTGCCCGGTCAAATTTCGCAGGTCGACGTGACGTTCAAAAAACCCGGCAAGTACCGCATCATCTGCCATGAATACTGTGGACCAGGACATCAGGCGATGGTCGCGACGATTGACGTACAGTAAGGCAAAAACAATGCAACACACAAAACCATACGTGAAAACACCGGAACTGACGTTCCCTAAATTAGGTTTATTGACTGCAGAACAGTGGATCGTCGGCTCACACATAGTGACCGGTTTGCTGGCACTCTTCGTCGGTATTTTCTTAGGCCCGTTCCAGGTTTTTCGGCGGGCACCTGCACTCAAGTGGGCGATTCCCGTTTTTTCGTACTACTACCAAGCATTGACCGTCCATGGTGTGATGAATGCGCTCTTCTTCACGACGTTTTTTATCGTGGGGTTTAGTTACTTCGTCCTCATTCGCTCTCTCAAGCGCCAGATGTGGAGCACCAGACTCGTCTGGGTTGCATACGGACTCATGTTGGTTGGATTGTTGTTGGTGCTCTATGCCCTGATTACCAATCAGGCAAACGTGCTCTATACGTTCTATCCTTCGCTGATTGCACATCCTGCGTTTTACCTCGGTTTGGTCTTATTGGTGGTTGGAACGTGGGTCGTTACCGGTAACCTTTTCATGACGTATCGCCTCTGGCGTCTCGAGAATCCTTCGGAACATCTGCCACTGGCGGTTTTTGCCACATTGACGAACTTTGTCTTGTGGTGTGTCGCATCGCTTGGCGTCGCCATCGAAGTGCTGTTTATGTTGTTGCCACTTTCATTGGGACTTATTTCGCATACTGACCCCCAGACGGGGCGGGCACTGTTCTGGTTTTTTGGGCACCCACTGGTCTATTTCTGGCTGTTGCCCGCATATACCTCGTGGTATGCAATGTTACCCAAACAAGCCAATAGCAGGATTTTCTCGGATCCGCTGGCACGTGTAGCATTCATCCTGCTGATGATTTTTTCTATCCCGGTCGGCGTGCACCACATGTTTACCGACCCGGGTGTCAGCGCAGTCATGAAGGGCATTCAGACGGTATTCACCTTCGTGGTTGCCGTACCGAGTTTGCTCACGGCATTTAATGTCGGTGCGATGTTGGAGCGCGCTGGCCGGAATCGTGGTGCAACAACGCCATTTGATTGGATGTGGAAGCAAGATTGGAAAAATCCCGTCATTGCAGCCCAGATTTCGGCGATGATTTTGTTCATCACCGGCGGTATCTCGGGCATCATGAACGCCTCTTTGACCCTTAACATCGCATTGCACAACACATCCTGGATCCCCGCGCACTTCCATCAAACCCTCGGCGGTGCAGTCACATTGACGTTCATGGGCATTACCTATTGGTTGATTCCCATGATCCGGGGACGCGGCTTGTATAGTGCAAAAATCGCCCTTTGGCAGGTACATACCTGGTCCATTGGCATGATGGTGTTCGGGTATAGCTACGGTGCTGCAGGTCTACTCGGTGTTCCACGCCGTACCGACTTAGGTGCTGCTCCCTACATCAATGAATTCGCCGTTCCGTACCTGAATCTGTCTATCATCGGTGGCGTATTACTCCTCATCAGTGGAATTCTCTTTTTCGTGAATGTGTTCGGCACACTGTTGATTTCGCAGAAGCCACTTACCGAAGAAGCACCAATCGACACATATGTCGAATCGACGTCCCCGTTGTGGATGGAAAAATGGGGCCTGTGGCTCAGCATTGTGGCAATCCTCTGCGTGATTGCATGGACACCGGTGTTCCTCGAAGTCATCGACTTCACCAATGGGTTTCAAATCCCCGGCTATAGTCCGAATGGTGGAATCTTCAAACCATAATCGTGCGAACGTGTGGAGGGGTCTGCGGACCCCTCCACAAGGAGTTATCGATGGACAAAATCAATCTTAAACACGAACTCACCATGCAAATCGCCGCCGCCACCAGTTTTGGCCTCGCGCTATCGAGTCTCTTTTTTGCATACGCGTACTCCCAAGATATCAGCGCCATAGTCGCATCACCCGCACAACTCTGGGCATTTGTTTGCGGTGTACCCATCCAAAGCACTGCGACAATCCCCATTTTGGTCGGATTGGCCATCATTGCGACGGGTATCGGGAGTGCATTCGTCTACCTCCGCCAGCGCCTCCTCCATGCGTCCAAACACGCTCCCATACGGCGTGTGATAGACTAGAGTGACGTGCGGGTATCGTCGTCGCATTGTTTGCTGAGGGGTCAGTATGGAAGCTGAAAACACGCGGCCTTCTCTGGTGACCCATGCAATGGAAGACTACCTCAAAGCCATCTACGAACTCTCGTTGGATCAAGCACAAGTCACGACATCCCGACTCGCAGAACGCATGAATGTACGGCCTGCAT
>JBJONV010000146.1:0-31743 GCA_046051665.1 Chloroflexota bacterium
TGATTTCGTCGAGTGACTTTTCACCAAGGTTACGGACAGCCTTCAGCTGCTTCTCGTCCATTTGCAATATCTGGCCGATACTCGTGATGTCAGCACGGCGCAAACAATTATGCGTGCGTGTAGTCAATTCGAGTGCGTCGACAGACATTTCCATAATCACACTCGGAATGGCGTTACTGTCGACGACCGCAGCGATGCCGCTTTCGTCTTCAATATCGACAATTTGCGTGCGACTAAACTCCGAAATAATCTTGTTGTATTGTACCAAGACCTGTGCGGAGTGGATGAGTGCATCACCCGGCTTAATCGTGCCGTCTGTGAAAATTTCGATAATCAACCGGTCATAGTTCGTCGCCTGACCAACACGGGTGTTTTCGACCACGTAGTTGACCTTCGGAACGGGCGTGTAGATAGCATCGATCGGAATTTCACCAATCGCCGCGATCTCACCCATTTCGGCCGGAACATAGCCACGACCCTTATCGACAGTAAACTCGATTTCGATGCGGCTTTCGTTGCCATCGAGCGTACAGATGTAGTGGTCTGGGTTCACCAGCTCTACATTACTCGGTACATCGATGTGACGAGCCAACACCGGACCAGGACCTTGGCGCATCAAGGTAATCCGCACCTTGCGTGGTGAATGGGAACGCAGCCGAATCCCCTTGATATTCAAGACGATTTCGGTAACATCCTCACGCACGCCCGGGATGGTCGAAAACTCATGGTATACACCGTCGATCTTGATTTTGGTAATCGCTGATCCCGGAATAGACGACAAGAGCACACGACGCAATGCGTTACCAAGAGTATGGCCATACCCTGGCTCGAGTGGTTCTATCTTAAAGCGGCCGTAGTTTTCCTCTGCCGCAACCAATTCTATACTCGGCTTGGCGATGTCTAACACCGGCTGCCTCCTTCCAATCGTCACTGCCCAACACCGGCCACAAGTCCAAGACTAGCGGCTGTAGAACTCAACGATCAACTGTTCGTTGATGCCTTGCTCAGCGTCTTCGCGGCGTGGCAGAGCCACAATCTCGGCGCTCAAATCTGCATGCACGGCGCGGATCCATTCCGGTGAGCGGTGCAACAGTTCTTTCGCTTCGAGGATGGTCTTGAAGTACGTGCGCTTGCGGCTTTCGACGCGAACGGCAATCTTCTCACCAACGCGAACGGTGAACGAAGGAATGTTGGTCTTGCGGCCATTCACGGTGATATGTCCGTGTGCAACCAGCTGACGCGCCTGCTGGCGAGTCGATGCCAATCCCATGCGGTACACCACATTGTCCAGGCGGCGTTCGAGCAACATGAACAACGCAGCGCCGGTTTCGCCGGGGACGCGCTGTGCACGTGCATACAAGTTACGGAACTGCTTTTCGAGCACGCCATACATATAGCGGGCTTTCTGCTTTTCCTGCAACTGCATACCGTAGTCAGACATCTGACGGCGGCGTGCGGAAGGGCCATGCTGGCCCGGAGGGAAGGGGCGCTTGTTGAGCACCTTCTGTGCTTTTTCGGTCAAAGCAATATTCAGCCGGCGGCTGATTTTAGCAATTGGTCCACGGTAGCGTGCCATTTACTACAGTCTCCTACGATTAGACGCGCCGGCGCTTTGGCGGTCGGCAGCCGTTATGCGGAATTGGGGTGACATCGGTGATCGCGCTGACCTGCAATCCAGCGGACTGCAAGGAACGCACGGCTGCTTCGCGGCCTGCACCAGGACCCTTGACAAACACTTCGATGGTGCGCATACCGTTTTCGATAGCCTTACGACCAGCGATTTCGGCAGCAATCTGAGCTGCGTATGGCGTGCTCTTACGTGAGCCCTTGAAGCCATTGTGGCCGGCGCTTGACCAGCACACCACGTTCCCCATCGGGTCGGTGATTGTCACAATCGTATTGTTGAATGTGCTCTGCACATGGGCCTGCCCACGTGGCACATTCTTCCGCTCACGACGCTTGCCGCGCTGTCGTTTGGGAGCAGCTGAACTCTTGGTTGCCTTCGCCATGATTCCTCCACACATTGTTACTCAGCAGCGTCGTCACGACGCGCTCAAGTATTGCAATGATTACTTTTTGACCTTCTTCTTGATTCCGATTGAAGCGCCCTTGCGACCACGGCGGGTGCGGGCGTTGGTGCGCGTGCGCTGACCACGTACCGGCAAGCCCTTACGGTGGCGCAAACCACGGTAGCAAGCAATGTCCATCAATCGCTTGATGTTCATCTGGATTTCACGACGAAGATCGCCTTCAACGCGGTATTCGCGCTCGACGATTTCGCGGATGCGGATCTGCTCTTCTTCGGTCAGGTCACGGACGCGAGTGGCCGGGTTGACGTTTGCCCGTGCCAAAATTTCGGAACCATTGGTACGACCAATCCCAAAGACGTACGTAATCGCGATGTCGATACGCTTGTTTCGTGGGATATCTATCCCAGCAATACGAGCCATGCTTGCCTCTTTACGATCTGTGTCGTCATACCACTCGTATAACGACGTTCCACTTATCCTGGTGTATTAACCCTGACGCTGCTTGTGCTTGGGTGTGCGCTTGCAAATCACCCGGATGATGCCCTTGCGTTTGATGACGCGACAGTATTCGCAGCGTGGTTTGACCGAAGCCTGAACCTTCACAATAGCCCCCTAACGGTTACTTGTACCGATATGTGATACGACCACGAGTCAAGTCGTACGGTGAGAGTTCAACCAAAACGCGATCGCCCTTCAAAATCCGAATGTAATTCATCCGCATGCGCCCCGAGATGTGCGCGAGAACCTCAGGACCATTCTCGAGTTGTACTTGGAACATCGCATTCGGTAACGGTTCGAGAACCGTCCCTTCCATTTCGATCACGTCTTTTTTCTTGGTCATAGTTCCTCTTCACTCGTCTCCTGACTCGTCAGGATTTCCGTCTCTCCGTCGGTCACTGCCACCGTGTGTTCATAGTGTGCCGCGAGACGGCCATCAGCCGTCACCACCGTCCACCCGTCACGCAGGACCGTTGTACTTGGCGCACCACACACAATCATTGGCTCAATCGCAAATGTCATGCCTGGCTGCAAAACGAGCCCTCGTCCTGCTGGTCCATAATTGAGGATCTGTGGATCCTCATGGAGCGCCCGCCCGATGCCGTGGCTAATGTAGTTGCGGATTACGCCATATCCACGCGCTTCCGCGTAACTCTGGATAGCCCACGAGATGTCCGACAATCGCGCCCCTGTTCGCACGACTGACAGCGCATGATACAACGTCTCTTCCGTTACCTTCAGCAGTCCTGCAGCTTCGTCACTAATTGCTCCCACTGCATAGCTCCATGCAGAATCTGCATGATACCCGTCGTACTGCACCCCTATATCGATGCTCACAATGTCACCCTCGCGCAAGACGCGCTTGCCCGGGATGCCATGCACCAGCTCTTCGTTCACCGAGATACACGTCGCCGCCGGATAAGGAGGCGGACCGCCGTAGCCCAAGAACGATGGTTGACCACCGAGGCGGGTAATCAACATATGGACACGTGCGTCCAGCTCACGCGTGGTGATGCCTGGCTCGACACACGTACGTAACATTCGATGACACGCACCAACAATCACGCCGGCTTTTCGCATCGCTGCGAGTTCGCGCTGGTTTTTACACGTGACTGCCATTACGCTCCATGACATGCAACATGTCTTGAGTGACCTGCGTGATTTCACGCTGGCCATCAATTTCACGCAGCAATCCCTGCGTACGGTAGTGATCTATCAACGGTAACGTCTGCGCAAAGTAGACTCCCAACCTGCGTTGAGCGGTCTCCATGTTGTCGTCGTTCCGCTGATACAACTTCCCACCGCACTCATCACAGACGTCGGGACGTTTGGATGGAAAGTAATATACATTATACGTTGAACCGCAAGTTTTACAAGTCTCACGACCTGCAATTCTGCGCAAAAGCATCTCTTCGGGGACTTTGAGGAACAAAACATGCCGCAAATCCCGTCCCTGACGCTCGAGCTCAACCGTAAGCGCCGCTACTTGGTCGACTGTACGCGGGAATCCGTCGAAGATTACACCTCGATGACAATCGGGCTGCGCGATACGCTCCATTATCATACGAATAACAACCTCGTCTGGGACGAGCTCGCCACGGTCCATATAGGACTTCGCGAGCATTCCTAACTCCGTCCCTTGGCGAAGTGCCGAGCGGAAGAGATCGCCACTTGCTACGTGCACCAAACCCGAGTGTTCTTCGAGCGCCTTTGCTTGAGTTCCCTTGCCCGCTCCCGGTGCACCCAGCAGAATGACATCCATCAAATCCTCCGCCGCTCTTCCTTGAACTGCAGTCCTACCGACGTCCCAAAAAGCCTTCGTAGTTCCGCATCACCAACTGCGCTTCGATTTGGCGCAATGTATCAACAGCAACACCGACGACTATCAACAACGCAGTAGCACCCAAACCAATCGGGACACCAGTGATGGCTTGTGTCAAGAATGGCAAAATCGCGACGAGACCCAAGAAGATTGCGCCTGTCCGCGTCAAGCGGGTCACAATCTGATCGAGGTATACTTCGGTGTTCTTGCCTGGGCGAATACCCAAGATGAACCCACCGTTCTTTTGCAACGTATCGGGAATATTCTGCTGCTCGAAGATGACCTTCGTGTAGAAGTACGTGAAGAAAAAGACCAACACGAACAACCCCAACGAATACACCCACGTGCCCGTACCATACTGCGGACTGAATGATTGATAAGTGAAACAAGCAACTTGCTTCAATATCGATGCATCGGCAGCTGCAGTCACCTCAGGACACGCATAGGACGCGAGCGTCCCAGGAAAGATGATGATGCTCTGGGCGAAAATCAGCGGAATCATGCCTGCCATATTCACCTTGAGTGGAATGTGACTTGTCTGTCCGCCGTATTGTCGATTCCCACGCATGCGCTTCGCATACTGCACGGGAATGCGCCGTTGACCTTCGTGCATCATGATGATACCGACGATTGTCAACAAGGCAATTGCCAAGAATGCGATGATGCCGATAACGGTTTCCGCACCGCCTGTTTCGACCGTTGTGAAGCCCTGCAACACCAGTGAAGGCAACCCCGAAACGATACCTGCAAAGATAATCATCGAGATGCCGTTCCCAATGCCATACGATTGGATTTGCTCACCCAACCAGATCAGGAACATCGTTCCCGCCAGCATGGCGACCAGAATCGTAAACGTCGGCATGAAGTTGTTGACAATATCAAACGGTGAACGGAACAAACTCTGACCCGCGCCGAGGCTTCGGTCGAGTGTCAGTGTCTGTCCGTAGGCAGACAACAGTGCCATCGGGATGGTGGCAACGAAGGTAATCTGATTGATTTTGATACGACCCTGCTCGCCTTCTTTGCGAAGGTCGTTCAGTGCCGGGATTAATGGCTGTAGCAATTGCACGATAATCTGTGCCGTGATGTATGGGTATACACCCATCGATGCAACGGACAGATTCTGCAATGCACCACCTGCGAAGATATTCAGCAGCTGGGCGAGCTGATTGCTCTGCAATGCCTCTTTCAGACTAGCAAGTGCTTGTGGATCGAGATACGGCACAGGAATGTGCGCAATAAATCGAAAAACCAGCAACATCGACAAGGTGAAAAACACCCGGCGACGCAGTTCTGGCACTTGCAGTGCTTGTAACACTGACGTAAGCATGGACCAATCTCCTCAAAGCCAGTTGTGGTGAACGCCGAAGCGTCCACCACGAAACCGTCTGTTATTCAGCTGCCTGGCGTGATACAGAATGGACACCGAAGCTACGTGATGGGCGGATCAACGTCCATTGCAATTCGGTCACTGTTCCACCAGCTGCTTCAATTTTCTGGCGAGCCGTTGCGCTGGCCTTGTGGACTTCGACGGTCAACTTCACGTTGATATCCCCATCGCCCAACAATTTCACCGGACGGTCTGCTTTGATCAACCCGCCAGCGACCAGTTCGGTCACCGTCAAGGTTGTGCCAGCTGGCAATTCGCTCAAGTCGGCAACATTCAGTACTTGGTACTCAATACGCCAGCGATTTTTGAAGCCACGCAGATACGGCATACGCTTGGTCAAGCGGTTTTGACCACCTTCGAAGGTGCGGTACGGGTTTGGTCCCGAACGAGCCTTCTGACCCATCATACCCTTACCGGCGGTTTTACCTTTACCAGAACCGTAACCACGACCGACACGCTTTGACGTGCGGGTGGATCCGGCTGCTGGACGCAAATCGGTCAACTTCATGATTGAGCCTCGTTTTCTGCGATTTCTTGGACCGTCACCAGGTGACGAACCTTGAAAATCATGCCACGAACCGTAGGCGAATCTTCACGCACAACGGTGCTATTGAGCTTGCGCAGACCAATCGACTTGACAGTCTCTTTTTGGTCGATGCTATACCCAATGGAGCTCTTGGTATAGGTAATTCGCAATTTTGCCATGACCTACGACTCCTGCTTCATGGCGCTCTTCACCATACGGCGCTGGCGCAATTCGTGACGAGTCAGGCCACGTTCTTTGGCGGTCGAATCGACCGACTTCATCTGGCGCAATGCCTCAAACGTAGCTTTGACAACGTTCACGGGGTTATTGCTGCCGTATCGCTTCGACAACAGGTCCTTGATGCCTGCTGCTTCGACGACCGGACGCACACCACGACCAGCGATAACGCCGGTACCAGGTGCTGCGGGAATCAAACGCACTTTGGTCGCAGAAAACTCTGCTTCGCTCTCGTGCGTGACCGTTGCACGTGCCAATGGGACGAAGATCAAGTTCTTCTTGGCGGCTTCGACACCCTTGCGAATCGCATCAGGTACTTCAGCAGCCTTACCCATACCCACGCCTACATGGCCATTCCCATCACCGACGACAACCATCGTGCTGAAGCTAAAGCGGCGTCCGCCCTTTACGACCTTCGACACGCGGTTGATTTGTACGATGCGTTCCTCGAGCTCAAGGCCCTCGGAATTGATCTGTTTCTTTGCCACAACTCCTCCACCGTCTCGCTTGTATCTGGATCAGATACACGACATATCAAAACAGATGCCTTAGAACTCGAGGCCGCCACTGCGTGCGCCGTCGGCTAGGGCCTGGACGCGACCATGGTAGCGGAAGCCACCGCGGTCGAATACGACTGTGGTAATCCCAGCTGCCTTGGCCTTGCTGGCGATGAGAGCGCCGACCTTGCTGGCCTGCTCGCTCTTGGTACCGGTCAGCTTGTCTGCTTTGCTCGAAGCGGACAGCAAGGTGTTGCCGGTCACATCATCAATTACCTGGGCATAAATATGCGCGCTGCTGCGGAAGACGCTCAAGCGAGGACGAATCGTCGTTCCCTCGACCTTGCGACGTACCCGGCTATGTCGGCGCAGACGAAGCTCACGAGCTTTACGTACTGCCATGTCAATCTCCTAATCAGTATTGGGGGAAAATGAATCGCACTCTCCCCGCTACTGTCATTACTTCGCCTTACCGGCCTTACCAGCTTTACGACGGACGCGCTCGCCTTGGAACTTAATACCATAGCCTTTGTAGGGCTCGGGTGGTCGCAATGCGCGAATCTTCGCTGCCTGCTCACCGACCAACTGCTTGTCGATGCCCTTCACAATGACTTGCTGGGGCTCGCTGGCAGTCTTACGCTCGATGATCTCGAACGAGATACCCTCGGGTGGGACGACACGGATAGGGTGCGAGTACCCGACGAAGACAACAATGTTTTTGCCTTCACGAGCGGCACGATAACCGACGCCCAATACTTCGAGGACGCGGGTAAAGCCAGTGGTGACACCTTCGACCATGTTTGCCAACAACGTCCGCGTCAAACCATGCAACGAGCGGTGCTCTTTGCCGTCGGTCGGTCGGGTCACGAGCAATTGCGTGCCCGTGTTTTCGATGTTAATGCTGGCCGGAAGTGCCTGCGTCAGAGTCCCTTTAGGACCCTTGACCGTCAACAGATTCCCCTCGGCGATTTGGATATCGACACCCTTGGGGAGGTTGATCGGTTGTTTACCAATACGAGACATTAATTCTTCTCCCCTCGGTTACCAGACATAGCAAAGCACTTCGCCGCCGATGCGCTTCTGCCATGCTTCGTATCCAGCCATCACGCCGCTTGGTGTAGACAAAATGCTGATGCCCAGACCACCGCGTACTTGCGGGATTTCGGCTACGCCAGCATAGGTGCGCAGCCCTGGTTTACTGACACGCTTCAACCCTGTGATAACCGGCTGTTTGTCGGCGTTGTACTTGAGTGTCAACGTCAAGACCGGGCAGGGTTTCTCATCACGCACTTGAATGTCGGCGATGAAGCCTTCACGCTTCAAGATTTGCGCGATCGCCAGCTTCATTTTTGACGTCGGCATCGAAACGCTAGCCTGGCGAGCCATGCCTGCGTTACGGATGCGGGTCAACATATCGGCAATCGGATCATTCACACTCACTGGACGTTCCTCCTAGGTCACCAAATTGCTTCTTCAGGCGAAGCCATCGCCCGGGCATGGTCTCTTACCAGCTCGACTTGGTTACGCCGGGGATAAGCCCCTTGAGCGCATTCTCACGGAAGCAGATACGGCACATCCCAAACTTACGCATGTAAGAACGGGCACGTCCACACACCTTGCATCGGTTGTACGCCTGCACGCTGTGTTTCGGCGTGCGCAGGGCCTTCACAATCATCGACCGCTTAGCCAAAGCTTTGTTTCCTTTCTTCCATCCGAACTGGTGAGTCTGTCGACTCCTGGCTCGAATCAGTCACGAAATGGCATACCCAAACGCTTTAACAGCGCATAGCCAGCTGCATCATCGAGCGCCGATGTGTTGATCGAAATCTCCATCCCGCGAATCTTGTCGATTTTGTCGATTTCGATTTCAGGGAAGACGATCTGCTCACGCAACCCCAAACTGAAGTTGCCACGGCCATCGAATGACCGGCGATTGATACCACGGAAGTCACGCAAGCGTGGCAATGCGAGGTTCATCAACCGATCCATAAAGTCGTACATTCGGGTGGCGCGCAACGTCACCATCACGCCAATTGCCTGACCTTCACGGAGTTTGAAGTTTGCAATCGACTTCTTGGCCTTGGTGGTCACAGGCTTTTGACCGGTGATCATCGTCAACTGCTCGATAGCGGCGTCGATAGCCTTCGAGTTGTTGAGTGCTTCACCGAGGCCGATGTTCACAACCACCTTGTTCATGCGCGGTACTTGCATGACTGAACCGTAATTGAACTCCTGCATCAAGGCAGGGACGACTTCAGTCAGGTACTTTTCCTTCAGACGCGGTGTCATTCATTACTCCTCAAGGGCTTGGAACGTCTCCCGAATGACGTTCCGGCCTTGAACATGCGGTACATGACCGCGCTACTACTCATCGATTGCGGCGTCACACGATTTGCAGAATCGTACTTTTTTGGCACGACCCTTGGCGTCAGTTGCCTCGAGAACGCGATTGCCGGTGCGTGACGCACGGCCACACTTGGGGCAAATCAGCATCACGTTTGACACGTGGACGGGAGCCTCTTGCTCTATGATACCACCCATTTGACCAATGGCGCGTGGGCGTACATGTCGCTTGATTTTGTTCAGACCTTCGATGACCACCCGGTCCTTGGCTGGGATCGAAAGGGTGATTTTGCCCTTTTTCCCCTTTTCCTTGCCGGAAATCACCAAAACTTCGTCACCTTTTTTGACGTGCATTACAGCACCTCCGGCGCGAGCGATACGATTCGCATGAAGCCGCGCTCTCGCAACTCACGAGCAACTGGTCCGAAGATACGGGTGCCGCGTGGGTTGTCTTCTTTGTTGATGATTACTGCTGCGTTGTCGTCAAAACGGATGTGGGATCCGTCCTGTCGGCCGTATTCCTTGTGGGTACGGACCACGACTGCGCGCACCACTTCGCCCTTCTTGACGGTACCACCAGGGGTGGCATCCTTCACCGAAGCGACGATGATATCGCCGACGAAGCCATAACGTACGCGTGAACCGCCCATTACGCGGATACACATGATTTCTTTGGCTCCGGTGTTGTCGGCAACCTTGAGGCGAGACTGCTGTTGAATCATCTCTTAGTCCTCCTGGCCCTTCGTCACAATCTCGATGACTTCCCAGCTCTTGGTTTTGCTGAGGGGTCGAGTCTCGCCGATCCGAACCACATCGCCGATTTTGCAGGTGTTCTGCTCGTCGTGCGCATGGAACTTGTTGGTCGTGCGGATAATCTTGCGGTAAAGCGGATGTGGGCGCAGATAATCCACCGCCACAACGATGGTTTTGTTCATCTTGTTGCTCACAACACGCCCGACCTTATACTGTCGTCGTCCTTCGGCCATCGTCTCTTTCTCCCAAGGGCTTTACGCGCCCAGTTCGCGCTCACGCAAGATCGTCTTGATCCGTGCAATTTCGCGGCGCACAATTTTTTGGCGCCCAGTTGCCGTCAGCTTGCCGGTTACTGCCTGGAAGCGCAGATTGAACAGTTCCTTGTAGTACTCTTCGATGTCTGCGTTCAGCTTGCTGGTGTCTTGATCACGGAGTTGCGTTGCTTTCATTCGCCAGCCTCCTCTTCGCGCGAGATAATCTTGCAGTGGATTGGCAACTTCGCAGATGCCAGGTGCAAGGCTTCCATCGCGATTTCAGGTCGCACGCCACCGATTTCGAACATGATTCGACCCGGTTTGACGACTGCGACATAGTGATCCACGGCGCCCTTACCGCTACCCATGCGGGTTTCGGCTGGCTTTGCCGTGATTGGCTTATCGGGGAAAATACGGATCCATACCTTACCACCACGCTTGACGTGGTGAGAAATGGCACGGCGAGCCGCTTCGATCTGGCGGCTGGTAATCCAGGCTGGCTCGGCTGCCAACAACCCGAAATCGCCGAAGGCGACCGTGTTGCCACGCTGAGACATGCCCCGATTATTTCCGCGATGCATCTTGCGGTACTTGACGCGCTTTGGCATCAACATAGGTCGTGCTCCTTACAATCCGCAGCTAGCCACGAGGCGTGCGGGAACCGCGCGCACCTTGACCGCCTTGGCCACCTTGACCACCTTGGCCACCACGGCCAGCTTGACCACCCTGGCCACCACGACCGCCTTGACCTTGTCCACCCTGACCGCCGCGTGCACCGCGACCGCCACGTCCACCACGGCGCTCGTCTTCGTTACCATCCTGGTTGCGCACATTGGCGCTTGGGGTGGTTGGCTGGGCATTGCCGGCCGCATCGAAGAAGACATCGCCCTTGTAGATCCACACTTTGACGCCGATACGACCGAATGTCGTGTGCGCATGCACCTGAGCATAGTCGATGTCAGCACGCAATGTGTGCAATGGAACTCGGCCCTCGCGCTCGTTTGCGACACGGGCAATTTCGGCACCACCAAGACGACCCGAACATTTCACTTTGACGCCGACTGCACCCAAACGCATTGCGCGCTGGACCGCCTGCTTCATCGCACGCTTGTAAGAGACGCGCTTGTTGATTTGTTCTGCGATGCCCTCTGCCACCAACTGTGACTCGAGTTCTGGCTGGTGAATCTCGACAACGTTGATTTTGAGCTTTTTGCCGAAGCTGCGCTCCAAAATCTTGCGGAACTCGTCGACCTTCTCGCCACCCTTACCGACCACGACACCAACCTTGGCGGTGTGTACCGTGATTTCGATGCGGTTCGCAGAGCGCTCGATTTCGACGCGGGCCACTCCAGCGCCTTCGAAGCGCTTCATGACCAAACGGCGGAGCTTGAGGTCTTCGTGCAACTGGTCAGTGTAATTGCGTTCTGAGAACCAGCGCGACTGCCAGTCTTTGATGTAACCGAGGCGAAACCCCAGTGGATGTACCTTACGTCCCATACGTCCTCACAGTCGGCTAGCTCTTGGCGCCATCATCAACAACCACGGTAATGTGGGTGGTGCGCTTACGAATTCGGTCCGCTCGACCACGTGCCCGCGGCATGAACCGCTTGAAGGCCGGGCCTTCGTCTGCGTAGATGGTGTGAACCACCAGCGCCTGACGATCCATATCGAAGTTGTTTTCGGCATTTGCAGCTGCAGACTGAATCGTGCGAGCCACTTCGCGGGCTGCCTTCTGGGGCATATATTGCAGTTCGGACAAAGCCCGTTCTACCTTCTTGCCACGGATGACATCCATGATCATGCGTACTTTCAACGGTGCGATACGAACATACTTAGTTACAGCTTTCGCTTGCATCGTACATCACTCCGCGATGCGTGGATCATGAGGGTTACCCCTCACGCCCAGCAAACTACTTCATCTTGCCGCGTTTGTCGGCCTTCTTACCACCATGGGAACGGAAGGTTCGGGTTGGCGCGAATTCACCCAACTTATGACCAACCATGTTTTCGGTCACATAGACCGGAACGTGGCGGCGACCATCATGAACAGCAATGGTGTGACCCACCATTTGTGGAAAGATCGTCGAGGAACGTGACCACGTACGCAGCACTTTCTTCTCGTTCGTCTTGTTCAAGTCTTCGACACGGCCCAATAGTCGCAAGTCGACAAATGGACCCTTCTTCGATGACCGTGACATTCTCGGTCCTTTCGTAATCTGCTAACGGCGCCTGCGGTCCTGTGCTCCTCAGACGCCGGGTCGCTACTACTTCGTACGACGGCGCACAATGAATCGATCCGTGCGTGGGTTATGACGCGTCCGAACACCACGTGCGGGCTTACCCCACTTGGTCTTGGGCGGCATACCACGAGGCGCACGGCCCTCACCACCACCATGAGGATGGTCGCGCGGGTTCATTGCAGAACCACGCACTTCGGGGCGACGACCCAACCAGCGTTTGCGACCGGCTTTACCCAAGCGCACGTTCTGGTGGTCGATATTGCCAACCTGGCCAATAGTGGCCATACAGTTGATGTGGATCATGCGCGTCTCGCCAGAAGGCATACGCAACGTGGCGTAGTCCCCTTCTTTGGCAATCAGCTGAGCTGACGCACCTGCGCTGCGAACCATCACACCACCGCGACCCTGCTGCAACTCTACGTTGTGCACTTCGGTACCGAGGGGGATGAGCTTCAACGGCAGGGCACAACCCAAGCGAATTTCGGCTTCAGGGCCGCTCATCACTTTGTCGCCTACCTTCAGGCCGGTCGGCGCCAGGATGTAGCGCTTTTCACCGTCTGCGTAGTTCAACAAGGCAATGCGGGCCGAACGATTCGGATCGTACTCGATCGCTGCGACCACGGCACCCATGCCGATTTTGTTGCGCTTGAAGTCGATTTGGCGATATGCACGACGCACACCACCGCCACGATGTCGGGTCGTGATACGACCGTAGTTGTTACGACCACCGCTCTTGCGGAGCGGGGATAGCAACGACTTCTCAGGCTTCTGCTTCGTTATTTCCTCAAACGTCGAACCTGACATGTTGCGTCGGCCCGCGGAGGTCGGTTTGTATATTCGAACACCCATTGCTTACTCCATCGCGACTAGACGGCCGCGCTCTACATGCCTTCGAACACGTCAATCGTGTTGCCAGCCGCCAGCGTGACAATTGCTTTCTTCCAGCGACTGGTGTAGCCAGTCCGAATCCCGCGGCGACGCATTTTGCCACGCACGTTGATGGTGGCGACATCGGTGACCGTCACGTTGAAAATCGTCGCAATGGCCGCGCCAATTTCTGGCTTGGTGGCATCTTTGTCGACCTCGAAGCAGTACTTGTTGAGCTGCATCAAGTTGGTGTTCTTCTCGGTGATTAACGGGCGAATGATGATCTGATGTGCATTCATTTAGGCGTCCTCTCCATCGACGTGTGCCGGTGAGCTGAGGTAGCTTTCCATGACCGCAACGGCTGGCTGCGCAATGATGACGTTGTCGTACGTCAACAAATCAACCACATTCAGATAATGTGCCGGCAAGGTCTTCACGCCAGGGATGTTGTTGATTGACTTCGTGACCACTTCGTTGCGACCTGGCAAGACGATCAACGTTTTGCCGGTGGCATTCAAAGCGCTCAGACAGACCAACATGTCCTTCGTGCGTGGGGTTGCGAACTCGAAGCCATCGACAAATTTGACCTGCTGATCAGCAAATTTGACCGACAAAGCCGATCGAACTGCCAACCGGCGCATCTTGCGTGGCATTGATTTGTAATACGAACGTGGGTGTGGACCATGTGCCACGCCACCACCCTTGCGGTGTGGTGCACGGATCGAACCCGCACGGGCTCGGCCAGTACCCTTCTGCCGGAACAACTTACGCGTGCTGCCATCAACTTCGCCACGACCGCGGGTGTTGTGCAAGCCCAGCCGCGCATTTGCATGCTGACGTACCATCGCTTGGTGCATCACCGGGACGTTCGGCTCGATCCCAAAGATGTAGTCGTCGAGTTGAATCGTGCCGACCTCAGCCCCAGATTGGCTAAACAGTTTTGCTTCCATCACACCACCCCTACTTACTGCTCTTTACCGCACGACGTACCATCACCAGCCCGCTCTTGGGGCCAGGGACAGATCCGCGTACCAGCAGAAGATTGCGGTCGCTCAATACTTCGACGACCGTGAGATTCTGTACCGTCACTCGAGCGTTGCCCATACGACCTGCCATGCGCGTGTTCTTGAACACGTGACCGGGGTCTGTACCTGCACCGATCGAACCAGGGGCGCGCAAGCGGTCGGACTGACCGTGTGTGCGGGGACCACCATTGAATCCATGACGCTTCACAACGCCTTGGAATCCTTTGCCCTTTGAGGTCCCGGTAACGTCGATAATCTGACCCTCTTCGAAAAGGTCAGCTGTCAATACGTCGCCTACTTTGTAGTCACTCGGGTTATCAGCCGAGAACTCACGCAGATGGCGCTTCAACACGCCTGCACCAGCCAAATGGCCGCGCTGTGGCTTGTTGAGGCTCTTTGGCTTGACTTCGCCGAAGCCAATCTGCACTGCCTCGTAACCGTCGCGTTCGCGAACCCGGATTTGTGTGACTACACATGGTCCGACTTCGATTACCGTTACCGGTATGACTGCGCCAGTCTCGTCGAATACTTGGGTCATCCCGATCTTGCGACCCATCAAACCTTCGATCACAATCGCACCTCCGCAGCAATGCGATGAGCCCGTGCCCACCGTAGCGGCTGCCGCTTTCAAGAATTAGAGCTTTATCTCGATATCTACACCAGCTGGCAAGGTCAGCTTCATCAGTGCATTGATTGTCTGCTGGCTTGGATCCAACACATCAATCAACCGCTTGTGCGTGCGCACCTCGAACTGCTCTTGCGAGTTTTTGTCGATAAACGAAGAACGAATCACACTGTACTTCTCGATACGGGTAGGCAATGGCACTGGGCCCGCCACCAACGCACCGGTTCGCTCCGCTGCTTCCACAATCTGGCGGGCGCTCTGATCCAAAATCTTGTGATCAAATGCCTTCAGACGGATACGAACTTTTTGCTTCGCTGTTGCCATCATCTACTCCATCACCATGCCGCATCAACGGACCGGAGCCCGTCGATGCGGTGTGCATTACTGTCTGTGGATTAGTCCGTGATCTTGGACACAACGCCGGCGCCGACGGTACGACCGCCTTCGCGGATAGCGAAGCGCAGACCATCTTCGATGGCGACAGGAACGATGAGCTCCACGGCCATTTCGATGTTGTCACCCGGCATCACCATCTCGACGCCTTCGGGCAACGTGATTGAACCCGTTACGTCCGTGGTGCGGATGTAGAATTGTGGGCGGTAGCCTGGGAAGAATGGAGTGTGGCGACCGCCTTCTTCCTTCTTCAAGACGTACACGTTGGCCATGAACTTCTTGTGTGGCTTGATCGAACCAGGCTGGCACAGCACTTGGCCGCGCTCAACATCGGTGCGCTCAATACCGCGCAACAAACAACCCACGTTGTCGCCGGCCAAACCTTCGTCCAACGTCTTTTGGAACATTTCGACGCCGGTGACGACCGTCTTCTTGGGGGCTTCTTCGGACATGCCGACGATTTCGATGGTTTCGCCGGTCTTGACCTTACCACGCTCCACACGGCCGGTGACGACGGTACCACGACCCTTGATGCCGAAGACGTCTTCGATAGGCATCAAGAATGGCTTGTCGATTTCGCGGACGGGGGTTGGGATGTAGTTGTCGACGGCGTCCATCAGGTCGACGATGCACTTGTATTCTGGTGCATTGATGTCGGTGCTGGTGCTGGCCAATGCCTGCACAGCGGAACCGCGGATAATCGGAATGTCGTCGCCGGGGAAGCCGTTCTTGGACAGAAGCTCGCGGAGTTCGAGCTCGACCAATTCCAGCAATTCAGCGTCGTCCATCAGGTCGACTTTGTTCAAGAAGACAACCATGGCTGGCACCTGCACTTGGCGGGCCAACAACACGTGCTCCTTGGTCTGTGGCATCGGACCATCTGGTGCCGACACAACCAAGATCGCGCCGTCCATCTGGGCTGCGCCGGTGATCATGTTTTTGATGTAGTCAGCATGACCTGGGCAGTCCACGTGGGCGTAGTGGCGGGATTCGGTCTGGTATTCGACGTGCCGGATGGCAATCGTGATACCACGGGCGCGCTCTTCGGGAGCGTTGTCGATCTGGTCGTACGCCGTGTAGGTTGCGGCGCCGCGCAATGCCAACACCTTGGTGATGGCTGCGGTCAACGTGGTCTTGCCATGGTCGACGTGACCGATGGTACCGACGTTGATGTGTGGCTTGTTACGCTCAAACTTCTGCTTACCCATTGAAATCTCTCTCCATGAACACGAATGCAGCGAAAGGCCTGAGCCCCCGCCGCATAACCCAATACATTGGTGGAGCCCACGATGGGGATTGAACCCATGACCTCGTCTTTACCAAAGACGTGCTCTACCACTGAGCCACGTGGGCACTACCGACATCTCTTCGTTGCTGCATTGGCCAGAATGCGGTGAAGGATGTTTGGTGGGCCGAGCTGGATTCGAACCAGCGAAGGCGTAAGCCAGCAGATTTACAGTCTGCCCCGGTTGGCCACTTCGGTATCGACCCACAAATGTTGTCGTTTGAACAACGAGGTGTATTATACGGTGCCGAAAATGAAATGTCAAACCGAGTTTGTCGAGGAGCGGGTGAGCGGTATGCTAGGATGACGATACAAATCGAGGCTTCGGCGATACCCAAAAGAGGCAGTATGACGTTCACCGTGCATGCACAAGACTTACGATTCCCAGAGGGTCCTATTGCATTAGCAGATGGATCGGTTCTCCTCGTCGAAATGTTCCGACCGTCGCTGTCTCGGGTCGCTCACGATGGTACCGTGACTGTGGTTGCTCAGATACCGGGTGGTCCCAATGGCGCCGCTATTGGCCCCGACGGACGTGTGTATATCTGCAACAACGGCGCCGCGTTTGCCCCGGTCGCACACGCAGATGGTGGGATCGACGTCGAATATTCATCGTTGACACGTTACTGCGGTGGTTCCATCGACATCGTTGATCTGCATACCGGTGTCGTGCAGTCACTCTTTCGGGCGTGTGATGGTGTTCCGCTACGGGCGCCGAACGATCTGGTGTTCGATGACCACGGTGGGTTTTACTTTACTGATTTGGGCTATCCCGTACCCGGCTACGAGACTGGATCCCCGATTTATTACGCAACCGCCGATGGTTCGACCATTCGGGTCTGCATTGCCGATGCGAGCGGGCCCAATGGGATTGGTCTGTCGCCCGATGGAACACGCTTGTACTGGGCCGAAACGATGAATGGGCGATTACTATCTGCCACGCTTGCCAGTCCTGGTGTGGTGGTCAGTGGAAGTACGCACCTGTTGTACGACTTCCCGGCTGGGGATGCCCTCGATTCGTTGGCCATCGATGGCGCAGGAAACATCTGTGTGGCGGTGTTGGGGAGTGGCGCAATTGGGGTAGTGTCACCCGACGGAACATTATTGGCGCGCTATCCGACCGGTGATTCCGGTACCACAAATATCTGTTTTGGTGGGCCTGATTTGCGTACTGCGTTTGTTACGCTCGGGCGTTCGGGAAAACTCGTGTCGATGGAATGGCCGTGGCCGGGGTTGCCGTTGGCATATGGGCGGTAACCCGCAAAAAAGCACCTCACCTGCACGGTGAGGTGTTTTTTGTGTGGTGTTTAGCGTGTTGCAAGGACATCTGCGGCAGCGCGGAGGTGCCATGCAGGATGCGAGTAGCTACTCCGCAAGATCAGACGAGCGGGACGGGGTGATGGATTGTCCGCGAGGGAAGCGCCGATGATGCGATCGGGATTCCCGCCGCGCGCAGCCACAATGGCACGAGCAAATGCATAGCGCGAGATTGGCTCTGCACCGACGAGGTGCAACGGCCCACGGTGGTCGTGTTCGACGAGGGTCAGGAGTGCCGAGGTCAGTTCATCGACGAGGACAGGACAGCGCCATTCGTCGGTGAAAAATGACATCGCTGACCGCCCTGCAGCTGCGTCGAGTGCACTCTGGTCATGCCGACTCGGGGTGGCAGACGGATGACTGTAAATGAGTGAGGTGCGGACAATGCTCGCCTCGGGATGCGCTTGGGCGACTGCTGCTTCGGCGACTGCTTTGGCGACACCGTAGGGCACAATAGGATCGGGCATGTCTATTTCGTCGTAGTCTTCGGCAGTACCTGCAAAGACCATGTCACTCGACAGGTGGATATGGCGCGCGTTGAGGACGGCACTGGCAGCTGCTGCTTCGACGGCGCCGAGGACGGTGACTGCGTGCATGTCGGGATCGGTTTGGCGATACGCGGTGTGAATCACGGCATCAGGTCGGAACGCGTTGATGGCGTTTGTCAGTGCGCCACGTTGGCGTAAATCGATGCCGTCTTGGGTGGTATCGTGGGGATGTGTATAGTGACTCGATCGCACCTGCCAACCGAGGGCGCGGGCAGCTGTGACGAGGGATGAACCGAGGTATCCGGAGCCGCCGGTGACATAGAGGCGCATGGGAGTTCTTTCAGGATAGCGGCGAACCGGTGGGGTCAAAGCGCGGATGGTCGGCGAGATATTGGAGGGCGACAGCAGCAGCTTGGGCACGCGCAATGGGTTGGCTTGGGCCACTGCCAGAACCGAGCGTGTGGGTGCCGATGTCGGCTTCGACGACGAACGAGCGTTGGTGTTCGGGCCCACTCATCGCGACAGTGCGGTAGCGCGGCGTAATGTTGAAGCGGCGCTGGCTCTCTTCTTGGAGGCGACTGCGCGGGTCATTGGGTGTGCCATCGCGCCGCAATTGCTCGAGATGGGCACTGAAGTGTGGCGTCAGGAATGCCCGCACTGTGGGCATTCCTTGATCGATGTAGATTGCCGCGACGATTGACTCGAAGACATCAGCGAGGAGGCTGGTGCGGGTGCGTGCACCAGAGTGGTCTTCGCCTTTGCTGACGATGACGTACTCACCAAGACCATAGTGTTTGGCAATGGCTGCGAGATTTTCGGTGCGTATCAGGGCACTCCGCAAGCGCGTCATGGTGCCTTCATCGGCATCGGGGAAGGCATCGAAGACGAGTTGAGTGGCCACCATACTGACGACCACATCGCCGAGGAATTCGAGGCGCTGGGTGTTGGGATGGCTGATGGCTTCTTCGGGGCGCTCGTAGCGATACGAATGATGCATGACGGCACCGCGCAAGAGCGTCATATCGACAAACGGTACCCCGAGGCGGTCCGGCAGACTGGCTACCGGTTTGGTCATTTGCCGCTCCAACGACGGATTGCCAACGAGACATTGTGCCCACCAAATCCGAACGAATTGCTGACCGCAATGTCGATAGCTCCGGCTCGAGGCGTGTTGGGCACGTAGTCAAGGTCGCAGGCGGGGTCGGGATTGTGCAGGTTAATCGTCGCGGGGATGAGGTTGTTTTGGATGGCCAAGATACAGATGACCGCTTCGATTGCACCGGCGGCGCCGACCAAATGCCCAAGCTGTGATTTCGAGGAGCTCACGGCGAGTTTGCCGGCATGGTCACCAAAGACGGATTTGATTGCTTGGGTCTCGGCGATGTCGCCTGCGTTGGTGCTGGTGCCGTGAGCATTGACATATTGGACGTCTGCCGGGGTAATGCCAGCGGTTTTGAGGGCCATCTTCATGGCGCGGCCGGCACCTTCGCCGCCGGGTGCTGGCGAGGTGATGTGGTATGCGTCTGCCGAAAGGCCGTACCCGATGAGTTCTGCATAGATGGTTGCGCCACGGGAAACAGCTGATTCGAGTGACTCGAGGACGACAACAGCGCCGCCTTCGGAAAGCACGAATCCATCGCGCGTGACATCGAATGGACGTGACGCAGTCGTGGGATTGTCGTTGTTGGTCGATACGGCTTTGTTGGCGTTGAAGCCGGCGATGCCCAATGGGGTAATGGGGGCTTCGGAGCCACCGGCAATCATGATGGTGGCAGCACCGCGACGAATGATTTCGGCGGCTTCACCGATGGCATGGGCTGCGGTGGCGCAGGCCGATGTCGGGCAAAAATTGGGGCCTTTGAAGCCGTGCATCATCGAGATTTGGCCACCTGCCATATTGGTAATCATGGCGGGGACCATAAATGGGCTGACCCGGCCAGGGCCTTTTTCGTGCATGGTCAGGACGTTCTCGGCGATGGTGGCAATGCCACCGATACCGCTCCCCACCACGACACCGATGTCTTCGGCGTTTTCGGGGGTTGCCTTAATGCCGGCCATGGCAATCGCTTCGTTAGCGGCAGCGATGGCGAAGTGGATGAAACGGTCGTTGCGACGGGCTTCTTTGCGGTCCATATAGTTGATGGGGTCGAAGTTTTTGACTTCGCCACCGAAGCGTGTCTCGAGGGTGCTGACGTCACAGATGGTAATCGGCCCAGTGCCGCTGCGGGCGTTCCGAATGCCGTCCCACAAGGTAGGGATATCGAGTCCTAACGGGCTAATGGCACCCATACCGGTGACGACGACGCGACGCTGTTGCATAGATTAGTCTCCTTACCAACGGTAAAATTGACATGTTGCAGGTATAATACCATATGCGCCTCTGAATGCCAGAAAACCGCTTTTTGCGTGATTCTTGTGCCACATACGGTCCGCCCGAACTCCCCAAAAAAACCATCCGAGAGGATCTTCTATGTATGTCATCGGCACGGCCGGACACGTCGACCACGGCAAATCGACATTGGTCGAAGCACTCACTGGCATCAATCCTGATCGCCTGCGTGAAGAACAGCGCCGCGGAATGACGATCGAATTGGGCTTTGCATGGATGCAGTTACCCTCCGGTCGTGATATCAGCTTGGTCGACGTGCCGGGGCACGAACGCTTCATCAAACAAATGTTGGCCGGAGTGAGTGGTTTTGATGCCGCAGTGCTGGTCATCGCGGCGGACGAATCGATGATGCCGCAAACGCGCGAGCACTTGGCGATTATCGAACTGCTCGAAATCCCGCGCGGGATTGTGGTCGTCACCAAAGCCGATATGGTCGAGCCTGCCTGGTTGCCACTCGTCGTCGACGACATCCGCCTCCAACTCGCAGAAAGTCGGCTGGCAGACGCACCATTGGTCGTGGTTTCAGCCAAAACAGGGTATGGTATGGACGAGTTGCGGCGCGCACTTGATACGCTGGTCAGTACGCTCGCAGCACCGACCAAACTTGATGAACCGGCCCGGCTCTGGGTCGATCGCGTCTTTAGTATGGATGGCTTTGGTGCAGTGGTGACAGGCACCCTGCAAGCAGGAGCACTGCAGGTGGGCGACGAAGTCGAGGTGCTACCCCGTGGCCTGCGTGCGCGCATCCGCGGCCTGCAGATGCACCGTCAAAAACTCCAGCAAGCACAACCCGGCGCGCGCGTGGCAATCAATCTAGCTGGGGTGTCGCATCATGACATCGCACGCGGAGATCTGATTACCGTACCCGGCACCATCCTGCCCACCGACCGCATCGACGTCCGACTCAGTTTGGCGAGTGTCGCCCCACGACCACTCGCCCAAGGGATGCAGGTCGATGTGTTTGTTGGGGCAGCCGAGACCCCAGCCCGGGTGACGCTGCTCGATTGCGATGCAATTGGACCCGGTGAGCACGCATATGCCCAATTGCATTTGGCACATGCGCTGCCGTTGTGGCGTGGTGACCGGGTCGTGTTGCGCCAGCCGTCACCGAGTATGACATTGGCGGGCGGGCGTGTCATCGATACGCATCCATTACGGCATCGGCGCCATCGGCGTGATGTCATAGAACGCCTGCACGCGTTGGAACGAGCTAGTCCTGCCGATTTGTGTTGGGCGGCGCTGCAGGGGACCGCGATGCGTATCGAGCAATTGGTGCAGGCGACGCATCTCGATGTCGCACGCGTGCAACAGACGGTCGCCGTTTTGCCGGCGGTACGGCACGTCGGTGGTGAGTGGCTCATGGATGCGGTCTATGCCGATGGCTTGTTGGTGCAGGCCGAAAAGGCCCTGGATGGCTATAAGACGCGCTACCCATTGCGCATTGGAATGCCCCGTGAGGATGTAAGACGCAGGCTGGGCATCGAACCGGGGCTCTTCGAGGCCCTGATTGTCTCGGCATGGCACGAGGTACTCGAACGCTGTGGTGACGGACTTTTGCGCCGGGTCGGTGCGACCGTTACGTTGTCGCCTGCCCAACAGCAGCAGGTAACTGCTGCACTCGCGACATTGCGGGCTCACCCGTATGCACCGCCGCCGACCGCGCTCGAACGCGAGCTCCAGCAATATCTCATCGGCAGTGGGGAGATTATCGAAATCGCCGACGACGTGGCTTTTCTTGCGACGACCTGGCACGAATTGACGGCTTGGGTCCTGACGACCATTGATGAGACGGGGAGTGTGACGGTCGGGCAGTTCCGTGATCGCTTCGGGACGACACGCAAATATGCACTAGCGGTGTTGGAGTACCTCGATGACAAAAAAATCACACGCCGTCGTGACGATGCACGGGTGCGGTTTTGAACACTGACCATACAAATCTCCCCATCGACGTGCAACACCAGATTGCACGAATGACCGCCCTGCTGTGCGACACCCTCGGTGACGGTATCGCGGTGGTACTCCACGGTTCGCTCGCATTAGGGGAATTCCGCCCCGGTCAGAGCGATTTAGATGTGTTGGTGGTTGTGGACGAGGCAATGACACGTGCGCAGTGTGTGGCGGTAGCGACGGGTATGTCGGCACTTTCGGGGCAGCCGTCGCCTATCGAATTGTCGATTGTCGCACGGCGCATCCTCGCAGCCTGGGTGCATCCCGCACCGTACCTGTACCATTATTCGGAGGCATGGCGTGATCGAACGACACACATGCTGGCAGACGACGCGACGGATTGGTTCGCCGAGCGGACGGATCCTGATTTGACGGCACACGTGGTGGTTGCGCGTCAGGCAGGGATCGTGCTACATGGTGCGGTGCTCCTGCCCGAAGTGTCGCGTGCGCAGGCGTTTGCGGCGGTCTGGTACGACATCGCGACGGCATGTGACGATGTCGTGAACAACCCGGTGTATGTGATTTTGAACCTGTGTCGGACGATCCGCTGGTTGGAGCATGGCGAGGTATTGTCGAAATCAGCGGGTGGTGTGGCGCTCCTCCCAGAACTCAGCGGTGACGCGCAGGCAGTCGTCGCTGCGGTGCTGGCAGTGCGTGCGGGTGCTATGGTGGCGTTGCCTCACAATGATGTATTGTGTGCTGTGGCAGGGACGTTATTGGCGCGCATAACCGCAGGCGGGTTGGCGCACAGGGCCTAACTCATATTTGCAATGGCTATTTTTTTGCGGTATACTAAGGGAGGTTGTGAAGGCGGGTAGCTCAATTAGGCAGAGCAACAGCCTCCAAATCTGTAGGTTGCAGGTTCGATTCCTGTCCCGCCTGCCAAAGATGCGTGGTTGGTGAAAGCCAACCACGTTGACCACATCAGTCGGAGAGATGGCGGAGTGGTCGATCGCGCTCGTCTTGAAAACGAGAGAACTAACGTTCCGAGGGTTCGAATCCCTCTCTCTCCTCCACAAGACACACATGTTTGGGGAGGTCGCATAGTCGGCCTAGTGCGGCGGTTTGCTAAACCGCTATAGAAGCAATTCTATCGAGAGTTCGAATCTCTCCCTCCCCGCCACAGAATCGCCACCATGCATGCATGGATGGCGATTTTTAGTTGTCAGTTATCAGTGATCAGTTATTAATGAGTAGATAGTAGTGAGTTCTGAGAATGAATATACTGTCACCGGAGACACGCGCGCACGTCATCACACACATCGCCGCCACTGCACGGCCACTCGACCAAGCGCTGTTGGCGTGGAGTGACGATGCGGCGCAGATTGATGCCGTGACGGCTGCATTAGCGGCCTACCAGAATCCAGACGGCGGCTATGGCCACGGCATCGAGCCCGACATGTGGACGCCGGATTCGGGGCCATTGTCCACCACAATCGGCTTGCAATATGCAGTGCGCATCGGGTTACCCGGTGAACATCCTGCCGTGCAGCATGCACTGGCATATCTGGCAGGGCAAGTCGACATCCATGGGCTCCGGTGGCGCGCGACTGCGCCGACCGTGAACGCATCGGCCCATGCGCCGTGGTGGCATCGGGGCGCAGATGGCATGAGCGTCATCGATGCGATGTGGGATAATCCGACCGTCGAGATTCTGGGCTACTTTCAGCATTACCAGACCAGCATGAATCCGTTTTTGTTGGATGCCATCGCCGAGCAAGCAGCCGTTCGTTTGGCTGCCCAACCCGACAAAATGGAAGAACACGGTCTGGCGTGCTATGTGCGCTGGTATCGCCTTGCACCGCTCGAATGGCAGCAGCGACTGCTGCCCGATCTCCGTCGGGTAATCGCAGGGACGATTTGTACGGATCCCGCAGTCTGGGCTACCACCTACGTGCCGACGCCGTTCCTCGTGGTCGAATCAGCCGAAGACCCATGGTACGACCTCCTCGCGACTGCGGTACAGGCACAGTGCGACCAGCTCGTAGGGGTATTGACCCGTGATGGCTGTGTGCGACCGACCTGGACGTGGGGTCAATACCCCGAGCAATGGGCCATCGCTGTGCAGCATTGGACCGGCAAATTGACGGTCGAGGCGTTGTTGAGCCTGAAGCGTTTTGGAATGGTGCAGTAACTACGACACGCAGCGCCCCCCGTGCAATCGCACGGGGGGCGTTTTCTCATAATAAAAGAACAATCCTATCGGCCGACAGGCTCGAGGTGACTACGCAGGATGGCAGCGAGTTCACGCTTGAGGGAGGGTGCTTCGGGGTGGAGGTTCATACGGGTTTTGGTCATGGCGAAGGCCAGGTGATACTGCGGGTCGGCGAAGCCGGTGCTGCCGCCGTAGCCACAATGGCCATAAGCGGTGGGGAGTGCGCCGTAGTGCGGGTTGGCGCGCCCGAGGGCGTACCCCAGGGAATGCCCTGTTTCGGCCTGCGTTTCGGCATCGACTGCCCAGTACTGCACGCGTGTCGCGTTGGCTACCTGGCGTGGCGACAACAACGAGACGCCATCGACGCCGCCAGGGAGGAGCGCTGCATAGACACGTGCGACGGCGCGGGCGCTGGCGAGCATGTTGGCGGCGGGCATACACGTTGCCCAAATGGCAGGGTCGTTGGCCATGATGGACGGGTCGGGCAGGGGGTTGTCAGGCGTCGCCTGGAGCAGCGCCGGATCGACATCGATACTGGTGCGGGCGACGTCTGCATGGCGTGACGTTGGCACGCCGAAGTACAGGTCGGTAATCCCGAGGGGAGCACAGATTTCTTTCTGGATGAACGCGCCGAACGACATGCCGGTGATTGCTTCGACCACCTTCGCCAGCGGCCAACCGTATGTGAGGGGATGGTAGATGTGCGTTTGACCCGGCTGGTGGAGCGGTGTCATCGCGGCGATGGCGGTACAGACCGTCTCGTAGTCACGCAACTCTTCGTAGCTATTGAGCACCGGGTTGGGGTAGATACCCGCGGTGTGGCTCATGAGATGGCGGATCGAGATTGCCTCTTTGCCATTGCGTGCAAAGGTGGGCCAATAGTGGGCAATCGCATCGTCGTACTGCAGGAGGCCGCGCTCAGCCAAAATATGGATGGCGGTGGCGGTGACGCCTTTGCTGGTAGACCAGACGAACGACATGTTGTCGGGTTGCAAGGGGGTGCCCGCAGCGTCACGCGTCCCGAGCGTGATGTCGACGATACGCTGACCGTGCTGGTAGGCGCAGAGTTGGATACCTTCTTCGAATCCACTGGCAATGGCCTTTTGGATGGCCGCGGTCAGTGCATTGGTGAGTGCGGTGGTTGCCATAGATGCTCCTCTGCGCCGTGTGCAATTGGTTGTCGTATCGTTGCCTGACGGTGTCGGTCAGGCTAGCGTGTGTAGGTGACTGTCAGTGCCGAAGCGGCGAGCGTCCGGTCGGCAATCGCCGCGAGCAGGACATCGCGGGTGACCGTGGTACCCGCTGCAATGCTCGGCGCGGCCGACAGCGCATACAGTGTGATGATATAGGTTTTGAGGCCGGGTCCTTGCGAGCAGGGTGGTGCATACGCCAAGTTAGGATTGACGCTGTTGGCGCCATAGGTGCCGATGCTCTTGTCATTGGCGGGGATTGCGCTGACCGATGCAGGGATATTGTAGACGGTCCAGTAGTAGTGCGTTGCATCAGGCGCAATGTGATGCATCGACACCGCGTAGCTCTGGGTGCCGGCCGGCGCGCCGCTCCAGGCCAATGGAGGTGATTGGGATGCGCCGTCGCAGGTGTAGTCGATCGGCAGCGCTCCGCCGTTTGCGACAACGGGACTGCTCAGCGTGAACACCGCCGTCGATGTCGGGGTGGCTGTTTTGGCGGCAGTCGTTGCAGTCGGGGCTGCCGGTGTCGCAGTTTTGGCTGCTGGAGTGGCCGTCTTGGCAGCGCTGGTCGGCAACGGGGTCGGTGGTATCTGATCAGCCTGGACGGGGTATGAGGTGGTGCTGCTCCCGGTTTGGTCGTTGAATTGGAACGCTACCGCGTCGCTATTTTGGGTGTAGGCGACGGTATAGGTCGCACCACTGAGTGTGTAGGTGAGCTGGAACTGGCTCGCACTGGCACGTTCAAAGCCGGTGATGACCGCTCCTGCGAGGGGATCTTGGGGTGGACGGACCGGTTTGAGGGTAGGTTGCGGCTCGATTTGATCATCGCTGACGGTTACTTTGCCGTACATGCCACCATTGATGTAGGGGTATGTCATCGACGCATGGTAGTGGTAGACGCCGTCGGGCCCGATATGGCCGTTGAAGGTGTCGAGACCACGCGGTTCGGTGCCATCGACTTCGAGAATGCCATAGATGGCGTAGCCGTCGAGGGCGTACGCGATGGGCTTGTCAGCGCCAATCAACGCTTGCAGATGCAGTGGCGCGATATGGTAGTGATAGTCGTCGGCCTTCCCGGCGTGGCCGCCCCACTGGTCGAGTTCGCCAGCCAAGAACGCATCGTCGCCACGGTTGTTGAGCGCATTGAAAATCGGCACGCCGTTGACAGCCAAGGCGATGGCCCCGCGGTAGAGGGCGGTCGCCGCAGAAATAGGGGTAACCGCAGGTGTCGGGTTGAGTGGGATCTGCCAGGCTTTGCTGCCGTAATAGGGTTGTGCGAGGGGGACTTGGCGTTGCCAGCTGGTGATACCCACCATCATATTGTGACTGGGGAGGCCGCGTGATTCGACGTAGAGATAGGTGTCGTCGCGGCGGGTGCTCACCAGATCCGGGAACGCATCAAACCCGAGATTTTGGAGGGCTTGGGCGGTCACGGTCGGGCTGAGTGTTTTGCTCGGTGCGGTGGTACTGGTTGCGATCGCACGGGTACTCGTACGGGTCCGCGTGGCAGTTTTGGATTTGGTGGCAGTTGCTTTGGCTTTGCCACGGAGGTCGTCTGTTGCAAGCATGGCTTCGCGGCCACAGGCTGCGAGGAGTGCACTGCCGAAGCCGTAGGCGAGCAGGCGATTCAATTCACGGCGAGACATGGGCATCTGGGAGGTCCTTTGTGTACTGTCGCTCTGTGATACGATACGACAAAAGAGAGATGCGCCAGTTATATGCAGGAGTCGACGATGACATACCGCACCCCAAACCCGTTCCACACTGCGACCGACGAAGGGACGCTCGATGCCGAAACGATTGCGTTCTATGACCGCGAGGGGTATGCAGTGCTGCCGCGTCTGCTCAGTGCAGTGGAGTTACAGCCGGCACGTGCCGCTATGGCACAAAAAGTAGACGAGATCGCAGCCCAATTGTTCCGTGATGGCCTCGTCGACTCATTATATACGGATGAACCGTTCGAAAAACGCTTGGCAGTGCTTTTTGCCCAGCTGAGTGATGTGGAATTTTTGCAATATGGGCGGAGTTGGCGTGATCGCATCCCCGGTTATTTTGTGTTGATGAGCAATCCCAAAATCCTGAATGCAGTCGAGTCGTTGATTGGACCCGAGATTTTTGCCAATCCCGTCTACAACGTCCGTCCCAAAGTCCCCAAGGTGGCTGCCGGTGCCGTCCCCTGGCATCAGGATAAAAGTTACTGGCCCGATGCCAATGCCAACCCCGTGATTACGGTGTGGATTCCACTCGTCGATGCGACGCTCGAAAACGGTTGCTTGCAGGTGTGGCCACGGACCCACAAAGCCAAAGTCATGGCCTTCCATCAAGAAACCTATTCGGGTACCGGCTATCTCGAGGTCGATGAGGCAGTGATTGCGCAGGCAAAACGATCTGCGGTGGTCTTGCCGGTGCCTGCGGGATCGGCAATTTTGTTCAACGACCGGTGTGTGCACATGAGCACGGGGAATAACTCGGATCATGTACGTTGGAGCGTCGATTTGCGTTATCAGCCGACCTCACAGGACCCGATGCCGCAACACGGAGTCGGCTTTTTGGCGCGCTCAAAAATGCATCCGGAACGGGTTGCAACGCTCGAGGATTGGTTGGCCGAGGTGCCGGAGCATGTGTAACTCGCGGTGAGTGCCAGGAGTTGCCCCACTCCGTCATTGCATGGCGCCACAGGCGCCGTGCAATTTTGTTATCAGGAGGAGAAGATTCCATGCCGGTTGTAGCCACCCGGATGGACAGATGAGGAAGGTGTGCGCAATGTTTGCACGTAAGTTGTAACAACCACCAAAACTGCGCCACCACCGAAAAACGTTGACACCTTCGAAAACACTCACGCCGACGAAAACACGCACTCCGGCACGGACCGGTACAAACACCCGCACCGCGACGCGCACGGCAATTGGCGGACTGGGCAAACCCTGCTGCGACCAAGACCCCGACGCGGCGACCGTAGGGATGGTACCCCTAGTGGGAGTTTTCAGTCGTAAGAAGAAATCCTGCTGGTGTATTCTTCTGAAGACAACACATGTGTATGCACAATTGTGAGTACACATGTGTTTTTGCTGTTTTGATACAAAGATAATCTGAAAATATTTGTTTACTGATATACTCTGGTCAATAAATTGCAAAAAATTACTGCGAAAGCCGTGTTCGCATCCAAGAAAGCACCGTGATGCAACGAATCCTGTTTGTGATGGCTCTGATGGGAATTCTGATGTTAGGCACGTTTCTCAGTCCGATGGAACGGGTATTGGCAGCGAGTAGTAATTGTACCGCGCAGGGGCCGGGGGTGGATTTGAGCGGTTGTACTCTCAGCGGTGCCAATCTTAGTGGTGCCAATCTCAGTGGTGCCAATCTCTCTTTTGCTAATCTTACCAGCGCAAATCTCTCCGGTGCCTATCTGAGTGGTGCAAATCTCACTGGTGCAAATCTCACTGGTGCCAATCTCTACAATGCCAATCTCTATAATGCCAATCTCTACAGTGCTTATCTCCGTAATGCCACTCTCAGCGGTGCCACTCTCAGCAGTGCAAATCTCACCAATGCCACTCTCAGCGGTGCCACTCTCTCTAAAGCCACTCTCTCCACTGCCACTCTCGCCGATGCAAATCTCGCCGATGCAAATCTCACCGATGCAGATTTGGCCAGAGCCAATCTCACCAGAGCCGAGCTGTCCAACGCCAAACTCACCAGAGCAAATCTCACCAATGCTCTCTTGAGTTATGCCAATCTTACGAGCACCACGCTCACCAATGCCATCGTAGATAATGCAATACTCACTGGGGCTAATCTGACTGGTGCAAATCTCTCAGGGGCGACGCTGACGGGCGCTACACTTACGAGTGCTGTTTGGAGCGACACGATATGCCCTGATGGAAGTACTAGTACTGGCAACGGTAATACCTGCGAAGGCTTCTTGGCAACTCCCACTGCTGTTCCTACCACAACCATGACCCCTACACCAACCAAATCGAGCACCCCCACAAGAACGAATACCCGCATCGTGACGGCAACCAAACCAGCTATTCCAACTCGAACGAACACACGCACGAGAACACCATCCAAAACGAAGACCCCCACCAAAACAAGAACACACACCAAAACAAGAACACACACCAAAACCGCAACTCCCACCAAAACGGCCACACCCAGTAGAACGAGCACAGCGTCGCCCACACCGACCCCGAGTGCGACGGCGACAGCACGTTTGACAACGATCTTTGCATTTAGCGCGGCAGATTCGTCGGATTGGACGGTCAGTGAAAACAGTACCTCGTTGGGAAGTGATCCAGATTTGACGCTGACCGTGGGTCGGTTGTACCGCTTTAGCAAGCTGGTGAGTGCCCACCCGCTGTCGATTCGTCATGCGGACTTAACCCCATACACCGGTGTGTCTGGCTTCCCGCTTAATGGCGTAGAGTCCGTTGACTTCACCTTGCCGGTTGATGCACCGAGTACCCTCCGCTACATCTGTGATGCCCATGCGAGTATGCAAGGGGTGATTACTGTGGTGCCATAGAGAAACACCACACCTCCGTATGAGGTCGGAAGCACAGGAGGTGCTGAAGAAACGCGGGGAGTGACCGCCGTCCCCATCCCGTCACGCACACATACCGATCCACAAAACGACCGTCGCCAATACCAACGAAGACAAATACCCCGATTCGGACCGCGACCCCAACCAAAAACCGCAACATCGACTCGGACAAACTCTGCCAGCCGCATCGAGACACGAACGGCGGTCGGCGGTCTCTGCAAGCCCGCAGCCACAAAGACCCCGACACGGCGGCCGTAGGAGTGGCTGCATCCACCCGAACAATACCAAGAGAAAAACGCACAAACACCGCACCCCGGTTTTCACGGAGCGCGGTGCATTGGTCGTGAGCAGAGATGCTTACGCGGACTGATAGGCATGCGCACTGCGGCCCATGGTCTGGATGACGCCGTAGGCACAGATTTCGTCATCACCAATCACCAGCCGCGACAGTTGCAACTCGCCGGCATTGATGGTGAGCACGTATTGATTACGGGTGTAATCCAGTGTCCCCCAGGCGTAGCCGGTCGACCAAAAGACGGCGCTGTTGGGAGCCATGGCATCAAAGAACAGCTCGCCCGTGGTGGCGTTGTAGGTTTGGCCGGTCCAGGCCATGATGAGGCCGAAGGATGCCATCGCGCGCGAGTAGTGATGGCCGCATTCGGCCTCGTCGAAGGGATTGCGTTTGGCGCCGTCGTAGCGAGCTCGGATGTCAGAGACGACCTGGACGGCTTCGTCGCGTAAGCCGGCATAGATCATGCTCCCGGCGGCGGCGTATTCAAACCCGGTCATAACTTCGTTGAAGTAGGGAAACGGCCGCGTCGGGCGATTGCCGCGGGGGTACGACGCCATCAGCAAGGCAGTCTCGTCACCGAGCACGAAACTGCGCATGTGATTGAAGTGATTTTCGAAGCCTACTTTGCGGTTGTGTG
>JBJONV010000147.1:0-6904 GCA_046051665.1 Chloroflexota bacterium
CCTCGGGAGTGGTCACAATTATCACTTCATCTGCACCTGCGATCGCGTTTTTGAAGCCGCTTTCGATGCCGGCGGGACTATCGATGAGGACATAATCGGCTTCACCACGGAGTTGATCGACCAGTTCGATCATCTCGGTTTGTGAGACAGCGTCTTTGTCTTTGGTCTGCGCAGCAGGGAGCAGGTATAACTCGCCGTTGTGCTTGTCTTTGATGAGTGCTTGACGTAGGCGGCAGTTACCTTCGATGACGTCGACGAGGTCATAGACGATGCGGTTTTCAAGACCGAGTACGACGTCGAGATTGCGCAGACCGATGTCGGCGTCTACGACGATGACTTTTTTGCCGAGCATGGCCAATGCAGTACCCAAATTGGCCGTCGATGTGGTTTTCCCGACTCCACCCTTCCCCGACGTAATGGTAATGACTTTCGCCATGATGTGTGCTCCCGTGTGTAACTACAAATACCGCTAGCGACGATAATCATGCCAGGCATGGACCGCGATATGGTTGTCTTCGATGGATGCAATCTCGGGGGTCTTTTGCCCCGCATCTTCGGGGGCACGGGCACGCAAATCAGCTATGCGGAGCTGCGTCGCAGCTAATTCGATGGCACAGATGACCGCCGCACGATCGCCCATCGCACCCGCATACACGACCCCACGGACACGACCAAACACCACCACACTGCCCGAAGCAATCACCTCAGCGCCTGCGTTGACATCGCCGAGGATGACCAAATCGCCGTGATGACGTAACACTTGGCCAGACCGCACCGTACGACTCAGTACACTACTGCTTGGTTCTGGTTCGTTGTGAGTCGGCTTCGGCATCGGCGGTTTGGAGATAAAGCCTGCAGTACGTGCTTCTGCACGGACCGTCCGCGATTCGGCCAGGATGTCAACCGGTTCGTTTTGGTAGTTGCTCATCAGGTCGTACAGCTGATCGATGGCCTCGGGACTGAGTTCTCGCTGACCGAGGTCAATCGAGAGCTTCATACCCTGCAAAAGCGCTGCACCGTCGGAAAGTTGCTTTTCGAGGGCGAGGAATGCGTCGTTCCACTCGCAGGAGTCGTGGATGTGTACCCGCAACCCGCCGCGCGATCCTTTGATGGTGATGTACTCGGTCATGGGAACTCGCAGCAGAACAAAATGGCTATCCTTATTATATATCACTGCATGCAGATGTGTCTGTTGTCGCGCTGCTCTCACCGTATTGCGCGACACTGGCCACGATCTGCGCCTTCGCGCCGTTGGACTGTGTTATGATGGAATAAATTACATTGCACAAGAGGTTGGTTATGGTCCGGATACGTCGTCTACTGATGCTTGTATTGACTGCTGCGTTTTTTACAAGCTGTGGATTGTTTGGCGATGACACATTACATATCGCGGATGTCACCAAAGACATCGCGACATACGTTGGCAAAGATATCACTGTGGCTGGTGCATACCTCTCGAAAACAGGCGCAGAGCCTGTCTCGATTATGGCTGCGGGCGTCAGCACCCTCGACAATGGCCTCGATGCACAGCCACTCGGTGATGCCATTTGGGTAGACAATATTGCACAAGATGTCACGATGAACCTGCATCGCCCAGGCGACGCGGTCTATGGATTTGTGAAGTTGACCGGTCGGATTGAGGCTGGCGAGTATGGTCCTGGCGGCGCATACAAGCATCGCATTGCGGTGACCCAATCCGAAGTCATCGAACAAATCAAACGCACCGAGTACCGCATAAGCAACGAAAATCTCGGCGCAGATAAAGTCTCTTTGTTTGAGCTGTATGACAACGGCGCAGCGCATTCAGGCAAAACCGTCACCACCCAAGGCTATTACTTCTGGAACTCGGTCATCTATGTGCTCGCCGAGGGCATCGCGGTCGAAGAAGACGGCAGCAGCCCACAGCCCATCGGCAAAATCATCTGGATGGAAGGGTTCCCACCGGACCAATCCGCCCAGCTCACCGTCGGACCAAACAATAGCTTTGTCTGGGGCAAAGTCGAGGTCACCGGTGCATTCCAGAGCGGTGGCCAATTCGGTCGCGACGGCGCATACTCCGCACTCTTCAACGTCACCTCCGCCAAACCCATCAAGTAGCGCAAACGGCGAGAGTCGCTAATATCCAAGAGCTCCCCGCACTTTGTGCGGTGAGCGCTTTCGTGTGCTCACTGTGTGCTTCTGACGTCATCGCATGACGGAACTGAAGTGCCGGTGAGTTCCGTGCATGCAGGCAGAGAATCTATCCAGCATGAATGAAGAAAATTGTATTGCCCCTATTCCAAGGCTCATTCGACGTTTGTCTCTGATGGAATCTGCGCCCTCCATGTAGTCCCACAGCGCTCTGCAGACACAAGAACGCACCGCCCCCGTAGGAGCGGCGCGTTTCGTGAGGCAATTTTAGATTTCGGTCACAATGGGCAAAACCACTGGGCGCCGTTTGGTCTGTTCGTATAAATAGTCGCCGACCGCGTCCTTGATTTTACGGATAAGGTAGGCCGAATCGACTTCTGTTTTTTCGTTGCCGTGTTGGAGGACTTTGCGTACCACCTTGCGCGTCCCCTCGAGCAACTCTTCGGATTCCTTCATGTGAACAAATCCGCGGGTCAGTACCTCGGGGCCGCCGGCCAAATCCCCGGAGTGGCGATCGACGGTGACGACGACAATCATCACGCCATCGCGGGACAGGAGTTGCCGATCACGGACGACAATCTGGCTGACATCACCCACCGTAGTGCCATCCACATAAATGTAGTTGACGGGGATTTTGTTGACTTGCTTGCCGTAGTTTTGACCGAATTCGAGGACGGAACCGTTTTCGACCACAAATACGTTCTCGGTGCTGTACCCCATGTCCATCCCAATCGCCAACTTGCGATAGAGGACCATGTGACGATAGTCACCGTGGAACGGGATGACGTGTTGCGGGCGCAACATGCCCAAGAGCATCTTGAGTTCTTCTTGTGCGGCATGTCCCGACACGTGCACTTTTGCATCGCTTCCGTAGATGACATCTGCACCAATGCGGAACAGATTATTGATCACACGTGACACTGACACCTCGTTGCCCGGGATGGGGGAGGCCGACACAACCACGGTGTCACCTTGTTTGATGCGCAGATTCGTGAATTCGCGATTGGCCATACGCGCCAGGGCAGCCATGGGCTCGCCCTGACTGCCAGTGCAGATGACAGCTACTTGGTCATCCGGGAGTTGCGCTGCTTCGTTCGGACGCACCAAAGTGCCACCGTTAATCCGCAGGTACCCGAGTTCCTGGGCAATGCGCGAGTTGTTTTCCATGCTCCGGCCGGCCAACATGACGCGTCGGCCATAGGCTTCGGCGGAGTCAATGACCTGCTGCACGCGAGAGATATTCGAAGCAAACGTCGCAACGATAATGCGTCCTGGCGCGGTCGCAAAAATGTTGTCGAGGGAATCGCCAACCACCCGCTCGCTCGGCGTGAAACCCGAGGATTCGACGCGGACGCAGTCGGTAATCAACACCACCGGGCGGCGTGCGCCGAGTGCCGTAATGGCGGCGATGTCGGTTTTCTTGCGGTCTACAGGGGTATGGTCAAACTTCCAGTCGGTGATGTAAGCAACGATACCGGCCGGGGTATTGACTGCCAATCCGACGGTATCTGGAATGGAATGGGCGAGTTGAAATGTCTCGACGGTCAGGCTCCCGATGCGTAGCACATCGCCTGCCTCGAAGGTGGCGAACTTGGTCTGCTCGAGCAAGCGGTGTTCTTTGAGCTTATGCGAAGCGATACCAATGGTCAGGCGCGTCCCATAGACCGTCGGGAAGCCAATTTCGGGAAGGATATAGGGTAAACCACCGACGTGGTCCTCGTGACCATGGGTCAATACAACGGCTTTTACTTTGCCGATATTTTCGCGGAGATAGTTGATGTCTGGCAATACCAAATCGACACCAAGCATTTCGGCTTCGGGGAACATCACACCACAATCCATCACAATAATGTCGTCGCCGTATTCGACAACCCACATATTGCGGCCGACCTCACCGGCGCCACCGAGGGGAATCACACGTAATCGCTGTTTTGTCATTGCTCACATACAAGGTGCACTCGATACGAGGGCCTTGTTGCTCCTTTCAGTCAAGAAAATCTCATTATCCACACGGCGAATGCCGTTATGATTGTGGGAGTTCGTCGCCACTATTGTGTGTGACGACTGGTTGTTCTGCAGGTATTCCACTGCGCCGACGGACTTCTGCCATGAGTTCGGATCGGTCGATGAGTCCAGGATAGACGGGCAGTACTTTGGCGCCGTATGCCTGGCTATACAACAACCGGAACAGCGGATTGGGTATTTGGGCTGTTGGTGTGTCGCGCAAGATGAGTTCGTCACTAGGCTCGTCACTATCGGCGTCGACGGTGCGAATGTCTGCAATACCGTCCCAGGGGATGGTGATATCGACGCCCACCGCGGTGTAGCGCAGTCCTTGTTCGGTGATTGCATAGCGACAAATCAGTTCCATGCTGATGTTCCACATCGTCAACGGTGCGGCCACCATCAAGACCAACATGAAAATCGCCGGCACGGTCCGATTGACCGTCAACCCTTCTGCCCACATCGTGCCGAGAGAGGCACCGACGTCACCAGGAACGTAACTGATACCCAGCGTGGACTGAAATGTCCAGATAGCAAAAATCCAGATCAACGCTGCACCGACGAGCATCAACCACGCATTGCGGCGTCCTCCGCGAGACAGCTGAAATTCCTTCATACATACCTCATCGTCTGGCGTGCGTGTTACTGCACGTTTCGATCGTTATCACGCAAAAAATCACCGAGTCCATCAAAATCTGCTTCCATCAGCGGCCGATTTTTGGGCTGATAGAGCGCTGCTGCAGGGTGCAACATCGGGATGACGGTGCGGTCATCAACACGATGGATCTGCCCGTGCTGTAGCGATATCTGTATGTCAGGCAACCAAAACTTCGCAGCGTGACGCCCCAATGGTACGATTACCCGCGGTCGAATTGCGGCAATCTGGCGCATCAAAAAATGCTGGCACGTCTGTATTTCGGCGGGAGAAGGGTCACGATTATCGGGGGGACGGTGCTTGACAACATTGGCAATATACACACGATTGCGATCAAGGCCGGCGCGCTGTAATAACGTATCCAGCAAGCGACCAGACGCACCCACAAACGGTCGACCAGTTCTATCTTCGGCGGCACCCGGCGCCTCACCAATCAGCATTACAGCCGCATCAGCAGGACCTTCCCCCGGGACCGCACGCGTCGCAGACGCACACAATGGACAAGCAGTACAGGCAGTAATGTCGCGCGCTATTGACTCCAAAAGTGCAATCGTCATTACTTCCTCTATTATACCTGAATTCACTGGCGCTGGTTGGAAGGCTTTTCGACGCGACTCTGTCAATACCAACGGAGGCTACAGTGTATACCCCCGACACCTAGTGTCCCACCAGGTGCACGATGTGCCGAGCGTTGCATGGAAAAGAACTCTGAGGAATATCACATCCGCTGCTTGCGAAGCGACGCAGGCTCCCAGGTAATGACCACATGTGGCGGTACAGCAACGGGCGACACCAAGCTGCCATCTGGTTGTGACTGCCAGTGTGTGTCAATCAATGCACCTACTTTGGCACGGTGCTCTGTATCCCATGGCAAGCGCAACCGATAACAGACATCATCGACCGCATCCGCACGGGTAGGTGCTGTCATCGGCGCTCCAGGAGGCAAGACCGTCACGTCAGCGGGGATTCCGAGTTGCGCTACTGCGGCGATGCACTCATACGCTGCCGGTAACGGTAACCGTGGTGCGCCGTGGTACGCTTCCCAGAGCGGTAGCATGGGAGTCGTAGGATGGCGTGCACCGAGGAGCAACACACAGCGCTGTGTAGCGTGGTCATCCATTGCCTGGATGAATGGGCCGATTTCGCGGACCGCATAGAGTACATGCGCTGCAAAAACGACGTCGCAGTGCGAAACAATCGTGCTCGGCCAGGTCCCATCGAGCACGGTGATGTCTGCGTCTGGGAGTCCTGCCTGGATAAGGGCAATTTGTGCGCGCATCGCAGCCGAGTGCTCCAATGCCACATAACGACAGCCGAGTGCAACAAGCGGTGCAACGTACCGGCCGCTCCCTGCGCCGATATCGAGAATGCGCATACCTGGTTGCAGATGTCGCGCCATCCACTGCATGAATGCATCGGGCTGTGGCGTCCGTTTCACGGTTGCTGCATACCGTTTGGCGATGGTTGCATACTGATCGGCGCTCCGTTCCATGTCAGGATGCGTCGTCGCTTCGCCTTGTGCACGTTCGGCATCGTACATGGCGCGCCAGATGGCCAACCAATCGAGTTGACCCGGCGCCCACGACAAGGGGCTCGTCATCGCACATCCTCCCAGGCTCCCGCGCGTGCCGCACTGCGACGGGCTGCTTCGATGACCGCATCGACATGTACGCCAGCAGCTCCATCACAGACACGAAGCTGCGCGCCGGCAATAGTCGCCAAAAATGATTCCCAGCTCGCAGCATGCCACGACAACGAACTCGTTGCCGTCTCGCTCCCGGGGATGGTCGCGGCTGGTGTAGTACGATTCCAGACATCAACACGCTTGAGACTATTCGCCGTTTGGGCGGTGCCAATCTGGAGCGCGTTGACATCATCCATATCGAACATGAGTGTGCCTGCCGTCCCATATGCCTCGACACGCAGACTATCGGCAGCGCCAGGCACCATTTTGGAGGCCTCGAGCGTCACCATCATGCCATTGGCCAAACGTACATGGAGCCAGGCAATATCGTCGACAGCAACGGGCACCATGATGCCATCCTTGTCTGGGCGTTGCGGATACACGGTTTGCAACGATGCTTGCACCTGGATAATCGTGCTCTCGAAGAGTGC
>JBJONV010000148.1:0-5389 GCA_046051665.1 Chloroflexota bacterium
CGCCCGCTGCTCGGCCATCGGAGTCCCCGCGATGGGTTGGAATGCCGCGTAGTAGACGCGCCGGACTGCGAGTTCACTGTGGAGCCAGGCAGTTGCATCGAGCAGCGCTTTGTCGTCTTCGCCGGCGGCACCGACCACGAACTGCGTGGCAACGCCCGCTTTGAGCATCCCCGCCTGCTGGAAGTCACGCATCCACGCCAGCCGGGCAATGACATCGCGCTGCCAATCACGACTCGGGTCGATTGCTGTTTGATGGGCTGCACTGGGCACTTCGATGTTCAGACTGAGCCGATCCGACACACGGGCAGCGGCCTCTATCAATGCGTGTGAGACACCGGGGGGCAATTTGAGGTGCAGATACCCTTGGTAGGAATGGGTCGTCCGCAAGAGCACGGCACTATCGACCAGTTGCCCGGCGGACTGTTCGGCGGAGTCTGCGACGGCCGTCGACAGGAGTAATCCGGCGTCGTAGCGGCGCAATTGGGGCATCACGGCGGTGGCGACTTCGTCAGGGGTGAGGGTCGCCCGTGGCACGTCACGACCGCGTTGCAGCGGGCAATACGGGCAATCGTGGATACACTCGGCGCTCATCAAGAGGCGCAGGACGGGTCGGGGCGTGCCTTTGGCGTCTGCTTCGGTCCCGAGGGGGGCGTTGGACCAGGCGGCTTTTTTGGATTGATAGCGACGGCCAGCCACGGAATGCGTGTCACACGCTTCGTAGCCGGCCGCTGGCGCAAGGATGTCTAATTTGCGTTCGAGGTCCATGCAGGGTCAGATTATTCTTTGGGTTTGTTGTCGGGCAGCGTATCGATGTTCAGCGGGCCGGTCTGATTGACTTTATCGAGCATGGCGTCTTCGATGCGGACGGTCTCGGGGGCGGCAGATTCGTCAAACAAGGACTTTGGTTCGACCACTACGGCGACGTCACCTGCATCGTCCTCCCCGTCGATAGCTTCTTCGATGTGGCGCGCATGGTTAATCCACAGCCCAATCACACCACCGAGTATGAGGATGATGCTGGCGATTTGGGCGACACGCAGCGACCCGGTGCAGCCCCCACCGACCAGGTCCGTGCACAGGCTATCGACCCGAAGGCCTTCGATCCAGAGGCGACCAGTGCCGTAGATGATGGCATAGAAGAGAATCATGTCGCCGCGACGCAAGACATCGCGGAAGCGTTTTTCAATCAAAATAAGCAAGCCAACACCAGCAAAATTCCACAATGATTCGTACAAAAACGTCGGGTGGAACAACGTACTGGCGGGGTATTTGTCGAGATCGTTATACGGCGGAATGCGGTATGGCGCATCGATGACGACCCCGAAGCCCAAGGTGGAAGGGCGGCCGTAGGCTTCTTGGTTAAAAAAGTTGCCCCAGCGACCAATGGCCTGGGCGAGCATAAACGTCGGCATCGTAATATCGAGCCATTCGATCATGTTGAGGTTATTGCGCTTGGTATAAATGTACGCAGCCAATGCGGTGCCGATCAGTGCGCCGTGGATTGCCAGCCCGCCCGTGGCCGGGTTGATAATCATCAGCCAGCTCTGGTTGGCGAATCGTGGCCATTCGAAAATGACATAGTAGATACGCGCAAAGGCGATACCCATAATCATCCCAAAAACGACCATATTCCACATGTGCTCGGGGTCATGCCCACGTTTGGCGGCGCGATTGGCCGCCCATTGACCGGCAATCATCGCACCACCGACGATGAGCACCCCATACCAACGCAGGGCGACCTCGAAGGTGCCCAACATAAAATGAATCAAAAACGGATCATCCGGTGGGTATATTTGCATACTGCCCTCATACTCTGGTGCAAAGATTGTCTGTATTTTACCGCAAAGGGACGCACGGCGCATGCTCCTCACCAATCGCTCATACGGCCCTACCGATGGTACAATGGGGCAATTGTCCATTACGCGAGGCATCTATGCTGCTTGCCATAGACATCGGCAATACCAATATCAAAATCGGCGTCTTCAAAGGCGACATCATTGTGGCGCACTGGCGGGTACTGACCGAACGTCACAAACTCGCCGACGAATATGCGGTGCTGTTGCATAACCTGCTCGAGCTCGCCAAAATCGACCGCAAAGACATCCACGGCTGTGTGATGTCGTGCGTGGTGCCACCATTGACCACCCAATTCACCCAGCTTTGTGAAAACTACCTGGGCATCACCCCGCTCAAGGTCGGTCCACGCGTGCCGTCCGGTTTGAGCTTCGATGTCGAAACACCCGACGAAATGGGGTCGGACCGCATCGCCAATTCGCTGGCCGCGACACGCATGTATGGTTCACCCGTGATTGCCATCGCCTTCGGCACGGCGACAACCTTCGATGTGGTAGTCGATGATGTGTACATTGGTGGGTGTATTGCGCCAGGGCTGGGTATTTCGTCGGATGCGTTGTTCTCACTCGCAGCCCGGCTGTACCAGGTCGAGCTGGTGCGCCCGCCGGCGGTCATTGCCCGCAACACGATGCATCATATGCAGGCCGGTGTGATTATCGGCTATACCGGGCTGGTCGAGGGGATTGTCAGCCGCATGCACCAAGAACTGGGCACGACCTGCCCGGTAGTGGTGACCGGCGGGCTGGCCGACGTGATTGCCAAAGAGACGCCGATTATCACTGCGGTCGAACCAAATTTGACGCTCAACGGCTTGCGTATGATCTACCTGCACAACCGCCCCGAACACGCCGCACAGCGGTAATTGAGGAACGCGCATGTCTGTGTTGCCCCCACCCGCCGATAAAGCCCGCTTTGTGGCGGCTATGTTTGACCGCATCGCCAGCGGCTACGACCGGATGAACAAGCTGATGACCTTCGGCATGGATGACTGGTGGCGGCGCATCACAGTACGCGCCTTAGCCCCCAAATCTGACGCGTTGATGCTGGACATCGGCAGCGGCACCGGACCGTTTTTGCCCATCCTGCTGGCCCACGCGCCGCAGGGGTATGTGGTCGGGACGGATTTTACGCTGGCCATGATGCAGGCCGGGCAGGGACGTCTGACGGAACAGTCGGCGTTTGTCTGTGGCGACGCGATGGGATTGCCGTTCGCGGACGATACGTTTGATACGATCACGGCTGGCTTTGTGATCCGCAATGTGGCCGATATCGACACCACCTTCCGCGAACTGCACCGTATCACCAAAGCCGACGGCAAGCTGGCCATCCTCGAGGTGGCCCGGCCACGGCTGGCACTGGTACGCTGGGGGCATCGCGTCTACTTCGAGCGCATCATGCCAACACTCGCCGGTTTGTTCGGCGCGGACCAGGTGGCATATCGCTATTTGCCCGAGTCGTCGCGGTTGTTCCCCGATCCGCCCGTGCTGGCCGACATGCTGCGGGCAGCAGGGTGGAAGAACGTCACCTATCGGCTGCTGCCTCCCAATGCGGTGGCGTTGCATATGGCAGAGAAGTGATATTGAGACGGGCACGCAGAGGCTCGGAGCTTTAGAGAACGCGGAGATTTCGAAAGGCGGTCGCGATGAGGTTGGGTGGCGGGTGATGTTGAAGCGAAGCGATCACGCAGCGGCGCGGAGAAAGAGAGAACGCGGAGCTTCCGATAGACGGTCACGATCGGGTTGGGTGGCGGGCAGAAATTTTGGGGAGTGCGGGTCACGCAGAGGCAACGGGGATAGAGAGAACGCGGAGTAAGACACAGACGGTCGCGTTGCGATTGGGTAGCGGTCGCCTTTGAGCGGGGCTTTTTGCAAAAAGCCCCGCTCAATGATTCTTTGCTCGCGTGATCGTTTCTTTGTTATACTCCACGATTAGAAATCTCTGGAACTCCCGAAAAGTCTGGCCGACCTCACTGGGTTTCCCTAAATCGCGCATCGCATCGGCAATGAGACATTCTTCGTTTCACATCTCCGTAATTTCTCACGGAAGAGTACGTTGATGTTTCAAAATCAGCCAAGCTTACTCCTGCCAGTTCCAAATCTGTTGACAAATTCGCTCCATCAATTCCTGCCGTGCATCGATATCTGCCTTCTTGAACTGTTGGTGTGATCGAAATGGAAGACCGTACTTCGCTACCATAGTAGTGAAATTCGGATTGTTTTTGTATGTTATAGGATGCAGTGTCTGTACGAGTAAATTTTGCAAGACGTATAACTCAAGTTTTTCCTCATACGGCTTATTTCCATACGATTGATTTGTCCCGCGTGGCAACAATAACAGTGCTCCGAGTTTGTTGCGATATGCGCCAAAATCCGTGAGTTGTTGGAGTTCATCACGATGCTCATCGAATGTATTTGACCAGATATGTTCTACTTCAAATGGCTTAGCCTCAGTTTTTACAAAATACGATGAAAAATTCGTCGATTGCCCCGACTCTGTATCAATGAAACCACATATCCGAGAAAGCAAGAATTTAATGAACACCTTATTCATGCCATGGAGAGCGAATGTATGCTGCGTAATGCCTGTCAGTTGTTCTTCCGCACCTTGTACCCGTTCCGTCAAGATGCGCTTCAATTCGTCAAGATTTTTACCACGAATTTCTTTCACGTGCGAGTACATCGTATAGCGGATTGAACTGGCACTAAAATTGCGGTAGTTAACTGAGCGTGTTACCGCAAAAGTTTCCAAATAGCGTGCGACCAAATCCATTTTTTGGTACTGAATACCAATCGTATCGGTAACTTTGAGTGGCGCAAGCATCAGTGGTAGACTCAACGATTCGGCCACACGCCATTGGGCATGATAAAACACATGCTCAAGCCCTTTTAGTTCGTTCTTTTGCGCCTCCAAAAGTTTCACATACGCTTTTTGGTAGAAAAGCATATTCTCAATGAGTTGACGGAATTCAGAATTATTCTGATGGTGAATCCCTACTTTCTTGAGGTTTTCGCGCACCCAACTATGGAATCGTGTGCCGATTTTTTCAAAATCTTCGTTCTGTGATCCGGCTTTACTTTGGCGAATGGTCTCTGCATACTGGCTACGTAACCACGCTTGGAAAAATTTCTGATCTTCATCCTTGCCGAAGTTCTGCAACTCGAGGATGGCTTTTTTCCATTCTTGGTTCAAATGATCGCGTTCTTGTACATCATCAAAGCGAGAGACCAGATACCCTTTGAGCATTTCTGTCGCGGTCAGATTGAGTCCACGGTCGTTCATCGATTCAAAAATATCGTAGGCACTCTCATCAGAATAGGCAGTGATTTCTACCAAAAGGACATTGAATCGCACCCAGTCAATAAACATTGGCAGCATCGCGCGCGTCCGGAGTTCTGACGGGAAGTTACTGTCAATATCCGCATACCGCGCAACCATATTGCGCATTGTAGCGCTATCAGAATCTTTTACTTCGTAGGTCTCGTTTTTCCAGAGCGCCTCGAAGACAATTCCTCTATCGTTCCCATGCATGGTCCCT
>JBJONV010000149.1:0-17893 GCA_046051665.1 Chloroflexota bacterium
GAATCCCATCGTTGACCCTGCTCCCACCTGCGACGCGATTGATTTTTGCGTCTGGTGCGTCGTTGGTGGTCGATTGGGAAAATCAACCGTGTACGGGGCCTGGAACGGTTATTGCCGAGCAGTACGGCAATCCCACATTGCGTGCGCGATTCGTCAAAGCAGCCCTCGAAAAGCGCGGGTTTACTGCATGGGTGGAATGCACCGGGACCGTGCGCCTCGGCGATTCGGTCACAGTGGTTGTTCCGCCGCAACGCAGCTGGCCAGAGAAGGTGTGAAAGCAGAAATCAGAAATCAGTGATCAGAAATCAGTGATCAGAAATCAGTGATCAGTAATCAGTAATTACTAACTGCTATCTGATAACTACTAACTTATAACTGATAACTATCAACTGCTAATTCTCTTCTATCGTTTCGCAAACGAGAATCTAACACACTGGTCGATATACTCCATACATCAGCCGGAAGTCGCCGGCCCAATGTACGGAGAAACACCATGTCACACTATTCCGTTGCCGAGCTCTTGATGCAACAGACCGCCCGCCCCGCGAGTGGCGCAATCGAAGTCACCGAAGATACCCAGGGCTACACTGTCAAAATGGTTGTTCCTGGTATTGCCCCCGAGCAGATCGAGCTGACGTTGGTCGGTCGCACGCTCCAGGTCAAGGCTGAAGCTGCTCCTGAAGAGCCCGTCGCAGAGCAGCGCAAGCACGTTCGTGAGTACGCCGTCAGCCGTGTTGCCCGGCGTATTGAATTCCCACTCCCAGTCGAAGCAGATGCAGTGACCGCACACGGAGCAAACGGTATCATCACCATCCGCGTCCCCAAGAGCGCTGCTGCTCAACCCAAGAAAATCAGCGTCAGTACTGCACCACAGATTCAGGCATAATCCGCATGCGCTCTCTTCACCCCCGTTCCGGTCGCCGGGACGGGGATTTTTGTCTGACTGCAACCTGAGAATTGTCAGAGCAACACATCAGCGAACTATCACCCCCACAGCGAAACTCAGTCGTACCTCACTGCGTCTCGTATGTGCATCACCGACGTGTCCAACGTGCGCTAAGAAATCACATTTGTGGACACATTTGTTAGTGTTATTCTTACACAAACAAGCAAGATGCATGCTAGACTCAGAGTGCAGAGGAATCGAAAGACGAAAGGCCAGAGCATGATCGTACGACGCATCGCACAGGCAATCAAAACGGTGTTCCTGTTCGCCTTGGTGGTATATGCAGCAAACGTCATCGGCAAAAATATGCCGGAGTTACCCTTTGTCCCGACACTCCAAGCCCTGTGGAATACGACCACCACTCCGCCTGCTGCAATCGCAGACGAAGACACGACTGTCAATATCGTGTCGACCGAGGCAATCGTGACGGCGATGTACGGCCTCAACCGCTGGGAAACACAAGGTGCCACTGTGACAGGCTGTGCGTTGGTCGATAACAACGAGATGGATCATTTTTATTCGTTCTTTGTGGGTGAAACGCTCGAGTTGTGTGGCACGGGTGTCGTCATCGCCGGTGTCGATATGACACAGTTCAATAACGCGGTCCAGATCGAAAACGATGGCCGTACGGTGTCGGTGACCGTGCCCGACAGTCAAGTATTTTCGCTGACCGTCGACCAAACACAGATGCGGCGCAACAGCGGGAGCCGAGGGTGGTTTGCTCCTGACAAATCGGCGTTCCTCAATCAAACCGCCCAAGTCGCTGTCCAAGAGGCAATGCTTGCAGATGCATGCAAACAAAACATCACCCAGCGCGCTGCCGACGAATTCATCACGGTCGTGACGGCACACATCAAAGCAGTCAACCCCAACATCACGACCGTGAATGTGTTCATCAATGCGGGCGACTGCAAAACTATTGCACCGACGTGGACGAAGTAGCAGAGCAGAGGAGAAGCGACAGATGCACACCATCGGACGATTCTTGGGATCAGTGCTCCGGACCATAGGAATTATCGTAGTTATCGGCGCCGCGTATCTGTGGATCATGTCGACACGTTGGGGGGCAAACTTGCCACAGGTAACCCTGGCGGGATCTGCGACGATAACACCCCTGCCGGTAACTGCGACAGCCGCGCCAAGCGCGACGCAGACAGTAACGGCGACAGCGACCGCAACACTGGTGCCGACAATCACGGCGACGCCGACCGCAACGCCATACGTGGTCACGCAAGATGCGATTGTCCGTAGCATGCGCAACGAATGGCAGCTCACGACGCAATCGATGATTGTCGATAGTGATTGGCATATCGATACGCGGACCAATCGTTCTGCATGGGACAAATTCTTCAAAGGAACGTTGGTGGTAGATGCCGTGCTTACCTACGAGATCCGTGCTGGTATCGATCTGCAGAACGTCGAGATTGTGGTGGCGCCTGGGAACAAAATCACGATCACGTTACCAGCGCCTACTATTGTGAGCGTTTCGGAAGATGCCGATGTGCGCTCGATCAAACCCAAAAAAGATGGGGTCCCATATTTGCTCAGTAGTGATGACGAGCTGGATGTCGCATTGACCAAACAAATTAGTAGCGACACGGCCAAAACGGCACGTACCAAGGCATGTCAGCGCGGGATTTTGACACAGGCAGCAAAACAGGCGGTGTTTGTCGTGAAGGACCTGGTGACGGCAATCCACCCGCTCATTCGCTACCAAGACATCACAGTGGTCACGACGCCTGCCGTGTGTCGCTAACGACAAGCGATACGACCTCCCGTACAATGACCGTATACCCGCATGGGATACGGTCATTCCAACCTCAGAGGCGCTATGCGTACCACGGTGTGGTTTGTCCGTGCAGGACAAAGTCAATTCAATCAGCAACGGCGCTACCAAGGTCAGACCGATAGTCCTTTGACCACAATGGGCATCGCCCAGGCGCAAGCGATCGTTGTGCAACTCCAGCGACAGAACATCACTGCGCTGTATGTTGCGCCACAGCAGTCGACGCTCGAGAGCGCGGCATATCTTGCGCAGGCACGCAATCTCGTGCCACACCCCGATGTAGCATGGGCAGATCAGCAGCTCGGTGTTGTGAGTGGTTTGACCCGCCGTGAAGCGCTCGAACAGCACTTCGCTGTGATGCGCATGCGGATGCATGATCCGATCAATACCAAAACCAACGATTCGGAGTCAATCGCTGAGGTATCGCAACGCTGCCTCGCCGCATGGCAGCACCTGCTGACTGTACATCGCGGGCAGCGTATTGCCGTTGTCACACAGGCGTTACCCATTCAGATGATCTTGTGCGCCGTTCTCGGGACACCGCTGGCCAAGTGGTGGACCTGGCGTGTAGATAATGGCAGTGTGACCGGTGTCGATGTCTACGGGGATACGGTTATCGTGCGTTGTATCAATCAATCCGTCAGACTCACACGCAATCACATCGACGCAGCGCGGCATTCCACACATGACCGCTCCAGTGAGGAGCTGTCATGACCATCCGTGTCGCTACCCAACGTACTATTCTGTTTGTGGTGCTGTGCATGGCTGCCTCCCTCTGGGTTGCCGGTGGGTTGGCCCGTTGGGGTGTCGTATTTGGTTGCTGCGCAATCGTGCCGGGTTGGTGGGTACAAGAGTGGACCGGTTCCCGAGTACCGCTTGTGGTCCGCGCTTGGGCGGGGTTTGCGATCATTGCAGTCTCGTACCTCTGGGCAGCCTGGCTCGATGCCGCTATCCCGGTATGGGTCTGGCAATTCATGCTGGTGAGTGGTACGGGGTTGTTGCTCTCACGCTGGTGGGGGCGGATGCATGATGTGGAAGTTCCCGTTCCCACAGCCATCGGGGGTGTTGCTGTTGGTACCGGAATCCTGGCATTGTTTGCGTCACGCATTACACAAATCGATGGCCTCGTATTACCCCCCTGGGTAGATGCGGTACATCATGCATTATTGGTACGGGTTGCGGTCGAATCGGGGCATGCACCATGGAGCCTCGAGCCATATCTCCCGGTGACAGCGTTGACGTACCATAGTGGATTCCATAGTGTGATGGCGGTACTGATGCAGCTGAGTGCCATTCCCATGCGTGATGTTGCGGAGTATCTACGCATCAGTGGCCAAATCTGGGGCGTCTGTGCCGTGTTGACACTCGTCGCGATTGTCTGGCAATGGTGGCGCTCGTGGCCTGTCTGCTACGGGGTGTTGGTGGTTGTCGGTATCGTCTCAATTATGCCCGCATATTATCTGAGTTGGGGGCGCTATACGCTGTTGGCTGGGATGACCGTACTGCCGGCTGCATTGTGGACGCTCCGCGCCATGTGGTACCCAACTGCACTACGGCCGCATTGGATATGGGTAACCACGGTTCTGGTATTGCTCGCGGTCACTCATATGGTGGTTTTTGTCATCGCGCTCTTGTGGGGGTGTGCACTCGTGCTGGTGTACGGCTTCCCTGAACGATATGTCGCCAAGCCCTTCGTCGTGTCGCTCATCGCCACCCTCCCGTGGTGGCTTTTTGTCGCTGCACATACACAGGCACGTGCAGGTGCGACGGCGATGCATCTTATCGGCAACGTCAGTCATAACGGCGTGGTGTTGGGGTTGATCTGGGCACTCAACAACCGCTGGCTGGTCCCGGCACTGGTGTTGGGGTTATCTCTTGCGGTGTGGCGACGCTCGCGACTGGGAGTAGCAGTGCTCGTATGGGTGACGCTCTGTGCATTGGTGGCCAATCCTCCCGTCCTCGGATTGCCATATCTGTCGTTTTTTACCAACGAGACAATCGCAGCGGGATTGTATGTTCCCATCGGACTCGCGACGGCCTGGATATTGCTTCTGCTCGCACGACGTCTTCCCGAATGGGTATTGGTTGTCGTGCTGTTCGCTATTGGGATTGGCGCATACCCTGGTATTGCCACGGTGGTGCAAGACACGACCATCATTGCGACCGCAGACGACCGGGCTGTGCTCGAATGGGCGGTAGACAATCTGCCAGCAGATGCGACGGTGATGACCAATGCTGCAGGGTGGATGTGGGGGGTCGATCGAGGAGCCGACGGTGGTTGGTGGTTGCTCCCGATGGCAGGCATCGCAGTCACGACACCGCCGGTTTTGTACACGTATGGGGCACCTGATGATGTGGCCGATATCGCCGCAACGACCGGTGAGCTCCGCACTGCGGATGGATCGCTGGCATTCGTCGAACGGTTTGTTGCCGCGCATCGCGAAGTGAACTACATCTATGCCAGTGAACGTGGTGCAGCCGCCAAACCGTCTGTGCTGGATACATCGCGGCAATTCGAGCTTCGCTTCCGTAGTGGGGATGTCGCGATCTATGCGGTGATATGGTGAATCCCATGTTGAGCGAACGCGAACAACAAATCCTCTGTCTCGTTGCCGAAGGGTTAAGTAACCGGCAGATTGCTGGACAGTTGGATATTAGTGAGAACACCGTCAAAGTCCATGTGCGCAAGATTTTCGCCAAAATCGACGTCTCGTCACGTACCGAAGCAAGTCTCTACGCTGTAAGGGCTGGACTTATCGCAGTGCCGGGACGCACCGACCTCACGGTACAGCCACAAATCCCGGTCAACATTCCCACACCAACAACAGCCAGTGACGACATCGACACCGCTGTCGATGTGAGTGCTGATGCGGTTCCTGCTGCTGTGTTGCAAACACCTGACATCCGCCGTAGACGGAGCAGGAGGTGGGTACTCCCACTTGCGATCGGCGTCGCGTTAGTAGCTGGGATTTCGTACGGGTATGCCCAATACCAGCCGGCACCGGCAGCGGATATCGCGACGCGCATCCCAGATACCCGCTGGCAACAGCTGCCCGCACTGCCACAACCGCGTCCAGGGGTGCTCTTGGTCGTGGTGAATGGGAGCTTGTATAGCATGGGTGGCGGCGATAGTGTTGCAACGCAACGCCACGTGGAGCGTTATGACGATACCACCCGTACATGGGTCGCCGCACCCGCATTGCCCTTTGCACTGGTCCGCGGACATGCCTGGTCAGATGGGAGTGGTGTGTGGATTGTCGACGCCACACCAGGGGGAGTCGTGCGCCATTGGGATGGGGATGGCTGGGCAGACGTAGCGACGCTGCCTGCATCCATACAACCACTGCAGATCGCACGCTGGCAAGGCCAAACCGTGGTGCTAGGGTCGGATGAAAGCGGCAACCGTGTCTGGGTCCACGATGGTGCGTGGCGGATGCTTGCGGGTTTTGCACCAGGGGTCGCGCAGGCTGCAGTGATTGTCAACGCAGAATCCTTGTTGGGAGTATCTGCTGATGGCAATCTCTACGAGTATCGCGCACCGCGGCAGGACTGGCGGCACGATGGCAATATTGGCCATCCGTGGGCTCAATCCGTCGCAACGAGCGTTCTTGGTGCACTCCTTATCATTCCTTCTCATACCGAAGCGGTCATGAGCGCATACAGTCAAGGACATGGTGTTGTCGGACAACAAATCATACCCGCCTATGTGAAAAATGTTGTCCAGATTGTGCCCTGGCAGATGCAACTCGTCGTCGCCGATGCGACAGGGAGCGCTATCGGAATGTATCAAGCGCTCTATCAGAATTTTGCGCCAATAGCGCAATAAGTGGTGTGGGGGATAGAAGAACGCCCCTCCTGCATGTGCAGGAGGGGCGTTCAGACGTGAAGTCCTATTGTGGCGTGCCGTTGTAGTCATCACCCGTCTGACCGAGCGGTGACATCGACAAGACACGGGCGACGACGGCAATGGTCGATGTTGCGGTCGTTCCGGCAGTGTCGAGGGACTGGAACACTGCGCTACCGGAATAAATCACATTTCCTGATACATACGTGTAGCCGAATTCATTCAACTCAGCAGCAACATGTCCAGCAGCAAGCGTTGCTTGGGTCGGAATGAGAGAGATTTTGTCACCAGCGGCGACCGTTGATGGCGTAATGTACGTCCCGACGATCTCACCTTTGTAGTTGTAGAGCGTCATCTTGATTTTGGCTGCCACTCCGCCGATGTTTTGGATGGCAAACAGCGTCCGTTGGCGCGACTCGTCGCGGCATGTGGCTGCGGTCGGTCGTGCTGAGAAGCAGTTCACCGAGTAGCGCACAAACGGGGTGTACACCGTGCTTCCGCCGGCGATAATCGCTGGAGTCGCCGAAGAAATACCGCCTCCGCTCACTTTCTGGAGTCCGACGATTTTCTTATCGGAGGTGATAATCGCCGAACCGACCGCTGCTGCAGGCATTGCGTTGCCCGTAGCGGTGTTGGTGTTCCCCACGGTGTTTTTTGATGTGTCACAGCCGGGGACGCTCCCCTTCGATTTGGCAGGGATGGCCAAGCTCAATGTCCGGGTCTGTACCGCGCCGAGCGCTCCGGTGCTAGAGCGAATCTGGTAGCGGAAGGCGACGTCGATATTTGCCGTGGAGCTGGTGAGGTTCTGGATGGCATAGGAGGTCGACTGCTCGCCGTCGCCATAGTTGACGCGACACATCGCCGAAGGCATATACAAGGTTAACGCGCCGTCCGTGGCACTGCCCGGCAACCCTTCGAAGCTGTTTCCATATTTGTTGACGTTGCTCAGCTCGACAGCCGTGGCGACTAACGACCCCGTTGCAGACGAAATAATCGCCGAACCATTGAAGCCACATCCTGTCGGCAGCGTCACACCGGCTGGGGCTGATCCGACACTGACGGTTGCCATGTCGAAGTACTGCGCATCTCCTGGTGCGAGGCTTGCGAGGGTTGTGGTAGGCGTCACTTCATCGCCGTTTGGCCAGATGAGTTTGAGTTCGACGTCAGTCAGCGTCGAGGCACTTGCATTTTGCACGCTGAACCGCGTGGTCAAATCATCAGTAAAGCAGCTTTTCATCACCGATGGTAAGACAATGGTCGAGCTTGCGTCTGTGGAAAGAAACCCGCTAGAAATCGGCTTCGTGCCGATAATCGAGTCGTTAGCGACCTGCATAATCGTCGCAATCAACGGCTGATTCGATGTCACAACGGCACCATACTTTTGGGTGCTCGACAAATCACCGACCGTAGATACTGCGAGTGAGGCACTTGCCATGCTGGGTATGACGCGTGCAGATCCGTCGGTGTCCAACACTTGATAATTGACGGTACACGCGGTGACACAGGTACTATCGGCATTGTAAAAGGTCAGATTCAAATTTGCATCGACAGAGCCGACGTTCATGTACGAAATGGACGTGACGTATTTTGCATCATACGCATTTGTTGCTGCGTGGGCAGACCCAACGCTTGCAAATACCAGGATGAGGACCAGACCAATTTGTGTAATGGTGCGACGCATGAATTCCATGAGAACCTCTTTCTTGTACCCTTGTACCATACCAACCCGATACCTCGTGTGCAATAATACCTTTGGGTTATTACGAGGTTTTTATGCAGAAAATCAGCACATTCATATGGACGGTGGTCTTTTGTCTGGCATTCGTGAGTTGCACCACGGCAGCGCCTACAACCATGCTCAACGTCCCCCAAGAACAAGGCATGGGGCTCATCCGTGGGCAACTGCTCAATCAAAACAACCAACCACTCGCCAATCGCACCGTACGGCTGGCAGCCTTGTATGGCGAAGGGGCTACTCAGGCATATATCTCTGACGATTCAGGGGGGATCGGTGGGGTGACCGATGCCAGTGGGAACTTCGCAATCGGTAATATCCCACCCGGCAAGTATGTGATTTTGTTGGTCATCCGCGAAGGTGTTTCGGTCGCGCTGATGCAAAAAAACGGCACCGAACGCATTATCGAAATTCGCGCTGACGCCCTTGTTGATCTTGGTCCTGCGGCGATTACCTTGCCTCAGTAATACTGCTTTGTGCGAATTCTGCTCGCCATGCCAACCGTTGCTCATCGATGCGCTCGAGCGCACTGCGGAGTAGCGGTTGTTGCTCTGTGCGTGTTTCGATTGCGCTCATCAAGCGCTCTGCATTGACGTCTGCTATCGGAATGTGCCAGTCTGACAAACCCATCGCCGACATCAATCCAGCTGCCTTGGGCAAATAGCCAATCACCACACAGGCACCACCACTGCGCATGCGGAGGATTGCAGCGTGCAGACGGGTTGCGACGAGGCAATCTAACGCTGCATACGCTGTAGAAAGTGCTTCCGGGGTAGCGTAATCGGGCATCAATTCGATGCCATCACCGATCTGCTGGGCAATGCGGTAACTCACCACTCGGTCATCCCAGGCGTGATTCCCGTCACGGCACTGGCTATACAGTTGGACGCGCCAGCCACAGTCACGAAAGTGCTTGATGGTCTCAACGACTGCGTCTTCGTATGCACGTTGCCCGCGAAAAGAGGGATATTGTCCTCCCCAGTCAATTACACTGACGCCCAAAATCGGGGGATTGTTGATACCGCTCGCCGCTGGATTGGGTAATCCCCATGCAAGATCGGGTGCAATCTGATGTGTAATTCCCCAGCCACGGAGGAGCGCGGCGCTCGGGCCATCACGGACGGTGATGGATTGCACACGTGCCATTGTCCACCGTAAGAGCCACGTAAACGGTCGGTTGTGGCATGGCCCAATCGACTGTGGCAGCAGAACCACCGGCCGTTGCCAGGCAATCGCAAGCAGCGCATCCGCGAGAATCCACCAATCCCATAGGACGAATCGTCGCCAGGGGGTAGCGGACGGTCCGTCGTACAGATACCCCCCACCGCTCATATACACCACATCAGCATGCTGCAACGCCCGTATCGTTACATGTTCGGATACGGTCATCCCCCAGCCTGGCACGGGTCCCCAACGCCCGATGAGCAAGACCCAGACGAAAAGTATGGTCTTGCGCACACGTGTGCGCAATGATGCAATACGGCCGGATTCATCGTAGACCCAACTGTGGACCCCGCGCAGAACCGTTGTGTGCGGGAATCGGCGTTGTGGTTCGGCCGTCATGACCGAAAAAAGAGTCAGTCTGGCATTCGGCATGCACTGCGCCAGCAATGCGACTTGTGCTTGGTGGATTGCTGCATCACCGAGATTCGCCAGACCATGCAGATTTGTCACGACGACCTGCGTGGCTGGGGACTGGATTGGTTCACCGAGCCGGAGTGAGTATGCTGCCACCATCATGTACCCACAACCCAGGACTGCTTCGCTGAGGAGCTGTGCAGTCACCGCACCTATAATGCCATCGGTACGCACGAGCCAGGGAGCAGTAGCCCAAACGACGGTCACTACCAAGAGCTGCACAGCAATCCGTCGCGTAATCTGGCGTTGCATCAACAAAATCAGCACTGCATAGAAACTCATGGCTTTGCAGAGAGGAATCAATGCAAATGCCTGGAGCAGATCTGCACTCGCCGTAAAAGCGGAACCATACAGCACGGGCAACAGTCCTGGTGCACCGTACATCATAAAGACACCGGTCACCACCGCATAGCTCAGGAACAAAGCACCACTGCGGAGCAGTATGACACGTCTCGCGGAAGGTCGTACTTCTGCATTGAGGTGTGGCAACGTGGTCTGAAAAAGCACCGCTGGTACGACAAATGAATAGCCGACGAAGCTCCAAGCCCCACGATAGATTCCCACCGCACTATGGGCCATGTGGCTTCCCACGATAATTGTGGTGCTTTGTGTATAGAGCTGGGCACAGATATCCGACACGACAAATGGCAATGCCCCACGGAGCATGCGAGCGGCTGCTGGCCCCAGCGCGGACGCACTCGGCCATACCGAGAGTCCCACAGCGCACAGCGTAATAAGTGCGCCGACGAGTTGTACCCAGATCAATCCTTGGACGGATGGGATCGCATCGAGCCACACCGCGCAGAGCACCACAGCAGGTCCGAGGATTTGGAGGAGTGCAACGTGTGGATGGCGATTGTGGCCCCGCAATACGTGAAACCCCGTATTGGCCAGGGAATCGACCAGGATGACCAACATCCCGCTTGCGAAGAGCATCGAGGGAATGCCGCTGAGCCACGTCAGTCCACCCACGAGGCAAGCGCACCACACGGCTATTTTGAGTGCCACAATGCGTCGAATCGCAAAAGAAAGTTGCTCGGATTGGCGACTTTGGGCATCGAGCAGCCATGTGTCGAGGCCTGCACCCAAGACGGACGATGCGACAGCCAACCATGCGTATAACAGCGAATACGTCCCATACCCGGCCACACCCAGCATGCGTACGATCAGGATCTGCGCGATGCCTGCGAGGATTTGCCCGGCTGCTGTTCCTCCGAGTGCTGCGACGATATGTCTCGACCAGCGGCTGCGTGTTAGGAGCGCCATGGTACCCCCCGTCGAACGGCGAGCCAACTTCCCAAGAGCACACCCCAGATGAGTGCAGCGCATTCACGGATGTACCACTCCATTGGCTGTGAGACGCGGCGAGAATGCATGACAGACTGAGTTGGGCGGGCACGCAGGAGATGTAATCGCGATGCTGCTTCGCGGCGGGCGACAGCACTCCCGCACAGCGCATACCAGGTGTGCACGGCAACCATGCCGCACGACGCGCCATGCCCTGTACGGCGCGATTGTGGTGCCGGTAGCCATGCGTCGTGTACCATGCGCAGGCGCGGATCATAGGCGCAGGGAATACCACGATGGAGCATCTGGAGTGCATATGCAACGTCTTCGCCTGATGCTCCAGTGGCACCAGCGCCGAGAAGCGGTTCAAAACGGGACATGCCGGCCACCCGAACTACCATGTTGTTCCCTTGACCAAAATGCTCCAGGATGGTGCATGGCCGATTCGACTCGAAGGGAGCTGGAGTGATACGAAGTGCCTGACATCGGTACCCATCGGGACGCGACGCCCATACCGTACTTCCCGTATCGGTCGCAGACACGTGGAGTACGGCATCTGCCCCACTCGGGTATGTCGCACCAAACCATACCGCAATATCTGGTCGGGCTCGCACCAAATGGGAGGCGACGACAATCCAATCTGCTGCTGGTCGGCAATCGTCGTCACAAAAGGCAACTGCCGATGTCTCTGCCAAATCCAAAATCAGATTACGAGCCCGTGCCAGGCCAGATCCTGGTCTATGGATATAGCGTATGTGTGCAGGGAGGTCGATACGAAATGCTTCGCGCGATTGATCGACGATAATCATCGGGGTATGTTGCCATTCGCTGACAGTCTGGATATGTGCCACCCATGCAGCCAATTGATGTGGACGATGGCGGGTTGCCATTCCGATGGTAATCATGGTGTCACTCGATCCAACGGCGGTGTGGTAAGGACGCCGACGTACCAGCAGATGCGGAGCCAGGTGTACCCGGGCCAATAAGTGACAGACGAATGACGCAGGGCGTCAATCCCGGCAAGCAATGGCACCACAGCGATACAGAGGTACCGTAGCGGACGTGGTAGATGCTGTATCTGAGTTGTACGGCTTTGATGGGTACATGAGAGAAACGCCCATGCGCTACCATACCGCCACAATCGACGCGATGCGGGCCAGCACCCATCGGGATGTGGATCATGATAAATAGAAGTAGACCGGTCGACGCCGAGTGTCCCATATGTTGCCATACGCATCGTCAACGCGGTATCTTCGCCTGCAGGGTCTGCGTATGCTTCATCGAATCCGCCTGCCGACCAGAATGCATCACGACGTACCACCAGCAACATGCTCATCAGCGCCGCCGGCTCTGCGGTACGACTCTCGACGAATTGTCCTTCTGCCATGACGCGATGCATGCAACGACGCCAATACCCATCGGTCGGTCTGTCGGCGAGGAGGGGGCCGACGGCGACATGCATTTCGGCCATACAGAAGGCAACAAGGCGTGTAATTGCATCCCCATGGAGAATCACATCGTCATCCAGGAAGCACAAAAACGGTTTTTGCGTCGCGCGCGCACCGCAATTGCGGGCTGCGGCAGGACTCAGGAGCACCTCGGTTCCTATCGACACCGCACCGTCGAGATGGATGGATGCGCCTGGGTGGACGACGACGCAATCTGACCATCCGTGTGCGGTACACTGCTGAACGAGCACGCGCGCCCGCAAGGGGTCCCGTGTCGGAATGATAATGCAGACGTGATCACGCATGCGATGCCTCGCCCAAGTCAATCCGGAGAGCAGCGTACCATTGCGCTGCGAGGGTATCCCAGTGGTACTGTGTGGCGAAGCTGTGTGGTACAGCTCGGGTGCCTGTATGACGGTTCACCATGTCGATGGCTGCTGCGTATGAATCTATATCACCTGCGCCGGCATAGATACCTGCCTCACCGAGGATATGCACACGGTCTCCCACCTGACTGGTAATCACGGGGATTCCTTGTGCGAGGCTTTCGACGATTTTGAGTGGGCATCGCGCGGCACATGCGTCTGTGTTGCGCACTGGGTCGATACTGACTACAGCCCCAGCCAACAGCAATGGAACTTCCTCCGCAGGGAGTGTGTCGATCCATCGAACCATCGAGGAAATCCCGAGTCTGTCAGCCAGCTCCACTAATTCGCATGCATCGTGCCCCGAACCTGCGAGGACCAGGGGATAGCGTCGATTCGACCGTGCATATGCACGTATGAGCACATCGACTGCATGTGCGTGGGTCGACCAGTTCCCGATGTATACCAGATACGGTGTCGGGAGTTGATGGCGCAGTAGGAACGCCTGCAGAACTGCTTCGGCGGGGGGTGTCAAATGCCAGGTATGGACGCCGTTTGGGACGACATGGACCTGCAGATGCCCACCTAAACGAATACGATCTGCTTGCCAGTGTGTTGCGCAGATGGTCGTCCGGACCATTTTCGGGACGTGGCGTTCGAACAAACCGAGTACTGCATGGACAAATCCCCGGGCATGGGCATGGGAAGCCGCCTCGTCGTCATCACTATCGAGCACCACAGGGACGCCGCGGAGGGCACCGGCGACCAATCCGGCAATCCCGTTGATTGGTTGGGCTTTTGCGATAACAATGATCGTCGGATTAGTCCTAATCGCTGCAACGGTGACGGCGACCATGGCACGCAGAGCGGTCCACCATAACTTAGCGCCCGACAGCGGCCGTCCATCAGCGCCCACATGCATCTGTGCGACATGTTGCACCGTTACCCCGGACTGAACACTCTGGTCCCGTTGGCCGGACGGGCTGAGGCACAGTATGGTTACTGCACCGCCGCGTGCTGCTGCATAGGTAGCCAAGGGGAGGATGCGCGCACGGGGGCCAGGGTGCCATATGGCACTGGTGCAGAGAAAAGTAATGCGGTGGAGTGGCTTCATACGGGTTGGTACCTTCGATAGCGCCACATTGCCAGAACCGCAGAAAAAGCATCACGGGGACGGATTTTTTTGCCGGCTCGATAGGGCCTGCCCACATAGTGAACCGGTACTTCGTCGATGTGGTAGCCGCACCGCACACATTTCGCAGTGAGTTCCGGATCAATGTCGAATCGATCATTATCGATACCGATGCGGCGTATCACCTCGGTACGGAACATTTTGTAACACGTCTCGAGGTCGGTCAGACGCGTTCCATACAATGCATTAAAGAGCATGGTCAATACGCGGTTCCCGATGTAATGCGATGCCAGCATGCCTGACGGTCGATACACCCCAAAACGTGTCCCATAGACCACCGCAGATCCCGACGTGATGCGTTCCAACAAATAGCGCAACTCGCTCGGATTGTATTCGAGGTCGGCATCCTGTATGACCACAACATCCCCGCTGATATGCGGCACCGCCGTACGTATGGCAGCACCTTTGCCGCAATTCTGGGTGTGGTGAAGCAGGGTAATCGATGTGGCGTGCGGGTGACGCATTACCACATCTGGTGTGCCATCTGTAGATGCATCATCGACGACGATGATGTGTGTGGCGAAGGGCAGCTCGCGCAACAACGTCAACACGTGGCTGATCGTCTCAGCTTCGTTGTAAACCGGGATGATGATTGTCAGCTGTACATCGACGGCCCTCATGGAACGCGCACCGTATCGATCTGCATGGCCACCGTTGCGTCTTCGATGGCGCGCTGGAGTGCCTGCCAGCTGGGCTGCGCAGGCACTGGCGCGACGGGTGCACGCGGTGCATCAGACAGCCTGGTCAACGCCGTTGCCCAGGCATGTGGGGTATTGGGGTGCACCACGTCGCGCACGGCCGCCAGGCCGGCCAGCGCGCCGACCGCACTCACGAGCAGCGGTACCCCAGCAGCAGCAGCCAGTGTTGCAACCCCGCTCACGGTACCGCTGCGATAAGGGAGTGCGACGACATCCGCAGCAGCGAAGTAGGCAGCAACGTCTTCGTTTGGCACGTACTCGTCGACGATATGCACCCGTGTGCCAATTCCCTCAGCTGTACAGAGGCTCCGGAGCTGGTGGTCTTTGTGCCACCATTCCCCCACAATAAGGAGCTGCACCGTGGACGGTGTATTCCTCAGGGCGCGTACGATGATATCGACTCCTTTATATGGACGTACAAACCCAAAACAGAGCACGACACGGTGGTCCTCCGGGATGCCGAAGCGGGCACGAATGTCTTGCCGTACCACGGCCTTGTCGAGAATCTCGGAATGAATGGGCAGAGGGAGGCAGACACGTTGTCCAGGCCGTGCCGAAGGGGATCCAAAGTCGATGACGGCACCTGCGAGCCGCAACATCCCTTTGGCGATGACTGTTTGCCAACGCGCCGCATCAGGCTCAACCAGTTGATGGTTCAACGCAATCGTCGGGATACCGCGCAGGCGTGCCTGGATACACAGCACGAGCAAAAACGGCACCCAATAGGGGGTCCACCATTGCCACACCAGGACGTCTTGCGACGTAGGCAGTACCGTACGCCAGATGCGAAGCCATGCGAATGGGTTCCAGCCATGTACCCACGCATCAATCGGACACGTGACCCGCTGTGCGCTCGGGTCTGTATGGGTATTCCCCGGGAAGAGCCATGCGGGATACAAGGGATCAATGGCCCAAAAGGTCACCTCATGTGATTGCCGCAGTGTTTTTACCAAGAGCGTACTGAACTGCGCAATCCCGCCACGGTGTGGTGCAGACGGAGCGACAACGAGAATGCGCAGTCGTTGCGGCTCACGGGGTGTCATCAGATAGTCCAAATACGCGATTGGCGTTGTGCCATGTTGCTTCTGCAACGTCTGTTAAACCGATGTTTTTGGTTGCTGCGATGAATGCCGCCACGAGCGGGACGTTGGTTGGTTCATTCCGCTTCCCGCGGTGCGGGTGCGGCGATAAATAGGGGCTATCTGTCTCGATGAGGAGGTGCTCCAACCCGACTGCTCTGACGACATCGTGCATCGTGTGATTATTTTTGAATGTAATCGGCCCACTCAATGACAAGACACAGCCTATTGCAATGCACGCCTTGGCGTAGGCCACATCCCCCGAAAACGAGTGCATGATGACACCATATGGGTGACGCACGTCGCTGAGGACACGCAAGGTATCGTCGTGTGCGTTCCGACTGTGAATGACAATAGGGAGCTGATGCCGCGCTGCAAGTCCAATTTGGGCACGGAATAAGGCTTCTTGTTCGGCGACGGGTGCAATGGCGTAGTGATGATCAAACCCTATTTCGCCTATCGCAACGACTTTGGGATGCTCTGCGAGGAGGTCCAGTTGTTCCAACCACGTCGGGTCCTGCGCTACCTCTGGGTGATTCGGTTGGACACCGACTACTGCCCAACAGCCAGGATGGGTAGTAGCTGCAGCAATTGCGCGGCGTGAGGATGCGAGGTCATAGCCGATTTCGCACACGCGGGTGACCCCAGCAGTGGCCATTCGTTCTCGGACTGCGTCGCAATCCAGTGCAAACTGCTCATTATTGAGGTGCGCATGACTGTCAAAAAAGCGCATGGAATCTGACATACCGTACCTTCCGGTCAACTCTGCTTCATTATACCGGCGTGCCTCCGCTCTGTGAACGGCGTATAATCGCAGGGGAAGCCAGACAGGAGATACATCATGACCGCACAGTTGTTTACACCGCTCCAGGTTGGCCCATTGACCATACCCAATCGCATCGTCGTCGCGCCGATGTGCCAATACAGTGCCAATGATGGGGTCATGTCGGAGTGGCACCTCGTGCATCTCACCGGAGTTGCGACTGCGAGTCCTGGGATGGTTGTCATCGAAGCCACAGGGGTAGAGCGTATCGGCAGAATTTCGCACGGGTGTGTCGGCTTATACTCGGATGCCGCGATGCGGGCAATGGCAGATGTGATTCGCTATGCAAAAGTCGTTGCCCCTGCGGTCACCTTCGGGGTGCAGCTCGGTCATGCCGGTCGCAAAGCATCCTCCCCGCTCCCTGGCCAAGGATCTGGACAACTCAGCCCCGACAACGGAGGCTGGCAAGTCGTTGCTCCTAGTGCAATCCCGTACGACAACGGCTGGCAGGTTCCCCAGGCACTCGATGACGCAGGGATAGAGCGCATCATTGTGGCGTTCCGTGAGGCGGCTATCCGTGCCGTGCGCGCTGGTGTCGATAGTATCGAACTCCATCTGGCCCACGGCTATTTGCTCCAATCATTCGTCTCGCCCTTGAGTAACAAGCGCACGGATCGGTGGGGTGGTGATTTGGCAGGTCGTATGGCTATGCCGTTAGCAGTCGTCCGCGCCGTTCAATCAGTGATTCCTGCACATATCGCATTCGGCGCCCGCATCAATGGTACCGATTGGCACGAAGAAGGGCTGACTGCCGATGATGCCGTTGCCCAAGCACAAATCCTCAAAGACGCCGGGTTACATTTTATCTGTGTATCGAGTGGCGGTGCTTCGCCACATGCAAAAGTCGTCGCTGGCCCCAAATACCAGGTGCCCATCGCAACACGTGTCAAAAAAGAGGTCGGGATATTGACCCGCACCGTCGGGTTGATTAGTGATCCACATGTCGCCGAGGCGATTATCGCCGATGGCGAAGCAGACATGGTAGCCCTCGGACGTGCCTTCCTCGATGACCCACGCTGGCCGTGGCGTGCCGCAGATGCGCTTGGTGTCCC
>JBJONV010000150.1:0-9506 GCA_046051665.1 Chloroflexota bacterium
GGGCGCATCCGGGAGTATTGGGAACAAAACGGTGGGTTGTTAGTATTTGGATTGCCGATTGGTCCGCAAGAAGCGGTCAGCGTCGATGGAAGTGCCTTTATTGCCCAACGCTTCGAGCGGAATCGCCTCGAATTACACCCCGAAAACGCACGCCCGTATGATGTTTTATTAGGGCGTCTAGGCGCTGATCGCTTATCACAACAAGGCATTGACTGGACCACGTACCCCTCGCAAGGCGCTGCATCGGACTGCCAGTATTTCAGCCAGACGAAACAAGCGGTTTGTGGGTTGTTTTTGCGCGCATACCGGCAAAACGGCTTGCAGATGGACAATGACGCTGCGGTGAGTGCAGACGAGAGTTTGGCATTGTTTGGACTGCCGTTGTCGAACGTGTATGTCGAGACGTTGTCGAATGGTCAGCGCTACCAGGTACAGTGGTTCGAACGTGCGCGATTCGAGTATCACCCCGAAAACATGGCACCATATGACGTGCTCTTTGGGTTGCTTGGCAGTGAATCGTGGGCGCATATGAATCGTCCAACCGCAACACCCACAGCGTTCCCCACACAGGCTGCCACCGCAATGCCGACGATGACATCCACGGCGACCCCATTGCCCACGTTGCCGACCACAATTACCGATACATTCCGCAGTCGGATGCCGACAGGCGGCAAATGGTACGGGGATGTCCCACGCGGTGTGTTGGCAGTGTATGACTTCAGCTATGCCGAGTCGAGTGTCTGGTCCAAGATCGTTTCGTTTAAAGTGATGGAATACAACCCCGAAGCGAACGGCGAATCACAAATATCTGCAGTGAGTATCGTCGACCTGGATGGGAACTATGGCTCATACCACTCAGGGAGCCGCTGTACGACGGGCTGTTCGTTCATTACGACCAACTACAGCTACCTCATCCCGCGCGATTCAGCGCCTGCACAAGTAACCGTGTACATTACGGGCAAACCAGTGGTAATCGAGCTCAGGCAGTGGCCAAAGCCGTAATCAAACGACACGATCGAGCGTCCCCATGGGACGCTCGGAGCTCCCGCCGCGACACGTGTACTCGGTATCCGTTGCCGCGGCACCACCGCAGTGCTTTGGGGGACTCTGTTTGCGGGCACTCGATCTTCGGAGGAGGTTCGGCATGAAGTGCGCCGAGGCTGTACGGGGGCAGTTTTTCCGACACGCCGTAAACAGAATGAGCAAAAACACTCGGTTGGAAGCGATGACAGCGAGATTACAAGAAAAACACAAGATTTTACGCATCGTTTGTTTTTATTTTTTAACAAAAATCCACGATATCGCATCTGGATAGGCAAAAATCGGTACATGTGAGCGGAGGATAACCACGGCGAGTGGGATGTTTTTCTTACGACACAATGACGATTTGTACGAACCAAGAATGAACCAAGATGTGCATGCTATTATTCGTAGTATCGAACGCGATATGACGGGTGAGGATTGCATGAAAAACATCTACGGTGCGCTGACCGCACTCGTTTTATTGGCTGCAACGTGGGTACCCCTCCGTACCGTACAGGCAGCAGAGTATTGTTTTGCCGAGACAGGCTTTTGTATTGATGCAGCCATTGTGCCATATTGGCAGCGCAATGGCGGTTTGAGTGTCTTTGGCTACCCGATTGGGACACCCCAAGAACGCACGGTCGATGGCTATACCATTCGCACTCAGTATTTCGAGCGGCACCGCATCGAGGTACACCCACTCGCTGCCCCGTATACTATTCAACTCGGCCGCGTAGGTGCCGAAGAGTTACAAGCGCGCTATGGTACGGATAATCTCGTAGGATCTGAAGGCACTGCTGCAGAACGCACCCGCGGCACCCAACGTGGGTGTACCTGGTTTGCCGAGACCGGACATGCCGTTTGCGGAGCAGTTTTGACCTTCTGGAAGACGCACGGCGTTTCGTTGGATGCCCGTGCAGGTTGGTCGTATGCAGAAAATCTCGCACTCTGGGGATACCCGTTGTCGCCCGAGTTAACCGAGACGAACGAAGGCAAAACGGTCACCGTACAGTACTTTGAGCGGGGTCGGTTAGAGTTACACCCCGAAAACAGCACCCCGTATGACGTGTTGGCTGGCCTGCTTGCGCGCAGCGCCCTCCAACGGGCGCAAAACAGCACTGCCCCGACGGGCGCTACGCCGGCCACGGCAATTCTGCCTGATAGCGTTTTGCAGACATTTATCACCAACAAAATGCCGGTCGAAGGGTACTGGCAAGCATCGGATCACGGGATTTATAGCGCGGTGACCAACTTCCGCTATCTGCATACCTTCAGTTCGTACAATGCACCGGATGGACGACGGTTTGTAGCGATGACAGTGCAGTACCGCAATGATCGCCAACCAGACCAGGCCACCGAATATAGTGGGCCGGAGTTATATACCCTGATAGATCTGAATGGCACCGAACACGCTCTCGACGAACGCTACCAAGGGCTGACGGGGTACATGGTCGGCACAATGGTTGCTCCTGGGCAACGCAACGGCGGCCAGTTGTTGTTTGTCATTGACAAAGACACGGCACCAAAGCAACTGCGCGTGCAGACCAACGCCGGCCCAGTCACCATAGAGCTCCGGGTGTGGCCGATTGTCCCCTAACGATGCGTGACCAGTTCGGATGCACATCGGCAGGCTCTGCCGACACAACAGAAAAAGTGACACGGTGTTCGGAGCAGATACCACAATAACAAAAGAGGCACAGACCAAAATGCGGTTCAGGACCGTCGCGCAGCTTGCCGCGCTGGTTTCGGTACCGATGCTGTTGTGTGCGTTGTGGTTGAATATTGCAGACATGGCGACATTACAGTCGAGCACGTTTTTAGCAACGTTGCGGCAACCAAAGCAATCCGTATCGGTCCGTTCACTGATTGGTGCTGCCTTGAGTACTGCCCAAAACGACGAACGAGCTATCTACGAAGCGCTCTATCCGGCGCAGACCGCCCAATATGTTGCATTGTTGTTGCTGCCGGGCTTGATCGACGAATTACACGGGGATGTACGCGCCGGTCAGATGGCGTATTTGATTGATCAACGATTACCAGTGGTGGTGCGTGATTATGTGCACGACGCACCGTTATGTAGTGCAACTCAAGAGCGTCAGATTATCGCAGCGATAGAGCAGACGGTCACGTACACCGTCGATATGTGCAGACCAGTATCTGCCGCAATCGAACAACGGATGGCAGCATGGCTCACTGGATTGATCCAACGCGGGTTTGATCAACCCGAACCGACCATCATGGGAATCGTGTACCCCCTCCGGATCGAAACAAGCGAACGGTTGGTGTATACCAGTTTTACACAGTATGCCCGATATTGTGCACTGCTCGTTCTGGTCTTGTGGGGCATTATCATTGCCACGACCGGGATGCACTGGCATCGGTCGATACGCTGGTTGGGTGTGGTCTGCATCAGTGCTGGGATTCTCGGCGTGAGTATCCGCGCAGTGACCGAATCAGGTCAGGCGTTCGATGGCGCTCTTTTGCTCCAGCAATATAGCCACCAAGCAGCGTGGACGGGATTGCCGCTGGGTGTGTTGTTACAGGTACTGAAAGACGCATCGTTCCGCGATTGGAGCATCATCAGTGCGTGTATGGTGTTGTTTATCGGGACGGTAGGAGTCGGTGTAGGGGCCCTGCCACCACGGCATCGCGCCATGCCCGTGGGCGAGCTGATGCCCATGATTGGCACGCCGCAAGAACACACGCCCCTGCACCCGAGCATCACTGCAGTCGTCCCGACGGCAACAGTCACCGACGAGCTGCCGGCTGGTCTGGTGACCAATCCGTTGGAAATCGTACGTGACGAAGAACGGAGCGCAGAACGACCGTTCCCGCGCTAGTCGATGTGTGTATCGCCGAGAGGAACGGTCGGGAACGATGTCTGTAGGGCTGGCGCTTCGTCGCTCGATTCGGCCAACAGCGGGATGTCAAGAGGCGGCAAATCTGCCAGCGACGATAATCCAAATTGACGGAGAAAATGATCCGTCGTTGCAAACAGCACAGGCCGCCCGACAGTGTCGAGGCGGCCGACGTCTGCTACTAATTCACGGATTTGCAATTGCCGTACGAGTGTACTGCAATCGACACCTCGAATGGCTTCAATTTGGGCACGAGTAATGGGTTGACGATAGGCAATGATGGTCAACACCTCCGATACCGCATTGGAAAGCTTAGTTGCACCGCTTTGTCCCAACATACGCCGCACGACTGGCGCTGCCAGGACACTCGTCACAAACTGGATACGGTCTTCGTGGCGCAACACCGTGATGCCACGATGTTGGAGTTGTACCCCTAGGCGTTCAACGGCAACTTCGATGTGTGGCTGCGATTCTTCGAGCCACTCGGCGAGCTGTGCGAGGGAGACGGGTTCACCGGCGACATAGAGAATTGCTTCGATTTGACTCTCGAGGCTGAGTGTGGGTTGGTCGACCATCAGGCTACTCGATGCACTGCAATGCACGAGGGAACGAGGTCATGGTTTGCGCGCCATCGGCGGTGCGGATGACCATGTCTTCGATGCGCACACCAAACTCGCCGGGCACGTAGATCCCTGGCTCGACCGTGAATGTCATGCCGCTTTGGATGGGACTGGTATCGCCAGTGACCATGAACGGGGGCTCGTGGATGTCAATCCCGAGGCCATGGCCCGTACGGTGAATGAAGAACGCACCGAAACCTGCTGCCTCGATGACGGCCCGCGCTGCACGATCGACGGAGTCACCGGTCGCACCAGGTTGTTGTGCAGCGAGTCGCCCTGCTTCATTGGCAGCGAGCACGGTGTGATAGACCAACTGGGCACGTTCCGAAAGTGTCCCCACCCCGATGGTACGGGTAATGTCGGAGACATATCCATCGACGATGGCACCGCCATCAATGACCACGAGGTCACCGGATTGGAGGGTGCGGTTGCCGTTTGTATGATGCGGACTGGCGCCATTGGGACCAGATCCGACGGCGATATCGAATGACGGGACGCTCCCGGCGGCACGTATGCGGCGTTCCCAATCAGCGGCAACTTCGAGTTCGGTCATACCGATGCGGATTGCAGCAATAGTAGCGGCGAGTGTCGATTCGGCAACATCGATGGCGCGGCGCATGGCTGCTTGTTCGTCAGGAGCCTTCTGCATGCGCAGACCAGCAATCATTGGGTCGGCATTCTGTATGGTCGCACGCGGGACTGCCGCTTCGACGGCGCGCAATTCAAACACGCGCATGGTGGTGTGTTCGACCGCAATGGTTTGTGGTGACGTGCCCAATGCAGCAAATGCGGCCGAGACGGCCGCCGCCGGACCATCACCATCGTCCCAGGCGTGGATTGCAAGGGGGAATTCTGCAGCAGATTGGGCACGCGGTGCTTCCATCGTTGGCAGTACCATCTGTGCTTGCCCTTGTTGCGGAATCAGCATGCAGGTCAAACGAAGCTTGGTCGAAAAGCCGATACCACTCAGATAGCGTAAATTCGTGCCTGGAACGAGTACTGTTACGTCGATACCGGCGGCAGTCATGGCTGCCTGGAGGCGGGAGAGTCGACTCATATCTGGTGCTCCTCTTCGTTGTCTTGGGGGGCAAAGGCGACACGGGCAACCGCCCACCCGGCGTCGATGATAAATGAGAATTCGCCGTTGAGATCACTTTCGACCAGGGTACGGACCATCTGCAGGCCCATACCGGTGCCTCGGTGGGGAGGCATACCGACGGTGCGTTCGGGACCATTATCGCGCACTTCAATGGCGTAGCCATGTACTTCATCGGTCAACGTAATCACGACTTCGCCACCTACTGCAGATAACCCATGCGAGAGTGCATTCATGATAAGCTCGTTGAGCACAATCGACAACACCGTCGCTTGGCGTGATGCAACGGTAATTGCAGCACCCGTTACCCGGAAGTGGACGGCGTGGGCGGGGTCGGTCATGCTCACTACCGCGTGATCGACGATTTGTTGCACGATCGCGGTTACCGTCGTGACACCGATATCCTCGCGTGAGAGGAGATTATGTACTGCCGAGATAGCTTGAATGCGAGCGACACTATCCCGCAGGGATTGATTTGCTTCGGACTCAGCGGGCAAGCGCCGGAGTTGCATCGTCAGGAGTGCCGAGATTGTTTGGAGGTTATTGCGCACGCGATGGTGCATTTCTTGGAGCATGACGGATTTGACGGCGAGTGCACGTTGACTGTCGTCATACAGACGCGCGTTTTCTATAGCGATTGCAGCAGCATCAGCAAAAGCAGCGAGGAGGCGTACCTGCTCGAAGTCATAGTAGTGTTCGTGCGCCATATAGAGGCTGATGGCACCGAGCGGTTTTTCGCCACGGACCCGAAGTGGTGTGCAGTAGAGCGAAAAGAAACCATCGCGGGCAGCGGTCTCGGCCAAATCCGGGAAGCGGGTATCTGTGTAGGCATTGAGGACGGCGAGCGGTCGACCATCACGCACGGCCGCATTGATGCATTTGGGGATAGGGGAAGGGTTGAGCGGTGCGCCATGAGTGGCAGCCAGGACGAGTGTATCGTTGCTATCGATACGAAAAATATCGGCACGTGTCGCCTGCGACAATTCGACTGCTTTGTCGGCAATCAGCTGGAGCAAATCGTCGATACGTAATTGCTCGGCAATACGTTTGGAGACTTGCTGCAAGGTTGTTAACTCACGGATTTTGCGGTGGAGTTGGTTGTCGGCGTTTTGATAGATTTGAGCGTTAGTAATGAAGAACGCTAATTCGCCCGCAATCGTCTCGACAAAACTGACTTCACTCGTACTAAAGACACGCGGTTGGCGCGTCTGCACGGTGACAACCCCCTGGAGCTTGGGGGTGCCGAGGTGAAAACGGCCATCACTAAACAACACGATAGGTACAGCCAGCATCCCGTGGAGCTCGGCAGGCAAGCGCGAAACATCGCTGGTACCACGACTATCGCGGTAGATATCTTCGACCATAATTGGTTTGCCTGCTTGGCCAGCCGCCCCAATAATGCCTTCGCCCAGTGACATCCGTAATTGACCAATCAAGCTCTGATCGATACCGGCACAAGCCCGCAACACGAGTTCGTTGGCATCGCGATCGTACAGATAAATCGCACAGACATCCACACTGCCGACATCGATGACCGTGTCGACCACTTGTCGCATGGATGTATCGAGGTCGAGGGTGGAATTGGCAGCGGCGATGATGCGATGCAGACCACGCAGCTCAGCCATACGACGCAAAAACTCGGATTCACGCTCGGCATGGCGTTGTTCTGCAGATGCAGCACCATACGCGGTCCACACGATACGCTGTACGTCGGCGAGTGCAATTTGGTAGTGTTCTGCGATTACGGGCAGGGCAGCGGCGAGGGCTGCGACGTCACCGTTTTGGTCGTACCAACGTGTCGCAATAAGACGCATCCCCTCGGCAGGGTCGATATCGTGCTTTGGAATGAGGTCGGCGGGGGTCGTCATGGTGCCTCGTTCTCTTGTGCTTGCCAGAGCAGTGCATCGGCCCAGATGCCGCGGCCGCCGATAGCATCACGCAAAGGGAGGATGACGCGGGCGCGGGTATCAAAGGTGTATGTGCCCAAATCGACCCACTCGTTGGCAACGGTTTGGAGGTTGACTCGTTGTTCGACGACGCCATCTCGGTGAATGATTTGATACGACACGCCATCACTATCGATAAGACCGCTGAGTGCATAGGGTACATACACAAGCAGTCGGTACCGACCCGGTTTTGGTACATCGGTATGCCATTCGGCGGTAGCAACCGGTCCGAGTGGACGTGCGCGCCAACTCCGGAGCAAATCAACGCCGCGTTGTCCGGCAACGTACAGGGCGCTGGCGCCGACACCCGATGCGACAGACTGCGTGGGCACACCCACCAGCGTGAAGTGCGCAGGGTCGGCGCTGTCGACCAAGACATCGCCGGCAGGGACCGGACCGCACGGAGAAGGAACGCCCGCCCACATCCAATAACTTTGCGCACCTGCTGGGTGGTTTTGCCATGGATCAGCACCTTGGCCACACCATCCATACGGATCAATACTCACGCCCGCATACTGTACCCCAAAGTGCAAATGTGGTCCTTTGGCGCAGCCGGTTTCGCCGATGACGCCGATGACGTCGCCCGCTGCGACGCGTTGACCCATCTCGACAGAAATCGATGAAAGGTGCCAATACAGCGTGCGGACATCGGCGCCGTGGTCGATGATGACCGCCAGCGTGTCGCAGTTATCATCGGCAACCCCTGCAAAAATCACCGTTCCTGCTGCGGCAGCAAGGCCTTCGTCGGGAGGCGCTGCAGCATAGTCCCACCCATCGTGCCCGTTATAGGCAAACGCCATATCGGTTTCGGTGTGTCCCCAGTAGGTCGTGATACCCGCAGCCAGATTCCTGGTAAGGAATGGTCCGCCGTGATCAAAAAACGACGTCACAGGAAAAATCTTTTTGAGTGGACGTTGCAAGGTGATGGTCGGTGGCCCGAGTGGAGCCGGTGCCGCAGCAAGGACCTGCCCGAACAACCGTTCATAGACCGATTGATATTGCCAGAGGGCTGCTTCGAGGCGATCTGCCCGAATGGTTGGGGCGAGGACGCGTGCGAGGACATATTGGGCATCACTCAAACTTGTGGGGGCATCGAGGGTCGTGCCGTCTGCATAGACGAGGGGCGGGCGTTCACGGAGATCACGACGAGCATAGAAGAGCTCACGCACTGCCCAGCGGATCTGCGCCGAAAAACCAGCGTACTTCCCATCAGCCTGGTAATTCCCCACTGCCCATTGGTAACGATCGGCTGGTTGTCCGGGTTGTGTTACCAAATCGGCTTGATACTCGAGGAGCGCCAGGATGATTTTCGGGCTGACGCTGTAGTAAAGGGTCTGACCCAGGAGTGCTTTGGCAAAAGGTTGGCGTCGGCCGGCAACGGTAATAGACACATCGGCCAAATCACCGCCACTCGCGCGCAAAAAGGCATCGATTGGCTCTTGGGTGAAATCACGTGCATAGACGAGCTCTGCCATCGCGAGGAAGCGTGGCGTCGGCGTGGCCGTTACGAGCGGTTCTTCGGTTGCCGGGACGAGTGGAGTTGTTTGGTTGGGGATGGGAGTTGCCGCAGCTGTGGCAATGGGAGTGGCGAATTCTGTGGGGAGCTCAGATGTGTACGTCGACCGCACAATCCAAGCAACTCCCCCTCCAACGAGGAGTATCGCGATGATACTGCCTACCAACCAGCGCGGGAACGCCGGTGGTGCAGGAGGGGGAGCTGCGCGCATGCTTAGCCTTCGCTAATGGTGATGGTCTGCATGGCTTCGCCAGGCGTCGTGGCTGACTCTGGGTCCCGGAGTGGGATGCCGTTCACGATATCTTGGCCACTGATGACTTCGCCAAAGATGGTGTATTGGCCATCCAAGAACGTGGCAGGTGCAGTGGTGATAAAGAATTGTGAACCGTTGCCATTCACATCATTACCGGGGCGTGCCATCGCCAAGTAGCCGGGTTTGTCGAACGA
>JBJONV010000151.1:0-17162 GCA_046051665.1 Chloroflexota bacterium
GGATGAGAAAACGTCACACGGACGGGTTCGCGCAGTCCGATGATTGTCTGAGCCGACGCAGGGTGGCCGACAACAGCGATTGTTTGCGTGTAGTTGAAAAAAGCCAGCAGTGCCGCGATACATGCGATACCAAGCGTTATCAGCGTAGTACGCAAAATGAATATCCAAAGCCGGCTTGCGTAGCGCAGGAGCGCGAACGCGTTCTGCATGAAAGCTCCTGACGAGCGTGTGGAATAACTCTGAACCGTGCGATTTAGCGCATTGATATGCGTTATTCACTCTTAGTATAGCATGCAGACTCAGCCCTGGATATGTGCGGAGAACACATATTCAGGTGATAATAGGATGAATGCAGACGAAAGAATTTCAATGACTGAACTGACCGTTGAAACATTACTCCACGCCTACGCCAAAGGAATTTTCCCCATGGATAACCATGGGGTCCTCGAATGGTATCGTCCAAATCCGCGTGGCATTATTCCGCTAGATAGTCGTTTTCACATTCCCAGTCGACTCGCTCGAACGGTGCGTTCTGGCAAATATCGCACGACCTGTGATGCCGCGTTCCGCGATGTAATGCGTGCCTGTGCCGAACCTCGCATCGATGCACCGAGCAGTTGGATCAGCGAACGGTTTATCGATGTCTATGGCGAGCTCCATCAACGCGGATTTGCCCATAGCATCGAAACATGGCGCGGTGACACCCTCGTCGGTGGCTTGTACGGTGTCGCATTAGGGGGGTTGTTCGCCGGCGAAAGCATGTTTAGCAGGGATCGCGACGCCAGCAAAGTCGCATTGGTCGCGCTCGTCGATCGGTTGCGGCGGAATGGCTTTGTCGTGCTTGATACCCAATGGGTGACCGAGCATCTGTCTCAGTTTGGGTCGTATTGGATGCCTGGCTCGTTGTATAAAGTAGTCTTGGCGCAGGCACTCCGTACCCAAACAACATGGAATTAATTCGACTCCGGTTGGTCTTGCATGGCACTCGCAATGATTGCATCAGCCTGCTCGATAAGCGTCGCTGCAGGGATTGCGTACCCGATTCCTTCGAAGCTACCGGTACTACTCTGTATGGCCGTTGTCAGACCAATCACCGTCCCATATCGATCGATTAACACACCCCCAGAACTGCCCGGGTTGAGCACTGCATCGACCTGGATCATCCCCTGCAAGGTAGTGGTGTCTGTAGAGAGTTCACGGTTGACTGCACTGATGGAACCAAGTGTCATACTCTCGTGGAGCCCATAGGGACTGCCAATCGTCATGACCCACATCCCCGTCGCGGGGTTGCGGGTACTCATAGCAAGCGGTGCGATGTCGACGGGACGTTCAATCGCAAGCACGGCGATGTCGTGATTAGTGTCACGGCCGATTACCGTTGCAGTGATGACCTGTGATGCACTCAGGCGAACTTGATAGACGTCTGCACTAGCGACAACGTGTGCATTCGTGACGACATGCCCTTGGTCATCATAGAAAAAGCCACTGCCTTGCGACATCATGACGGTCGTGTCTGGCATTCCAGCAACCGTTGGGTGGACAAATGGTAACTCGATGCTGACGACAGCCGGGACACTCTGTGTATAGAGATCCATGATTTCGGCTTCGAGCGCGGCCAGTGAAGCGTTTTGCGCGTCGCTTCGTGTGGCAATTGCCGGCATGGTCGGGAATGGCGTGACCGGTATGTGCCGACTATATGCAGTAGGCTCGACGGTAGGCGTCGTGCCCCAGCGAATCCGTGTGTTTGGCCCGAGGTCGGCTTCGAACCGCGTCGTACAGGCAACGAGGACGAGGGCGAAAAAAGCCATCAGGATGCGTGACAGGTCCTTCATCGTTCCTCCCAGAGGTGCGTCAAAGCCGGGACCAACTGTGGATGTTTGTAGCCGACGGCCACGGGATCGACACGATTGGAGTACATCGTCTGGCCGTTCAGGAGGAGTGCATCGGCCATCTCGCCAAAAAGGAGGCGGAGTGCTACTGCAGGAACGGGAATCCAATTGGGACGGTGTAATGTTGTAGCGAGTGCCGCACTAAACGCCTGATTGTCGACTGTCTCGGGTGCGACAGCATTGAAGGCACCTTGTGCTTCGGGATGATCGATAAGCCAGAGGAATAACGCCACCAAATCATCACGATGTATCCATGCGATGGGCTGTGTACCGCTTCCCACCCGACCACCGACCCCGAGGCGGAAGGGGAGCGCCATCAGTGGCAACGCACCTTCATGTTGATCAAGGACGACGCTGGTGCGTACGACGGCAACGGTCATGCCGATGTGTTGCGCGGCCAGAGCGGCGGCTTCCCATGCGACACATAATCGTGCCAAATAATCGGTTCCAGCGGGAGAATCCTCGGTCACCTCGAAGCGAGTAGACCGATACCCATAGAAGCCGCTCCCCGACGACGAAAGAAGCCGTGTGGGTGGATTGGCCATGGTCGCGCATGCTGCGACGAGTTGCTCGGTAGCGGGGACACGACTCTGCCAGAGGATGTGTTTGTACGCGTCGGTCCAGCGTGTGCCTGCGATCGATGCACCGACAAGATTCACAATGGTGTCGCAACCCGCCAATGCTGCTGCGGTGGCAACGGTGTCCTGTGGGTTCCAGAGTGCTGCGGTAACGCCGGCTGGAAGTACCGCTGCTGGTGCTGGCCTGCGACTAAATGCAACAACGGTGTCACCACGGGCGATAAGTGCACGGGTGAGGGCAGACCCAATGAGGCCGGTAGCGCCGGTGATGGCAATACGATTTGACACGTGGTGTTCTTTCTTGCGGCGCTTAGCCGCGTGGGCGCATGCCCGGCCAGATGCTACAGAAAAACATCCCGGCGGTCGTGCCCGCGATTGCACCGTTGAGGAGGAGGACCTCGTACGATGCAGCAGGCCAATAGTGAATTTCGAGCCACCACAAGCCGAACGGTGCCAACGCCGTCACAAATCGTGCAATACCCGGCAGGGCAAACCATGTGGTGATTGCCGTACGTGGCGTCATAGTCGTTGCGATGTACCACCCTGCCCACAATCCAATGGTCGCCCCCCAGCAACGCGTACACACTGCCATCGGTGCAGCAAAGAGCTCGTAGGATTTGAGGGGAGTCGGACAGACGTACGTGCTGAGCACGTCACGGGCGGTCCAGCCGAGCATCGTCAACAGCGGCACGCCAGAGGCGATGCATAGTGCTGCAGCAGGAGGCCCGAGGAACAAAATCGACAAAAACAGGAGGTACGGCCACCGTGGCCATGTGTGAACGGTATTTGATGAAGCGAGAGCGGCAGACATATTATTGGAAATCCCGTTTGAGGCGTGCATACGCACCAATTAACAGTTGGATTTTGCGGAATAAAGTGACATATGCGCGTTTGGTGAACACATCATAATCGGCGCTGTGGATGCTATCCAAAATACCCCGGTAAATGGTTGCTGCAGCAGCAATCGACAAGCTACTGTCAGGATTCAGCAGACCGACGCCTGGCCATGCAGCTTCGTACAATGCATGTGCCCGTGCGCTTTGGAAGCGGAGCATCGCTTTGAACTGGGGGCTACGGTTGCGTTGGAAGATATCTGCGTCACTTAACCCGTACCGCGCCAAATCCTGCTGAGGGATGTAGATGCGACCGCGGTTGGCGTCTTCGCCGATATCGCGCAGGATGTTGGTCAGCTGGAGTGCAACACCGAGTTTGACGGCATAATCGACGGCTTCGTCGACGTATCCGATAATCTGCATCGAAATCAACCCCACGACCGATGCGACGCGATAGCAGTACAGCCACAAATCATCAAATGATTCATAGCGTGTCACCGTCAAATCCATGGCAATGCCGGCCAAGAGTTCGTCGACGAGTTCTTGCGAAATATCATACGTCTGGACGGTGTCATTCCAGGCAATCAGCACCGGATTGTCTGCAGGCGACGTCCGATTGTGGACGAGCGATACCCAATGTGCCAACGCCTGTGGTGCAGTCCCCTCAGCAGCCTGATCGACAATATCGTCGCTGGTACGACAAAATGCATAGAGGGCACGGATGGCACGTCGTTTGGTGGCAGGCAAGAGTCCTGTCGCAAAATAAAAGCTTTTCGAATGAAGCCGCGTTATTTCGTCACAAATCCCGTACGCTGCATCACGTTCGTGCTGGGTGATAACCGCGTGTTTGGAGGCGTTGTGTCGATGGTGATCGGAATGTTCGATGAAGTGCTTGAGGGTGTCGAGCAATGCGGCTGCATCGCCTGCTGGCGGGCGAAGAACGCTACTCGTCTGTTGGTTACTGACCATTGTGTTCCTACCCTGTGTGACCATGGGTGTTGGTATGTGTGTGGTTGCTACATTTTTTACGAAAAAAAAGAGTGTGCAGATGTATTCTACTCGAATACACCTGCACACGGGGTCGATTTACCCTGCAAGGACGTTACTCACTTGTTCCACAAGTTCACGCGCGTCGTGGCCGAAAAAATGCCCGGGCATCGTCACACGGAGCTCGGGGTTGACATTGAAGATGCGTCCACCGTAGCCGAATTTGGTATTAGGGTACTGCTTGGTGACGGCTTGGGCAACATCGAGTAACGACATAGCTGCATCGATCGTCGTCGCCGAAATCAACACCATCGCCGGTTTGATTTTGTTGATAGCTTCGAGCAAATCGGATTTGGGGACACGTGCACCCAAATAGACGACGCGATACCCGCGCCGTGACAAGAACAAACTGGCGTATAAGATGCCCAAATCATGGAGTTCTGTGGGCGCACAGGCAACGATGATGGTGGCATTGGTTGCGACGGATTCGAAGATGTTGATGAGGCTCGAGAGTTTGCGGCGGATGAACTCGGTAGCGAAGTGTTCGCTCGCGATGTTGATACTGCCGTTGTGCCACAATTCGCCGATATCTACCATGGTCGGTTGGATGAGTTCGAGCAATACTTGTTCGAATTGATGGATCGAAAAGGCTTCGCTCATGATGCGTTCGGCAGTCACCGCGTCATAACTAATCAACGATTTGGTCAATTCGGCGACCATTTGGTCGAGGCTTCGGGTCGTGGTCATCGTCGGCATGTGCGATGGTGCTGATTCCTCTTCTTCGAGGACGTTGCTCAGCAACAATACTGCGTGGCTGATATTCATTCCTTCGGCGGTCCGATCACGGAGCCAACGGATGACGGCGATGTCGCGCTCTGAATATAATCGATGTCCCCCTTGTGTCCGTTGTGGACGAGGCACACCATAACGCCGTTCCCAGGCACGGAATGTGTCGGGTGGTACGGCGGTTTCGATGGCTACTGCTTTGGTATTGAAAATCGGCGTGGCAGAGAGTTGCACGAGCGATGGTGGTGGTTCCATGTCTTCATCCTTCCCTGCTATTCGTCAATACAATACCGTACCACGTTGCAAAGAATTTGTCAAAGTATGTTGATGCTTTTGCACAGGAATGACGATAGTGCATTCGTATCACATGCCATCAAAAATCGTTTACAGTAAGCGCGCCGATACAATCACATTGATGGTGCCGAGTTGGGTTTTTTGTGCTTCCCATTCGAGTCCTCGGTTGGAGCTGTACCACAATGTGCCGGTCGCATCTGCCCCCCACAGCCGATCAGGGTGGTAGCTGGTATTGGTTATCAGTGTCAATCCCGGCGCGCCGTGCACGGGTTCCCAGCTGGCGCGGAATACCCATACCTGGTGCCCGTCGCTGGCCACGATATGTGATTCACCGCCCAATACTGCCACGGTATGCATCGGAACGGGAGCAGGGGGGATGACGACACCATCGATACTCCACATCCCAGTTGCTGACACAACAACGGTATGGTTGCCATCGGGGCTGACGGCACGGTGGACCCAGGGTTCATCGGGTTGCCAGGTAGTTCCGCCATCGCTACTCTGATGTGCACGCGCATCGGTCGTAATGGCGAGTGTGGTATTGCTTGTTGCGATGCGGTCTGCAGCTGCAATGCGGCGCCAGTGTTCGCCTGCATCGGTACTGAGGATGGCTTCATGGTCAGTGCGTGCCAAAACACGCTCGGGCGTGTTCCGGGATGCGACAAATGCCGTGATACCCAGTTCGACGGGGTCGCTCCAGTGTTGTCCGCCGTCGGTGCTCTCGTAGAGTTGCTCGCCATCGCTACACAACAGTTGGGTCGGGTCATCGGGGTCGGCCCAGAGTGCAATAATGTCGCTCCCCGGTAATGAATGGCCACTGCGGAGCCAACGGCCGATCCCACCGGGATTGCTGTACTGCAAGACACCTGTGTCGGTGCCCACAAATAAGAGTTCTGCTTTTGCCACGCGATCCTCCGTATGTTTATGCGGTGCGCTGCCCCTTGACCAGTTGGACGATGCCGGTGTGTTCGATTGCGGTGCACTGCCAACCGGTTTGACGGAGCAACGTCGGGATTTCGTCGGTTCCGAACAAGGTAATCCCGCCGAGCCCCAGTACCCGTGGACTACGCGCGCCATTGCGCAATAGGTGCATGCTGAAGAGTGTGGCGTGTGTTGTGCTGACGCGTGCTGCTTCGGCAAAGACACGCGGGAGGTCGGTCATTTCGTTGAGTGACCCGCCGATGAGCGTACAGTCGACACTGGCGGTTGCCAGCGGGAGGGTGCGTGCATCGGCGCGGATATACGTAATCGCCAGATGTGCTTCCACCGCCCGGCGCTGTGCTTCGATGAGCATCGGTAAGGAACGGTCGATCCCGATGATAGTCGCCCGGGGATGCGCTTGTGCAGCGGTACGGGCATACAGACCATTGGAACAGGCCAGATCGAGGATGACAGCGGCATCGCCGGGGATGGCAGCGCTGACTGCGGGGAGTTCACGTGCGTAGGGGTATGGCTGGCCGCTGAGGATGCTCAGTGACCGAGGCCGCCAGTAGCGTTCGTAGGCCCACGCAGTGATGCGCCACTCATTGCTCCATGCGGCGATACTTTCGGGCTGCGGTGGACCGAGCAGATCAATCACGCCGGAGCGGATCGGGTAGCGGTGGCCGTGTGTACACTGCACGGAGGCGGTGTTGCCCTGCGGCGTGGGTTGGATAAATCCACTACCGCAGTGGGGACATATGATGCAGGCGGGAATGATGGTCTGCATTAGTAGCGGGGTATCGTCGGGTCGATGCGTACCGACCATTCGTCGATCCCGCCATCCATGGTGGCCACATTGGTATAGCCAAAGCGACTGGTCAATGCGGCAGCGACATTCTCGCTCCGCATGCCATGGTGGCAGATGACGACAATCGGTGCGTCTTTGGCGAAGGATTCGATCCAGCTCGCCGATGTGCTGATGGGGCAGAGGATGGTGCCTTCGATGCGGGCGATGGCATATTCGTGTGGCTCACGCACGTCGATGATGATGGTATCGGGCTGGCTGGTGCGGAGTGCGTGGACGTCGTGGGTGCTTATGTGGCGGTAACTCATTGGTGATGGCTTCTCGTCTGTGTGATGGTACTGGTTCTATTATATGCGGTGATACAAAACACCCCATGCACCGTGATGCATGGGGTGTCTGTGATAGGAGTCGTGACGATTATGGCGCGATGGTCAGATAGAGCTTCTGCGCTGCATTGCCGCTATTAGCGACGGGTGCGATTGCTTGGAGGTCGATATCCATCGAGCCTGCCTGCCAGGTTATGGTGCGTGTATCGAAGCAGGATTTGATATCTGCGGTCTTCCAGGCGATGATGAAGGTCGGATTTTTCGTCAGGTCGCCCGTTGGTGCGCCGATGGTATCACTCTCGCTGTCGCTGACCATGGCGGTGTCGCAGCGACCGGGTCCGCTCCCACTCCCATCGATCCCATTGGGGATGTCGGGGTAGTACTGGAGCTTGCCGATATCGTAATAGGCGACGGGGGTGACGGCTTCGCCTTCGATAGCCAGGCGTTGTGGTTTGAAGATCTGGAGGCACAGGGTCTGATTGGCGGCACTTGCAATCGAGATGCGATTTGCTGCAGCGCCGTATGGAGTGCCGGAGGTATAGGTATTTGTGCCAGCGCTGTAATCAGCGCTTTTGCAGGCGTTTGCTGATGTATCCGTTATGACGGCATAACTCAGCAACATCGGATGACTGATAAAGACGAATGTGGGCGAGGTGACGAATTCATAGGTTTTGCCGTCAGCGGTGGTGACCCGTTGCATGAAGGTGTCTTGGCCACTGAGCTCACAGGTGGGATCGCAGGTGAAGGTATAGGCGGACAAGCCGGTGACCGCACTCCCGTTCATCTGGCCATTGCCGACGGTCCACTGCACGTCACTCCCGCTGGTGGGTAATTCGACGTAGTCTGTCGGTGCATAGGGCACACTGATGCCCTTGAATTCGGTCTTGGTGACGTTGCTGCCACAGACGACGGTAATGCGTTGGATGGCAAACGACAGGGTGGCAGTCAGGGCACTTGCGGTACGGGTTTTGTTGGACTCGTACACGGTACCTTGGGCGTATGCGTTGACGGTGCCCGAAAAATCCGGTTGGGTGGCCTTGAAGTTGCTGAACAAGCTGAATGAGGCTGCGGATTCGCATAGGACGCCAGAGACAGGTGGTGTCAGCATGCCCGTGGTATCGGCGTAGTCTGGGATGGTGTCGCCATCGTCACTGACGTCGAAGGCATTGATGATGCCATCGAGGTCGGCATCGGCGCCATCGAGGAAGTCTGCGGCGGTCGCAGCGGCGCGCTCGTCGGTGCGGGCCGAGGCTGCTTTGCCATAGGTGCCGATGCCTTTGGGCACACCGGCGACTGCCGACACGGCCGATGTCGCGGCGAGTGCATATTTGGCGGTGGTATAGGCGTAGCCTTGGCCTTTGGATTTGGTTTTGACGGTGATTGCGCCCAAATTGATGGTCGCTTGGGCCGGCGTCAAGGCGTTCAAGGTGCTCGATACCTTGGTCGAGGCGGTACGCGTCGCACTGGCCCAGCCGATGATGACGGGACCGAAGTAGTCACCGTCTTTGTCGATGAGGTGGAACGCAATACCGGCCGGGATTTTGCCGCTGACCAATGCAATTGCCGATGATTTTTGGTTGAGCGTCGTGGAGGCTGTCGTGATTTTTTTGCTGAACACGACGCGGCCGGTTTTGGTCATACCGAGCAGGGTATAGCCGATGATTTTGGAGCCGCCGACGTTGGCGTCGCCACTCGCGCCGACGATGGTTGCTTTGACGGTGAGCTGGGCAGTCGTTGCAGCGGCCTGTGTGGTGAGCTGGGGGAACATGCTTAGGAGCAGTGCACAGACGATGAACAGACTGCGACCGAGCCAGAGGGGGCGATGCATGATGCATCCTTTCTGTCGAACGTATGCCGTTGTTTTTCTATGAAGCCGTCGTGTAGCATAGCGAATTTTTCTTTGATTGTCTATATAAATACGGACTATATTTGGTGATTTTTTTAAAAATTTGCCAAAAATGGAGCGAACTATGGGTTCCTGTTTATAAAAATCTCTATGGCGCACCAGTGCACAGGAATAAGTGCACGTGTCACCGTGGGATGGGTATGGGGAGGAACGGTAGCGGGCGAGGGATGTTTTGGGGGTGAAAACGCGTCGTGCAGGGGGAGCAGTGCTTGTGCTGATGGAAAAAACGGGAGTGGGGGGTGTTTTCTCAAGAACAGCGGTTATTTCGAGCAACAGAAAACGCTCCAACCGACGAATCGGCTGGAGCGTTGGGTGCGAAGGGGAGGGTTATGCGTTGCTGCAGCTCCCACAACCGCCGCCGCTGTACTCGTCAGCATCGGCGCCGCCCTCTTCTTTGGAGCGGAATGAGTGACCACACCCACAGCTCGAGACTGCGTTGGGATTGTCGATTTTGAAGGCGCCCTGGAGCATATTGTCCTGCTGGAACGAGATGGTTGCGCCGTCGAGGTAGCGGGCGCTGATGGGGTCAAGCATGACCTTGAGGCCGTGGGCCTCCCAATTGGCGTCACCGTCGCGGGCTTCGTTGTCGAACGTCATGCCGTACTGCAGGCCGGAGCAACCGCCGCCGGAGACGAATACGCGCAATGCGTAGTCGCTGATGTCGCGCTCGGCCATCATGGCCAACAAGCGCTCTGCAGCGGCTGGCGTAATATTGACTGCGGGCGCCACGGGCACAAACTCGCGGAGCTGGATGTTTTGATCGAGCAATGTCATCACTGACCTCCTTGTGAGAAATTCTGATGAATACGATGTATTCATTGCGTGAGTATAGCAGAGAAGTTTTGTACTGACAACCCCTGCGGGTGTGCACATGACAATTCGCGCACACCACACATTCCCTCTCGACTTTTTAGAACATATGTGCTAATCTAGATTCCAACACAGCAAGGAGTCGTGGGTATGCGCACCATTATGCATGTCGATCTCGATGCGTTTTTTTGTTCTGTCGAGCAACGCCGCAATCCCACATTGGTGGGCAAGGTATTTGTGGTCGGCGGGAGTGCAAACGACCGTGGCGTGGTCGCGACGGCGTCATATGCAGCGCGTGCCTATGGGATCCACGCGGGCACCTCGACGGCCAAAGCGCGGCAATTGTGCCCTGACTTGATCGTGGTCAAGCCGGACTACACGGCCTATACCGAGGCCGCCCAAGAGGTGATGGAGCTGTTGTTGAGCGAGACATCGTTGGTGGAGCAGGCGTCGATCGACGAAGCCTACGTCGACCTGGCCGACATCGAAGAACCGTCGGATGTGTTTGCGCGGCGGGTGCAATTGCGGGTGGCGACGGAGCTACGCTTGTCGATATCGTGTGGGATTGCCGGCAACAAACTGGTCGCCAAGGCAGCCACCGACATCGGCAAAAAACTCGCTCGCGCCGGCAAAATGCCGCATGCCGTCTATGTGGTGCCGCCGGGGGGCGAGGCGACGTTCTTGGGGCCATTGCCGGTCGATACGTTGTGTGGGATTGGTCCCAAAACCACCGAAAAGCTCCATGCGATGGGGGTGATGACGCTCGGCGAGATAGGCTGGACGCGCTGTAGCGACATTCGGGCGGCATTTTTGGCACGTCACGCCGAGGAGCTCATCCGCATGGCACGGGGCATCGACGAGACGCCGATGGTCTATGCCTACACCGCCAAATCGTTGTCGCACGAGACGACGTTCATGCGCAACGTCGACGATCCGGCCGTCATCGAGAGCACATTGCTGACCTTGTCGTACGACCTGGCGCGGCGCTTGCAACGCAAAAACATGCGGTGCAAGGTGGTGCATTGCCGGATCCGTTGGGACATCCATTCGTCGATCGGGCGGCAGTCGGCGTTGAGTCGACCGACCAATCAAGGGCCCGAAATCTACGAACGCGCTCGATTTTTGTTGCGTTGCTTGTGGGACCAACGGCGCGAAATCCGGCTGGTCGGTGTGGGAGTGGCGCAGTTGGGGGATTATCCGCAACAACTGGGGTTTTGGGATGTGCCTTGCGAAGACATTGCCACGGTGCCGGTGCCGGCTGACCCTGCCGAAGGGCGAGCCATCAAGATTATCGAAGAAGCCGAGCACTACATGGGCAAGGCGTTATCGACGCACCGCATGGCAAATTCCGTCGCCAAGCGTTGGTCACCGTACCAATGATGCGCATCACGGGAGGAATGGGTATGTCTTGTACGCACGCAGTATCTGCATTGCACCAGCAACTCATACAGGCGTTGGAACGCATCGCCACACAGATGCGCGTGGCCCGCTTGGTCATCCCAACGGTGACGCGGGCGTTGGCTGCGAGTGCGCACTTAGAGGTCGCGTTGGGGTGTGCGACAAGCAGCCCAAAGGAGGGTGCGTTGGGCCACGGCCACCGCCGCATCGTGCGGCATGCCCGTGATGTGGTGTATTGGTGGACGGTGGTGCGCGATACCGACATGGTGCAGCGCAGCATGGTCGCACCGGTGCTCGAGATAGGGGTACACGTGATAGACGCACTCGGTGCCGATGCACAACGGGTGCTCCAGGAGGATGCAATGCCACGAGATACCGCAATGCAGATACAGAGTTTTGGGTTGGCCGTGCAGGTGGTGACCATTGCACAGCAACTGACCCCATCGCCGCAGAATGTGGCAATTGTCGAGGGGTTTGTGCGGAGCGGCACGCGGATAGGGGCGTACATCGAACGTGCCATGGTCGAAGGTGGGCCACTCGCGCAGTCAGCAGACATCGTCGCTGCCGTCGATTGCATCCACGAGACACTCTATTGGCTGCGTGTGCTGGAGGTGAGTCATCTGGTGACGGTGCCGGTGACCGAGCCCCTGTATGCCGATTGCGAGGTCCTGCTGGGATTGATCGAGCAGACGTGCGCCCGGCCAGCGGGATTGATGTATCGGCCGGATTATGCCATGGTGACCGGATGATCAGTGAGCGGGGCTTTTTGGTAAAAGCCCCGCTCAAATGCCATGACGTGATGGATGGGTGTATAGCCACTATTGTGGCCTACCCGGCACCGCATATGGCATCTGCAGGATATGGCATGCAGCCAGGATTATTGGGATGGCGATACCGCGGGAGTCGGCGTGCCATGACGGGGGTGCTTTGAGTGGGGCTTTTTGCAAAAAGCCCCACTCAAAAAAGAAAAGCCCCACTCGAAAAGCGACGCCAGACCGCTACCGATAAATGTGTTGGAGCGAGCTTTTGATATATGCCATGATTTGCTTGAGGTCTGAGACGGGGTTGCGCGCAGCGTCGAGCTCAAAGACCGCCCAGCCGCGATAGTTGATATCGCGCAGAAGGCGCGTCCACGCTGGCCAGTCGACGACGCCTTGGCCGACCGCTGCGAACCACTGGACTTGAGTGTCATAGATGGACTCATCGATCGGGATGTCGAGCGGCGCTGGGCCAACGGCGTCCTTCCAATGGGTCAAAATGACCCGGTCACGATGTCGTGCCACGATATCAAGAGGATCAGAGCCGGCCACGACGAATTGAGCGGTATCGGGGCACAAGTGAACATAACTCGGATCGGTCGCCAGCATAAACAAATCGACATCGCGGCTGTTGCGGAACATGCTGAACGCCTCGGGATGTAACGCTAATTTGACGCCACGACGGCGAGCGTGATACCCCATTTGGTTGAGTGCGTCTGCAATGGTTTGTGCAATCCGACTGTCGACAAAGACAGGTTTGTCTGCCAACAGACTCGCCCGTAACGGCAACGAAACGACCATCATGTCGCTCTGGCAGGTTGCCAAAAACTCGGCATACTGATCAGCCATCTCGGCCAATACTGCGTGATCTGCAGTGTCAGCAATATTGGCATAGCGCGTCGTTCCGGGGATGCGGTTGGACATGTAGCCACTACACAGCTCGAGGTTGTGATGCGCTAGGGCATCGGCAAACCCACGGGCAGAGCCAAATGCCTCGACCGCGCTGTGCCAATTCCCCGGCGGGAACGTAATTTCGAACCCGTCCAACCCGGCAGCCGTGACGTCCGCAAAAATGCGCTCCCAGAACCGGGCGGGGGTCCAGCCGTTGCGTGCCAGAACTCCCTCGAGGTCGCCCATATCGCCACTGCCACCCCAGTACTCTGGAGCATAAAACGTGACGAGATCCGTTGCAAATTTGATGTTTGCGGTCATGTATCCCTCCATGCGGGTGGAGCGCTCGAGACAATATCAACCTGTAACCTGTAACCTGTAACCTGTAACCTGTAACCTGTAACCTGTAACCTACTGATTCTTCGTGGTTACCCACCAAGCGCACTCATGCCACGAAGCGTCGGCAACACCCCATCCGGTAGACCGTGCCCCCATGGTTTGATCGCTACGGCGTGGCGAATGATTTGCATCAGTTCTGCGTCGTCGCATCCAGAGCGGAGGGCGCCACGGAGGTCGACTTCGTCGTCGCGTAACAGGCAGAGATGCAAGCGACCATCAGCCGTCAGGCGCATGCGATTGCAGGTACTGCAGAATGGTTCACTGACCGAGCTGATAAAGCCGAGATGGCCGCGCGCTCCGTGGATTTGGTAGCGATGGGCAGGATCAGCGGCAAACATACCATGATCGTGGAGCGGACCGAATTCACCCTCGATACCGCGAATGAGCTCTGCACTTGGGATGACCCCATCATTAGCGACTTCGGCGATACCGGTCAAAGGCATTACTTCGATGAAGCGAATATCCCAATCGTGCGATAGCGTCAACGCTGCCATATCGATGACATCGTGTTCGTTGAGGCCACGCACCACCACCATATTGAGCTTGATGGGGGTGAGTCCTGCTGCTTCAGCAGCATGGATACCGTCCCAGACGTCGCTGAATTTGGCACCACGGGTCATCCGTTTGAAGCGTTCGGGATCGAGGGAATCGATGCTGATGTTAACGCGATCGAGCCCCGCAGATTTGAGTGCCTGTGCAATGGGTGCGAGTTTGACGGCATTGGTGGTCATCGCGATATGTTCGATGCCGGGGACTGCCTTGATGGCGCCAACGAGACTGACCAAATCGCGGCGCAGGGTTGGTTCGCCACCGGTGAGACGGATTTTGCGAAACCCAACCTGGGCACAGGCGTTGACCACGCGCAAGAGCTCCTCGTTGGTCAACAGTTCGTCTTTGGGCATGAACTGCATCCCGACTTCGGGCATACAGTAGACGCAACGCAGATTACACCGATCAGTCAACGAAATGCGCAGATAATCGATGCGCCGCCCGAAGTTATCAAGGGCTGGCACAGAAGCATCGTAGACAGGGCGTTTGATTACGAGTGGATCAACAAAGGTAATGGGTGACAGACGTGATTCTTCGTTGTGCATGATGTTCTCGGTATGCGGGAAAATCGCTGCCGGGCAAGCGGCGCACGCCGCAGCGTGCGCCGTTTTCGCTAAACGTGCTCTAAAACGCTGACGCGGGCAGCGAGCTGTTGGGCGATGTGTTTGAAGACATCTGCATATGCATCGGCATTGCTGCTTAGGACCGCCGGACGACCATCGTCGCCACCAGCACGGATGCTCATGCCCAGTGGAATTTGGCCGAGGAGGGGCACGCCGAGGCGTTCGGCGAGGCCTTTGGCCGCACCGGTACCAAAAATGTCGTAGCGCATGCCGGTGTCTGGTGCAGTAAAGTAGGCCATGTTTTCGATGATACCGAGGAGTGGAACGTTGACCTTGCGGAACATTTCCATGCTTTTGATGACGTCTATCGCTGCTACCTGCTGCGGTGTGGTCACGGTGACTGCCCCGGTCAAGCCGACGTTTTGGAGGGATTGTGCGAGGGTCAGTGCAACGTCACCGGTGCCTGGGGGCATGTCGATGATGAGGTAATCCAATGGCGCCCAGTCGACCTGATAGAGGAACTGACGCAGGAGTTGCGATACCATCGGTCCACGCCAGATTACCGGCTGGCTATCGTCGACGAGGAATCCGACCGACATGACTTTGATGCCGTGCGCGATGAGTGGTTGCATGCGGGGTTGGCCGTCAGGGCCTGTTTCGGCGTCGGGCTGACCAGTGACGCCCATCATCAACGGCAATGATGGCCCGTAGATGTCTGCGTCAAGGATGCCGACGCGAGCGCCTTCGGCGGCGAGTGCGGTTGCCAAATTGACGGCGACCGTTGATTTGCCGACGCCACCTTTGCCGGCAGATACCGCAATCACATGGCTGACGCCGGGGATAGCTGCTTTGTCGAGCATCCCACCATGGGTCCGTACTTGGGCGGTGAACTCAATGGTGATATGGTCACGCGCGACACCGGCCAGGGTGTGGACGGCGTCTTCGCAGGATGTGCGGATTTCGTGCTTGAGGGGGCAGGCCGGGGTCGTGAGCTCCACCGCAAAACTAACGCGATCACCCGTAATGACGATGTTCTTGATCATCTTGCGAGAAACGAGATCGCCACCGAGTTCGGGCTCTTGGACAGTGCGGAGCGCATCGAGAATGGATGCTTCGGTCAGCGCATTACGCGAAAAGAGTGCCATGAAGTACTCGCATGCTTATTCAATGAATATAAGCGATTGTACCATAGCGCACTAGTCTGCGTCGGGGAAGGACTGTAGCGAGGTGGGATGGAGGTGTGCCTGGACCAGTTCGTGTCGACCGAGATGCTGCGTCACAATTGCCCGGATTGCGGCAGGGTTGAGGTGACAGTAGCGGAATGGCCCTGGCCAGATCGTCATGTTGGGTCCATCATCGCAACGACTTTGGCAGCCACTTGCCCGAACCTCGCAGACATCGCCTAATCCTGCTGCCTGGATGGCGTGTTCGAGAGTGGTACGGAGCGATTCTCCATGACAAAAAGGCCCATGACAGAGATAGATGCGGGATTGTGTAGTTGACATAGGGCGAGTATAGCATGCAGTCACGTGCATCTATTACAATGGTGCATCAGGTCTGTGTAGGTAGTGCAGAAAGGGGTGTACGGTGCAGGTACGTATCAATGAGGTGTTGACACCGGAACTGCTCGAGCGGTTTGCAGATCACATACGCGACTTTCTGGCGTTCGAAGGGGTGGTACCCGCGCCCGTATTGGGTGAGACGGAATTAGCAGAGCGAAAATTGAAAGAATTATTAGAAGAATTGGTCGAAGCCGACGGGAATTAGCGCACATGTCAGCATGTTGTTAACGGCAATTCATGTTGCAGTGTCGGAGAAATACGATACTAGGATATGTAGCATTTTGTTGTGATGGTGTGAGTGAGCCGCCGTATATTGGCCGTGTGGGCCATCTTTTTGTGCATATGTGCCGCTTTGGCACCGATTCAGACGCAGGCTGCTGGACGTATGACTACAGCGGATGATTCGTTATTTTATACTCAAAAAATAAAAAATACTAAATATTCTAACTCTCAATTGCATGAATATTTCGACAAAAACACCCGTCGCATCCTCCCTCGCACGCTCTGTGCACCGACAACGACGAGTATCAACGCACTCACAACGGTCTATACCTTCACGAGTATTGGATCGTGTAGTTGGAGCATCCCTGCCGCGACGTCGAACATACAGGTGCTTGCGGTCGGTGGTGGTGGCGGAGGAACGGGGAGTCGTGGTGGTGGTGGGGGCGGCGGGCAAGTAGCTGCGGTGCAATTGTATCCCCCACCAGGACAAGCGGTGACCATCGCGGTAGGGGCAGCAGGGAGTAGTGGCTCTGGTGGCAGTGCGTCGTCCGTGACATTCGGGACGAGTGTGTTGAGTGTTGCGGGGGGCAATGCGGGTGCACTCTGTAGCGGCTATATTGCGATGACGGGTTGTAGTAATACCAATGCGGGTGGTGCAGGGTTGACGGGCCTCGGCAGTGTGACC
>JBJONV010000152.1:0-10647 GCA_046051665.1 Chloroflexota bacterium
CGGACATCGCATCACTCGAAATCGGTCGCGTTGGTGGTTTCACCGCCAAGGGCGGCTTGGCCGACCTCAAAGCTGCCCCATTCGATGGTGGCAAGTACGAGAAGGACATGGTCAAGTACAAGTGGACCCAGGTCTCCACCGCTGACGGTCGTTTGGTTGCCATGCCATGGGACATCGGTCCTGCCGGCGTCTGGTACCGCACCGACGTCATGGAGAAGTTGGGTCTGCCAACCGAACCAGAAGCCATCGAAGAGCTGATTTCGCACACCAAGGGCAAGAAGTGGGAAGACTTCTTCGCGCTCGCTCAGACCGTCAAGGAAAAGAGTGGTGGCAAAGTCAAGCTGGTCGCTGACGCTGGTACCGACGTGTACGGTGGCGCGCTCCGCCAGGGTGGCGAAGGCTACTTCGACAACATGAAGGTGTTGATCGAAGAAAAGGCAACCCGCCCAGCCCAGCTCGCTGCAGACTTCCGCAAGCAAGAGCTCGACGCCAACATCGGTTGGTGGGGTGCTGACTGGGCCGCAGGCGTCAAGAACGACGCATTCGGCGCAATGGTCATCGCTTGTTGGATGCAGGGTGGCTTGACCAAGGACCAGCCACAGACCATCGGTAAGTGGCGTGTCGTTCCTGCTCCAGAAGCCAGCTACAACTGGGGTGGTTCGTTCTGTGCCATTCCTGAGCAGGGCAAGAACATCGAAATGGCATGGGACTTCGTGCAGTGGGCCTGCTGTTCCGCAGAAGGCCAGAACGCAATGTTCAAGCCAACCGGTGTGTTCCCAGCGTACAAGCCAGCATGGGCTGACCCAATGTACGACGCACCACAGGACTTCTTCGGTGGTCAGCGTGCATTCCGCACCTGGGCAAACATCGCCGACAACGTTGCCTCCATCTCCCGCAGCCCATACGACCTCCAGGCAGACGACATTGTCAATGCCGAAATGGCCAAGGTGCTGAAGGAAGGCAAGGACCCAGTCCAAGCCATGAAGGATGCAGAAGCAGCTGCCCTCGCCGCAATCGAAGGCGCAACCCCGTAAGTTTCGTTCTCCCTCAGCCGGAGTGGTAGCAATACCACTCCGGCGCGTCATTCGATGAACCCTTACAACATGCGAGGTGCACATGGCTGCTACGTCATTCTCATCAGCAGAACGTGCTGCTCAGGACAGACGCACACGTCAAAAAGAAGCAAAACGCAATGCGTGGGCTTACGTATTTGTCAGCCCTTTTTATTTGCTCTATGCAATCTTTGGCTTCTTCCCACTTATTTATGGCTTGTGGCTTTCGCTCCATGTGTGGGACGGTATTTCTCCGATGCAGTTTGTTGGATTCAACAACTACGTCAAACTGCTGACCGCCGACGATTTGTGGTGGAAGGCAATCTACAACACCATCTGGTTATTTGTCGTGGCCACCATTCCTCAGTTGACCCTTGCACTGTCGTTGGCGTTTATTATCAACAGCGGCTATGTACGGTTTAAGGACTTCTTCCGCGCTGCATACTTTATGCCATTTGTCGCTTCTGCGGTCGCGGTCGGCATTCTCTTCACCTCGCTCTTCGGCAACCAATACGGCATGATCAACTACGCGCTGTCTGCTCTGGGTGTTACCCAGAATTTCAGCAACGACGTGGGTGAATGTTACAAATGGGCATTCCAGAGTAACAACATGGGGTGTGTCATTGACTGGTTGCAGTCAGCAATGTGGCTCAAACCTTCGATTGCATTGGTTGTTATTTGGCAATGGACCGGCTATTCGATGATTATCTTTTTGGCAGGTCTGCAGTCAATTAATCTCGAACTCTACGAGGCCGCTCGTGTCGATGGCGCTAGCACTTGGGATATCTTCTTGAAAATCACCATGCCGTTGATGCAGGGCGTGATTCTCTTCCAAGTGGTGACGTCGATTATTGGCGCGATGCAGAACTTTGACATACCTGTCATGCTAGCAGGCGGCACGCAGTCCTCAGCACCCGGTGGTACCGATCACTCTGGGCTCACTGCGATGATGCAGCTCTACTGGTCAGCATTCAAATACAACACCGGCACGAAAAGTGGCTTCGGCTACGCTTCGGCAATGTCGTTCATTTTGTTCTTGATCATCGTGATCTTCTCGTTCACCTACAACCGTGCCAACGGTCAGAATCCGACGGAGAACTAAGATGGCAACTACCACGATAGCTCGCAACCGCCGGAATCGCGACCGTTTGGCTGGGCCCGTCACGATGTCTTTCATGTATGGCTTCTTGACGCTATTTGCCTTGGTTTCGGCATTCCCGTTCTACTACATGCTCGTCACGTCGACGTACCGCACCAAAGACATCTTGGTCATCCCGCCACCTATCTGGTTCGGTGACTCTTGGATGGTGAACTACAACCAGCTCCTCGAAAAGGGAAGTCTGCCATACTTCTGGACTGCAGTCCTCAACAGCCTTTCGATTGCATCATTGCATACGATTGCTGTGCTGTTCTTCTGTTCGTTGGCAGGATACGGCTTCGCCAAATTCCGCTTCCCCGGTCGGGATGCCATGTTTGCATTCCTCATTGCAACGTTGATGGTACCAGGCGCACTCGGCCTTATTCCTTCATTCATCGTGATGCGCTATCTGGGCTGGATCGAAACCTGGTATCCGCTCATTATCCCCGGCATGGCAAATGCGTTCGGTATCTTTTGGATGCGTCAGTATATCGAATCTGCCATCCCGAATGACATGATGGACGCAGCACGTATCGACGGCGCAGGGGAATTCCGCATTTACTGGGGAATCGTACTCCCCGTGATTACCCCTGCCTTGGGTGCGCTCGCCATCTTGACGTTCATGGGCAAATGGAACGAATTCCAATTCCCATTGCTCATCCTCAAAGACCAGGCGACGTACACGCTGCCGGTGGCACTGAGTACCCTTCGTTCACTGCGTGGTACCGAAATCGGTGTCCAAATCCTGGGTTCGAGTATTGCCATTATCCCCATCCTCATTGTCTTCATCCTCGCTTCCCGCCAGTTTATGGCTGGTCTGACCGCAGGTGCAGTCAAGTAATCAGGGCACTATGAATACGCATTTTTCTCGTTCCCTGGTAGTCAGCGCACTCCTCATGCTCTCGGCATGTGGCAGTGCGCTGAATTACACCCCCCATGCTGGACCGTTCATTCCCGTTGATGTCGTCAGTACGCCGTTCAACCCTGCTTCGCAACCCTGCAACACCACGTTCACACGCACTGACCTCCCACATCTGACAGCCGGCGAACCCGGTGGCAGTGCGCTATATGCCAGCAATGGAAGTGGTGTAGCGGTCGGTGATTTGAACGGTGACCAACGACCAGATCTCGTATTCGGAAACATTACTGGCACGGTAACGATTTTTGTCAACGATGGGAACTTTGCATTTCATCCCGTCTCGACTACCCTCGACGATGTACGCAGCCTTGCCATCGTCGACAGCAATGGTGACGGGACGCGTGAACTCGTTGCCACACGACGTTTTGCACCACCCATTATCGGAACGTTCCAAAATGATGCACTGACATACGCACTGATCCCCGGAGTCTATGGTGCATTCTATGCAATGGGGTGGCAAGATCTCGATGCGAATGGCACGCTCGAGTTGGTGTTGGGGAGTTATGACAACGAACAACTCCAACAGCAAGGGCTCATCTTTACGACCCGCGGCGGTGGCGGCGTCTTTGTGTATAGCGACAGCAATGGCACGTTTGTAGGGAATCGACTCAACCAGCGTGCCCAAGCACTGGCAATCATCTTCCCTGATTTGAATCACGACGGCCGTGCCGACATTTTGGTGGGGAATGATTTTAATGAACCGGATGCTGCCTGGAACGTCACAACTGACGGATATACAGCCGTAGCACCTTTTTCGCAAACCACCGAAAATACGATGTCGTTGGATTATGCCGATACCGATAACAACGGGTTCCTCGACATCTATGCAACCGACATGAAGCCGTACGCCCAAGACGTCACCACAATGGCACAATGGCTGCCAGCCATGAAAAAGCTGACACGACCACTCAGCGCCGATGACCCACAATATACCGAAAATACCTTGCATACGTGGGATGGCACGCGCTGGAAGAATACTGCCTATGACCTCCAACTCGATGCAACGGGATGGAGTTGGTCAGCCACATTCGCAGATCTCGACAACAATGGCTGGCAAGACCTGTATGTGGTCAACGGCATGAAGGCAACGGATTTGTTGAATTATCTTCCCAACGGGGAACTCGTCGAAGACGATATGCTCTTCGAAACGGCAGACGGTGTCACATACACCCGGTCTGACCGAGGGCTCCTCAACACGGGGAGCGGTCGTGCAGCCAGCATGGCTGACCTCGACAACGATGGTGACCTCGATGTCGTCGTCAATCCCATCGATGGGCCTGCACAGCTCTATCGGAATAATCAGTGTGGGGGCCAAAGTGTCACGATTACATTGGTCGACCCGACATCAGCAAATCGAGACGCTATCGGTGCAGTCGTCCACCTTGCGACCCCCACGGGGATGCAGACACGCAGTGTACAGGTCTCGGGGGGATATTTGTCGGGCCGACCAACCACGGTCCATTTCGGTCTTGCTGCTGCAACATCCGCCTCGTCGCTCGATATCCGCTGGCCCGATGGGACACATTCCACCGTACCTATGCTCCAGAGTGGATCACACTACCAGATTACCCGAAAGGCAGCACCGTAATGAGCAACCCTCCATTCCGAATGCGCGACATCATTGATTTGCGCGGTGTTGCGGTTCCGTTGACCATTGGTGTGTTCATCGGCTGTATCGCGGCGGTATATGCAGCAACACTCAAAACCCCGCTGTGGATCCAGGCTGCCTGCGTCATTGCTGGGGTGATGCCGGCATACGGGCTCCACGCATTACGCATCTTGAAAACACACGGCTGGTGGTTTGCGGTGTTGTCCATGTTGGTGGCAGCACAGGGGTTTCATGGTTTTGAGCATGTCGTGCAGTGGATTCAGTACCACATCTTGCGTTGGCCATTCTTTACTGCGAGTGGCATTATCTCTGCCGCCAACGCCGAATGGGTGCACTTTGGATGGAACTGGATCGTACTCATCATTATGTCTATTCTCGTCAAAGGTGGCTTGCGCAATCGTTTTGCCTGGCTCATGTTGGCATGGACGATTGCCCACACTGCCGAACATACCTATATGATGATGCGGTATCTGCAAGCACTGTCGGAGCTCGCAGCACTTGGGGTACCCAGCGTTTCGGCGCAGGGGTTGCCTGGGTTCTTCGGACGTGACGGCTGGTTAGCGACCAGTGACGTCACCCGCTCGAGTTTTGTCTGCCGCCTGCCCGGATTGACAACTGCAGTACGCTTGGATGTGCATTTTTGGTGGAACATCGGCGAAACAGCACTCCTCATGTTGGCAACTGCGCGAGAATTTCAGGTCCGCAATGGGACCAAACGTACCACAGAAGCACGCACCGCCTTCACGCTTGCTCCTGAACGCGTATAATTGAGGGAGCATCTGAGGAGGCACCCATGGCCTTTGGCACGAGTATGTACTACCAACCTGCATTCGTGCAGGTTTTTGATACGACGACGACACAAACCAAGATTATCCGGAGCATGTTGATTATCTTCTCGACGCTCCTCCCCACGTTACTGCTCTTCGATGGGTTTATACGTACCATCGATTGGATCTCCTTCGGTGTCTGCATCATCACCTGTGCCCTGAGCGCATATTTGGTTGTGAGCATCAATCGCAACCGACCGGCTGCCTTTCTCCCTTCTTTTGTCGTCTTGACGCTCGCCTACCTAATGATCGCGGTACGGAGCTTTGGTATCGACGTCCAGATTATCTCTGCCACGAACGCAATCGTGTCGCTCGCATGTGCAACGACCATGCTCGGGATACTGATTACCTGTTGGGTCCCACCACACGAGGGCAGCGAAACAACCCGACCGCTCACCGCTGCAGAAATCCTCGGTATCGTGCTTCTCGCGCTCCTCGCGCTCGGATTGCGGGTCTATCAACTCGATGTGTTACCGGCAACACATGTCCTCGAGGCACAATTTGGACTCGATGCACGACGTGTCCTCGAGCAAAACGCATGGAATCCGATTGCACTTACTTTTGACAGTCATGCACATCTGTTCACGGTACTGCTGAGTGTTGCAATGCGATTATTCGGTGATTCCTTTGTTGCTATTCGCACTGCGACTGCGGTCATTGGAGCATCTACGGTCATTTTGTTGTATGTGGCGTCACGTCGCTTCTTTGATGTCCGGACTGCCTGGCTTGCTTCTTTAGCATTCGTCGCCATGGCAATACATCTCGAATTTAGCCGCATCGCGACGAGTGCGGTGCTCGATGCGTTTTTGTTGTGTGCCGTTTTGGCCTTCCTCGCCATTGGTTGGGATACAGGGCGACGGCGCGGATATATCGCTGCCGGCTTTGCACTTGGGTTCTGTCAATACACCTATCACACAGGGAAAATCATCCCCGTGATTTTCGCCATCTGGCTCTGTATTGTCGCCATCCAAAACTGGGAACTCATCGCCCAACGCTTACCGTCACTCACGATGATGTGGGGGGTTGCACTGCTCGTCTCGTTGCCCATGTGGTGGGTCATCGCGTCTGCATGGGATACCTACCGCCCGGCAATTCATGCAGTCAGCCTCTTTGCCGAGAGTACCCAACCCGGTGTTGATTGGCTCCATGCCATAGCCACCGAGCAACAACTCCCCGTCTGGCAGGTCGTGCTGTACACCGTTCGTGATGCTGCCGCTGCATTCATCGCCGTACCCGTACGCGATGGATATGACGTTGGTCTCGCCATCCTTACCCTTCCAAGTGCCGTCCTGTTCATCATCGGGGTCTTATTGATGATCCGCGAGTACGATGACCCCCGGTATTGGTTACTGTTTTTGGGACTCATCAGTGCAGTCGCCATTGCAAGCATCACCATCAACACCCCTGCGGCCCAACGCATGATCTACATCACACCATTCGTTGCAATTGTGGTGGGTATTGGACTTGCACAATCAAGTCGTTGGCTTCGACTGGAGTGGGTACAAGCTGATTGGAGTTTGCCACAGTGGCTCATCCAAGCCATCGGAATACTGCTGGCAATCGGCATCGCAGGGTACGACGCGAACAACTACCTCATCAACAATCGTAATGCTGCCATCCAACCTGCAGATGCGATGGCCAGTGCGATTGGCACGACCATCGCAGGGTACCCGGATGGTTCGCAAGCGTATGCGTTCACCGAGCCCTATATGCGCTATACCGCAAATCCCATTTTGGTATTCCAAGCTCCCCAGGTAGCCGGCATCGATGTGCCGCAGCCACTCAACAGTGCGCCACCATGGATATTGCAGGGTCCAAAGCAGATTTTCCTTTTTGCACCGCAACGAAGCAGTGAATTGGCACTGATACGTTCATATTATCCCGGTGGTACCGAAAACAGGGCTTTTCGTCAAAACGGCGAAACAATCTTGGTCTATTACGTGCTAGAGGGCATTCCGTCGCTCAAAACCCCTTAACCTGTGTGCTACAATCTGCACAGAGTGGTATTACTACCCGCCATGGAACGGAGGACCGTTGATGACCAGCGCGCAGACACCCCCAGTCGTATCGGTAGTCGCACCGGTCTACGACGAAGAAATTCTCTTGCCAGAATTCTATCGTCGGGCTACTGCAGCGCTCGAACAACTGAACGTACCGTTTGAGTTGATTCTCGTCAACGACGGCTCCCATGATTCATCTGGCCTCATCATGGATCGCTTGCACGAAGCAGATCCACGAGTGAAAATAATCCATTTTTCGCGCAATTTTGGTCATCAAATCGCCATAACCGCTGGCACAGACCATGCAACCGGCCAAGCAGTTGCCGTCATCGACTCTGACTTGCAAGACCCACCCGAAGTCATTATTGACATGTTTCGCAAGTGGCAAGAAGGATACCAAGTCATCTATGGTGTGCGTGCCCAACGCGAAGGCGAGACCGCATTCAAACGCTTCACTGCGAGCATGTTTTATCGCCTGATTCGACGCATCACCAATATCAATTTGCCGCTGGATACCGGTGATTTTCGCTTGATGGATCAGCGCGTCGTCGCTGCCATGTCCAAGATGCGCGAACATCATCGGTTTATGCGTGGCCTGTCGGTATGGGTCGGCTTCAAACAGACAGGGGTCAAGTACAACCGCGACGCACGCACCGCTGGAGTCACCAAATATCCATTCCGCAAAATGCTCCGATTCGCCCTTGATGCAATCACGAGCTTCTCGTACTTGCCACTCCAGCTCGCGACCTACGCTGGGTTTGCAATTGCCGGTTTGAGTGCGGTCGCGATGATTTTGGCGATTATTTTACGGCTGGCAAACAGCGATATTTTTTATGGACAAGCAACGACCCTGGTCAGTGTCTTGTTTTTGGGCGGGATTCAATTGATTTTTCTCGGCGTCATCGGAGAATACCTCGGGCGTATCTATGACGAGGTCAAACGCCGGCCATTGTATATCGTCGCGGAACGCCGCGGCGTAGAGGAACCCAACATTGAGTGAAATCCCAAAGGAAGCGTTGTACGGCACAACCGAAACAGCGCGTGGCACAAAACTCCATTCCACCAAACCACCACGTGACAAAGCGTTCCTTGTTGGTAGCGAACTCACTGGCGGGCGGAGCGCATGGCCAGCAGTCGACTCATTGGCAGAGCTTGCGTTACTCGTAGACACCGCCGATATCGATGTCGTTGGCACGATGTACCAACGCCTCAAACACACCTTCTCGCAATATTACATCGGGCCGGGTAAAGTCGAAGAAATCAAAGCCCTCAAAGAATCGCTTGGCTACGATATTGTCATTTTTGACGACGAATTGACGCCAGGACAGACACGCAACCTCGAAGAAACGCTCGAAACACCGGTTCTCGATCGTACAACGATTATTTTGGATATCTTTGCGCGCCATGCCCGTACTCGGGAGGGTGCGATCCAGGTCGAACTGGCACAATACAAATACCTCCTGCCACGATTACGGCGGCAATGGTCACATCTTGAGCGCCAAGCAGGTGGCGGCGGCGGCTCCGCAGGCGGAGTGGTCGGCTTACGTGGTCCCGGCGAAACACAGCTCGAAGTAGACCGACGCTTGGTCAGCAAGCGCATTAGCGTACTCGAAGCACAAGCCCGCGACATTCATGCCCAACGTGAGGTATATCGGGAACGTCGACGCAAAACAGGTGTCCAAGTTGTCGCCATTGTTGGGTATACCAATGCAGGCAAATCGACCCTGCTGAATGCGATTTCGCATGCAACGGTCCGCGCCGAAGACCGCTTATTTGCCACGTTAGATCCCACCACTCGACAAGTCAGCACACCGAGTGGTACACAGTATTTATTGACCGACACCGTGGGATTCATTCAGAAGCTCCCGACGGAACTCGTCGTCGCCTTCCGCGCGACATTGGAAGAAATCAAAGACGCAGATTTGATCTTGCATGTCCTCGACATCACACATCCCAATGCAGAACAACAAGCAGCAACGGTCAACGAAACACTCAAACAACTCGAATGTTCCGACACACCGAGTCTGGTCGTCCTGAACAAAATTGATAAACTCGCAGGGGTCGACGAACACACCGTCGCCGAAATGGCCGAAGCGCTTGGCCTGCCGAAAGACTTCGTTGCCGTATCTGCCCAAGAACAGTGGGGCCTCGAAGCACTTTCTGCGCGTATCGAATCGATGCTCGAACAAGAGATGGTCGAGCTCCGCGCGTATATCCCCTACCGACGTGGTGATTTACTCCAGATTTGGCGTCAACGAGGAGTGATTACTGCCGAAGAATACGACGGGGATGGCGCAATTGTCAGCGGTCGTCTGCCGCAGGAGTTAGTACACATGATGCGTGGTGCGACACACGCATGAACGAGCACGGCGAACTCTCACCAGCGATGATGCGTGCCAACTACCTCAAGGGTGTTGTCAATGGCGCCGTGTTTACCCTCGGCGAAGCAATCAGCAACCCGGGGCTCGTTTTATCCCTCCTGATTCGGCAACTCGGTGGCTCGCTTACCCTGGTCAGCCTCATCCCGGTGATTCAAAGCACCGGCTACCTCTTGCCGCAATTATTGGTGGGCGGGTATGTCCAGGACCTCCCATACAAACTCCCCATTTACCGTCTGTTTGCTGCACTCCGCATCGCGGCACAGTTTGCGGTCGTCGTAGCCTGTTTTTATGCAACGGACATTCCCCCGACGTGGGCGTTGTCTGCTGTCTTGCTGTGTTACGCGCTCTTCAATTTTGGTGGCGGCGTCACCACCCTCAGCTTCCAGGACGTCGTTGCCAAAATCGTTCCCCCGAATCAACGTGGGCGTTTTTTTGGCACACGCCAGCTGGCCGGCGGACTGCTTGCATTTGCTATCGGCGGGCCATTTGTCCGCTGGATGTTAAGTGATACCAGTCCATTGACGTTTCCGCATAACTTTGCGCTGATTAGTTTGGTCAGTTTGCTCTGTTATGCGACAGGGATGCTCTTTTTTGCACGAGTGGTAGAGCCTGCAGCAAAGCAATTGCTCCCACGGCAGGGCTTTTTTGCGGTACTTGCGACCGCACCCGCCATCCTGCGTGGCAACACCCGCTATCGGAACTTCATCATCGTCCGTCTTTG
>JBJONV010000153.1:0-11978 GCA_046051665.1 Chloroflexota bacterium
CGGGTCTATTCGAGCATGTGTGCGATGGTCAGTATCGCTGTCGAAAAGCTCGAGAAGAAGTCTGATGCGTCTGCTGTAGGCGAGAACAAACCATTCTCGAAGCCCGATCAATTGATGCGTATCTTGATTTCGTATTTATTTGCGTCATATGGTCCGCACGACGGCGAAGAAATCGTCGACTCTGCGGGTATGTTGCGTATTTTTGGCCGGATGAATGCCGAGCTCAATATTACGCGTGAGTTGTTGTTTGAGGCGTTGGAGTGGAACAAAGCCGCAGGGCAAGCAGCCCGTGAACGACTCATCAATGCCAACTTGCGCCTCGTGGTCTCGAACGCCAAAAAATACCTGGGCCGCGGGATGTCGATGCTCGACCTCATCCAAGAGGGCAGCATTGGATTGATGCGCGCCACCGAGAAGTACGAACCACGCCGTGGCTTTAAGTTTTCGACCTATGCCACCTGGTGGATCCGGCAGGCAATTACCCGTGCCGTTGCCGATCAGAGTCGTACCATTCGCCTGCCGGTCCATGTCGGCGAGACGATTAATCGGCTGATGCGTACTGCCGCCAACATCCAGCAAAAGACCGGGCGCGATGCATCCCCCGATGATATTGCCGAAGAGCTCCAGATGCCGGCCGAGAAAGTTCGGCGTATTTTGGATGCCTCACGCCAGACCCTATCACTCGAGACTCCCGTCGGCAACGATGGCGATGCCAACCTGGCTGACTTCATCGAAGACTACCATGGTGCCACCCCCGCCGAGACCGCTACCCAGACGTTGCTCCGCGAACGCCTCAACGATGCGTTGACCCGCCTTCCGGAACGCGAACGCCGCATCATCCAGTTGCGCTTCGGCCTCGAAGACGGTCGTTCACGCACCCTCGAAGAAGTCGGTCGCGAATTCGGCATCACGCGCGAACGCACCCGCCAAATCGAAGGCGAAGCACTCCGCAAATTGCGCCACCCCGGCGTTGCGCGCGGCTTGCGGAGCTTCCTCGAATAGGCCTAACCAACTGCACGCATGCTACATACACGGGCGAGGATACACGGGCGAGGTATACCTCGCCCGTATTCTATAAGCGCAGGCATACACAACGTGGGCGAGGGGAATGCAGGGGGATGACGAACGCACCCCGCATCAGTGATACCTGATATACTATCCGAAGCAGCGACGTCGCTCAGACGGCGTTTTTTTTATCACGATATAGGAGCAGAAGCACATGCAAATCTATCTCGATACCGCGAACATCAAAGAAATAGCCGAAGCCGCGAGTTGGGGCATTCTGAGCGGCGTGACCACCAATCCTTCGTTGGTCGCAAAAGAAACCGGCATCGATCACAAGACGTTGATTACCGAGATTACCAAGCTCGTCGATGGCCCCATCAGCGCCGAAGCAATCTCGCTCGACGCCGCAGGGATGATCCGCGAAGGGCACGAATTTGCGACATGGCACCCCAACGTCATCGTCAAGGTGCCTGTTACCCCCGAGGGTCTGAAAGCAGTCTATGCCCTCGCCAAAGACGGCATTCGCACCAATGTGACCCTGTGCTTCAACGCCACTCAGGCACTTTTTGCGGCACGTGCAGGTGCCTTCATCATCAGTCCGTTCATTGGCCGCGTCGATGACATGGGCGTCGATGGGATGCAGTTAATCCGCGAAATTTCGTCTATTTATCGGTTGCATGGCATTACCACCAAGCTCCTCGCTGCGTCGATCCGACATCCGCGCCACATTATCGAATCCGCCATGGCTGGTGCCGATATTGCGACCTGCCCATTCGGCGTCATCAAGCAGAGCATGAAGCACCCATTGACCGACAGCGGTATCGAAAAGTTCTTGGCCGACTACAAAAACAGCACCAAATAAAGGGATTGTGATGCCATATACCGAAGTAGATCAGCGTTCCATCAACACGCTGCGCGCCTTGGCAATCGACGCCATCCAGCAGGCCAATTCGGGACATCCCGGGTTGCCGATGGGTGCCGCCGCGATGGCGCATGTCCTCTTTACGCGATTTTTGTCGTTCAATCCACGCGATCCACATTGGCCAGATCGTGACCGCTTTGTGCTCTCTGCCGGCCATGGCTCGATGCTCATCTACGGGTTGTTGCATTTGGCTGGCTATGATTTGCCCCTCGACGAACTCAAACGCTTCCGCCAATGGGGTTCGATGACACCAGGCCACCCCGAAGTAGGCGTTACGCCCGGCGTCGAAGTCAGCACCGGTCCACTCGGCCAAGGCGCTGCCAATGCCGTGGGAATGGCCGTCGCCGAGGCATTCTTGGCAGCGACCTACAATCGCCCCGACGTTGCTCCCGTAGACCACTATACCTATGCGATCGTCAGCGACGGCGATTTGATGGAAGGTATCTCGGCAGAAGCCGCTTCGCTGGCCGGGCATTTGGGCTTGGGGAAGCTGATTTTCTTGTACGACGATAATCTCATCTCGCTCGACGGCGCGACGTCGATGGCCTACACCGAAGACGCCATGAAGCGCTTTGAAGCCTACGGCTGGCACGTCCAGAAGGTCGCGGACGGCAACGATTGCGATGCGATCGAGGCCGCAATCCACGCTGCCCGGGCCGAGACGAACAAACCGTCGATTATCGCCGTGCGCACCGTCATCGGATTCGGTTCACCAGCCTACGCCGGCACTGCCCGTGCTCATGGCGAAGCGCTGGGCAAAGACGAGGTCCGGGCGACCAAAATCGCCTTGGGGCTCGACCCTGACAAGTCGTTCGACGTGTCGCCGGCAGTCACCCAACTCTGGGCCGAGGTCGCACGGCGCAACGCCAAGACCTATGAAGCCTGGCAGAAGCGCGCCACGGTCTATGCTGCTGCCCATCCCGATTTGGCGGTTGCCTTGCGGAGTGCCTGGGATGGCACCTTGCCCGATGGGTGGAATGCCGGTTTGGACGTGTTATTTGCCACTGGGGCCGATATGGCAACCCGTGATGCATCGGGCAAAGTCATCGATGTACTCCGGAGCCGGATCCCCTGGTTTGTCGGGGGTGCTGCTGACCTGGCAGGCTCGAACAAGACGCCTAAAATCATCGATGGTGCCTTCCAAAAGAACAATTATGCCGGCAACGTGATCTGGTTCGGGGTGCGTGAGCACGCCATGGGTGCCATGATGAACGGGATGGTCGCACACGGTGGGATTCGCCCATACGGTGGCACCTTCTTGACGTTCTCGGACTATATGCGTGGGTCCATCCGGGTGGCTGCCTTGTCGCACCAACCGGTGGTGTATGTCTTTACACACGACAGCATCGGTGTCGGCGAAGACGGCCCGACGCATCAACCCGTCGAGCACTTGGCGTCGTTGCGGGCGTTGCCCAACCTGCTGACCATCCGCCCATGCGACGCGGCCGAGACCGCCGCAGCCTGGGAGCTCGCCCTGACGCAGTCACATCGACCGACTGCGCTCATCCTGAGCCGCCAAAAATTGCCCAATTACGACCGCACCGTCTACCCCAGCGCCAGCAACGTCGCCCATGGAGGCTATGTGTTGCGTGAAGCCAGCGGCGGCACGCCACAGGCTATCTTGATTGGCACAGGCTCTGAGGTATCGTTGGCGATGCAGGCCGCAGAAACACTCGAAGCGCAGGGCATCCCGACGCGTGTGGTGTCGATGCCATGTACCTCGTTGTTCGACCAGCAACCTGCCGACTACAAAGCCAGCGTGTTGCCGGCAGGGGTGACCGTCCGCGTCGCCGTCGAAGCAGGGGTATCGTTCGGTTGGGAGCGCTATGTGGGCATGAATGGCGGGTTGGTCACGATTGATCGCTTTGGTGCGTCTGCACCAGCGTCCGAGATCTATCAGCAGCTCGGGATTACCGGTGAAGCCATCGTGGCATCGGTACACGCCCAACGCAACCGCTAATCGTCCCTGCACAGCCGGTGGTGCGCGTCGCGCACCACCGGTTTTCTCCCGCTACCTCGTGACAAAAGGCACAAACACAGGTATACTCAACAGACATGGATTGACACATCTGATGATGTGGTGGTTGCGTATATCGCATAGTAGGTGTTGTGAGGAGGACGTCGCATGACCATGCGCGTAGAGGCAGTGTCGCCCGTCATATTGCGCAATGGCGTGTCGGTGACGATTCGACCATTGGCCGAGGATGATCGCGTCGCGTTGGCGCGGTTCGGCAAATTACTCCCCGAGGATGATTTGTTGTACCTCGAGGACGATTTGTCGGATCCGAATATCATTAACCGATTGATTAATGCCTATGCTGCCGAAAACTGGCGCCAGATCGTGGCAGTCAAGGACGACGGCGAGGTAGTTGGATATACCGCAGTGCGCAAACTGGTTGGCTGGTCGTCGCACGTGGGTGACATTCAGCTGATGGTCGGCAAGGAATTCCGGCGATCCGGCTTGGGTACCGAAATGGCCAAAGCGATCTTCGAGGCTGCCCGTGGCTTGGGCGTTGCCAAGGTGATTGTCGAGATGCTGGCGGTCCAGGCGAGTGGCCGGGCGATTTTCGAACGCTTGGGATTCAGCCGTGAAGGGGTGTTCAGCAAACACGCACACGACCGGCACGGCAATCGACACGACCTGGTGGTGATGGCGTATCACGTCATGTAATGACAAAACGTAAACCCCCCAGACCGCGCCACGGCGCAGTCTGGGGGGTTTTTTGTGGGCAGATTAGGCGTGGACGTACGGGCGAATGACCTCGAGGCCACCCATGTAGGGGCGCAACACGTCGGGGATGGTAATGGAACCATCGGCGTTTTGGTAGTTTTCCATAATCGCTATCATCGTGCGTGGGACGCCCAGTCCAGAGCCGTTGAGGGTATGGACGAATTCGGGTTTGGCGCCGGCCTCGGGTCGGAAGCGGATGTTGGTGGCACGTGCCTGGAATGTCTCGACATTGGAGCACGAGCTGACCTCGAGCCACTCGTCTTGACCGGGGGCCCAGACTTCGATGTCGTAGGTTTTGGTCGAGGCAAAGCCCATGTCACCGGTGCAGAGCACTTTGGTGCGGTATGGGATGCCCAGTAGGGCGCACGTTTCTTCGGCATCGAGGCGCAGTTTTTCCAGCTCGGCGTAACTGGTATCGGGATGGACGAACTTGTACATCTCGACTTTGTCGAACTGGTGACCACGTTTGATGCCACGGACGTCACGACCGGCACTCATTTTTTCACGCCGGAAGCACGGCGTGTAGGCGCAGTAATTGAGGGGGAGCTGGGTAGCGTCGAGGATTTCGTCGCGGTGCATATTGGTCACGGGCACTTCGGCGGTCGGGACCAACCACAAATCTTCTTCGGCGTCGTGGTACAGATTATCGCGGAACTTGGGGAGCTGGCGGGCGCCGTAGAGGCTCAGTTCCTTCACCACAAATGGCGTGTAGACCTCGCAGTAGCCTTGCTTGCCGTGCAGGTCGAGGAGCCACTGGATGAGGGCGCGTTGGAGCCGTGAGCCCATCCCTTTGAGGATATAAAAGCGCGATCCCGAGATTTTGACACCGCGATCGAAGTCGATGATATCAAGCGACGTGCCCAGTTCCCAGTGTGGTTTGGGGGCGAAGTCGAAGGTGCGCTTGGTGCCAATGGTCTGGATGACCACGTTGCCTTCTTCGTCGGCGCCGACCGGGACCGACTCGTGGGGCATGTTGCGAAGCTCGAGGATGGCAGCGGTCTGTGCGGCTTCGAGGTCGTTGACCTGTTTGTCGAGCGCGCTGATGCGGTCACCGAGGAGGCGCATGTCGGCGATTTTGGTGTCGCGCAGGGCGGCGTCTTTGAGGGTGCTGATTTCTTTCGAGGTGGCGTTGCGGTGTGCTTTGAGGCGTTCGACCTCGGTCAATAACGCGCGGCGTTGCTCATCGAAGCCAAGGACGGCATCGACGGCAGCGGGATCGACCCCGGCCCGGGCCAGGCTGGCCTTGACGGCGTCGGTTTGTTCGCGGAGGAGGCGGATGTCGAGCATGAGAAAACTCCTAAGCTGTGGTGAATTGGTGTATTAGCTGGCTCGGGTGGCGATGTGGGTACACGACCACGAGACCATTTTGCCGGCTTTGTAGGGTGCGACGCCGTGGAAGGTGTACGCGTCGCCATCGAAGACCTGGTCGATCCAGAGGCGGTCTGAATCCCACAGATTGAGGGAGTGCAGGTCGGTGACGGGAATCCACTCGAGTGCCCCTTCGTCGTTGTGGCTGTAGACCTCGCCCGACCAGCGGTCGATGCGGAAGACGAAACCGAACCAGTCCTCTTCGTTTTTGCCGAAGCCGGGCCAGTTGAGGGTACCGCGGAGCACCATCGACTCGACGGTGATACCGGCTTCTTCCATCAGTTCGCGGGCCATCCCGGTGGCAGCGTCTTCGTGTGGGTCGAGTTTGCCTCCGAGGCCGTTGTACTTGCCGTAGTGGATGTCGTCGGGGCGCTTATTGCGGTGCACCATCAGGACGCTTTTGCCATCGGGTGACATGATGTAGCCGAGGGTAGCGACGATGGGTGTGTACGGCATATGCAGGCTCCTACCAATGTGCGGCGACCGGTTTGCCGGTCAGGATTTCGTCGATGCGGCGCAAGCACCCCGGTTCGACGGCATCGTCGAGCTCATGAAAGACGCTGGGGTGGACAAACCGCGCATCGGCGACTTCGATCGACCAGCGGGACGGGTGTGGGATGGTCAGTTTGGGTGCCCGCGCGGCGATGGTGGTCACGCTACAGGGATGGACAGCATGGGCGCCGTCGCTTTTGCCATGGATGTAGAACAGCTTGGCGGGTATGTTGACGCCGGCTTCTTCGTGGAGCTCACGGCGGCCGGCTTCGATGACCGGTTCGCGGTGAATGACACCACCGCCGGGGAGCGTCCAGGCGTACGGGCCAGCGCGGTGGCGGACCAGCAGGATGGCATCGTTGGCGTCGAGGACGATGACGCGTACGCCGACGAGGGTGGGTTTTGTGATGGCCCAATAGACGTCCCGACCGAAGCGGGCCACGATATAGAGAATGCGCAGAATGAAATCCATGCGAGTGCTCTTTTCACCATAAAAAAACACCACCCATCCGTGAAGGACGAGAGGCGTATGCCTTCGTGGTGCCACCTTCATTCGTCATCGGGTGATGACCTTGGTGCACGATAACGGGTGCTACCGATCCGAGTCTTCCTCGGCCGCTCAGGAGTGGAATCGCTGTGTGCCCTGTGTGCCTCGCACCGACCGGCAGTTCTCTGGACAGGGGTGACAACGACATGATTCCGTCGTCGCGTTGTGCCCCTAGTATACGGTTTTTTGGGCGAGATGGCAACGCCCGCGCGTGGGGTGCGAACGGGAGGCTGAATCTAGCGAAAAGTACAATTTTTGTGGCGCATTTTGTGCAACGTTTTATTGACCATGCTTTCTTTTACATGCTATAGTCACTGTATACCCTTCTGTCAACATCCCGTATTGGGAGGTACTGTATGGCAAATCAACTCAGACTGGTCATCGCCGACGACGAATCGATTATTCGGATGAATCTGCGCGAGACCCTGGTAGGACTCGGATATTTGGTGGTCGGTGATGCGGGTGACGGCGTCAGCGCCATTCATCTGGCTCGTGAGTTGCGTCCCGATTTGGTCATCATGGATATCAAAATGCCCAAACTCGATGGCATACAGGCAGCCAAAGTCCTCACCGAAGAGAAAATCGCACCGGTGCTGTTGCTGACGGCCTATTCGGACCGCGAATTGGTCGAACGTGCCCGCGACGCAGGCGTTGTCAATTACATCGTCAAGCCCTTCCGCGAGGCAGAATTGTTGCCAGCCATCGAAATCGCGTTGGCCCGCTTTGCGGAGTTCAACAGCATAGCGACGGAGCTCGGCGACCTCAAAGACACGATGGAGACGCGCAAATTGGTCGAGCGTGCCAAGGGCGTGTTGATGGATACGCAGGGGTTGAAGGAACAAGAGGCCTTCCGCAAGATTCAACAACTGTCGATGAACACCCGCAAATCCATGCGCGAAATCGCCCAGGCGATTTTGTTGACGGCCCAAATCGACAAGTAACCGAGACCATTCGTCGCGGAGTGAGCACAGCAGATGAGCGAACCACGCGCGAAGAACGTTTGGATGCGGCAACGACGCCTGCTGAGGCGTCTGTTGCCGCATCTTGTCACAATGGTGACCACCATTGTGGTGAGTTGGTTGTGGTTTGGTCGGACGCCGCAGGCAGCGTTGACGGAGTACGTGGTGCCCCGCACCACTGCCACGCCACGCGCCATGCAGGCCATCGGGACGCCGACTGCCGTCGTCGTGGTGCCTGCTGATATCACGCGCCAGGAGCTATTGGACGTCAATGCGCAGACCAATGCCTTGTGGAGTGCGGTATATGTGTCACGCGCACAACTGCACGTGGCCGATTTGGAAGCGGCGATTGCGTTGAACGACGTCGTGCAGGCGCAGCAATTGTTGTTGTCGCTCGACGATGCACTGGCGATGGCCGAACAGGTCGCACCGGCAGAATACCGCGATCCCATCGCACAGTTGCGTCTCGACGCAATCGCCATGCGGCAGGATTTGTTCAGCCGCCCTGATGGTATTGCAGCGCGCATCCAGCGCATCCGGCAGGCGTTGGTGCCCCTGATTGGGGCACCTTCTGCCGGTCGTTAGTGCCACTGGATGGTGTGGAGGTTGCGGAGGCGTTCGCCGGCAGCGCGCATCGTTTCGTCTTTTTTGGCGAAGCAAAAGCGGGCTAATTGCGGCGCATCGGGATCGACATAAAACGCGGTGATGGGGATTGCCGCCACGCCGAGTTCACTCACCAGTCGGCGGCAGAAGGTGCGTACATCGCTGACGCCTAAGGGTTTGGTGTCGATGCTGATGAAGTACGAGCCGGCTGCATCGATGAGCGGGAGCCCGGTTTGGGTCAGAATCTCTTTGAGGATGACCCGGCGCGCGCTGTACTCGTCGACGAGCTGGGTGTAGTAGCCGTTGCTTTCGGCCTGCATGAGGGCCACTGCCGAGGCGTATTGCATCGGGGTCGAGGTGGCAAAGGTGACCCACTGGTGGCTGGCGCGCAGAGCGCTGTTGAGGGCGGCGGGGGCGATCGCCCAGCCGATTTTCCACCCCGTCACGCTAAAGGTTTTGCCGATGCTGTTGAGGCTGATGGTACGTTGCCACATGTCGGGTAGGCTGGCCAAGTGGATGTGGACGTGCTGGTCGTAGACCAACCGGTCATAGACTTCGTCGACAACAGCCAGGATGTCGTAGGTTTTGCAGAGGTCGGCTATCTCGGTCAATTCGGCGCGGCTGAATACCTTGCCCGTCGGATTGTGGGGTGTGTTGAGCAACAGCAGTTTGGGCTTTTGGGCGCAGGCGGCGGCGAGGACCTGCGGGTCGTAGTGCCAGACCGGATTGCTGGCGGTAGGCGGGTGCAGGCGCACCGGGATGACGCGGCCGCCTGCCATGATGATGTCGGGTACATAGGCGTCGTAGGCGGGTTCAAAGATGACCACTGCGTCGCCTGGATTGATGAACGACAACATCACATCGCAGAGGAGCTCGGTTGCGCCACTGGCGACACTGACCTCGGTCAGCGGTTCGATATCGATGCCGGTGCGGGTACGCCACATGGTGGCGACGGCTTGGCGCAGACCGATGGTGCCGGGCATGGGTGCGTACTGGTTGTAGTCGGCTTGGATGGCTTCGATGGCGGCGTTTTTGACAAAGTCAGGACCGGCAAAATCGGGGAAGCCCTGACCGAGGTTGACGGCGTTGTGCTGGATGGCCAGCGCACTCATCTCGGTGAAAATCGTTGTTCCGAAGCTTGCGATGCGGGATGCAGATGCAGGATGACTCATCGGTATTCTCGTGTATTGGATAGTTGTAGCGCTATTATAGCCTGTCTGATTGGTCGTGAACGGCCGACAGCGCCAGAAGGAGCCCCCTATGTGTGGAATCGTCGGATATGTCGGGTCACGGGCAGCAGCCCCGGTCATCGTCGATGGCTTGGCCCGCCTCGAATATCGCGGCTATGATTCGGCCGGTATTGCGGTCGACAATCAGGGCACGCTCGACATCCGCCGCAGTGTGGGCAAATTGTCGGGCTTGACGGCCGTGTTGGCGACCCAACCAGTGCACGGGAGCATGGGCATCGGGCATACCCGCTGGGCGACACATGGCGATGTGACCGAGCAGAACGCCCATCCCCACCGCGACGCCAGCGGCCGTGTGGTGGTAATTCAGAACGGTATCGTCGAAAACTACCTCGAGCTGAAAAACGACCTCATCGCCGAAGGCCACACCTTTGCCTCGCAAACCGACACCGAGGTCATTGCCCACCTGCTTGGCCTGCACTTTGCCACGACGGGGAACCTGGCCGAGGCGTTGCGGCGCACGGTAGCCATGCTCAAAGGGGGTAATGCCATCGTCGCACTGAGCCTCGATGCACCAGGGACGTTGGTGGCGACGCGCATCGGGCATGCGGGCGGAGTGGTGATTGGCATCGGCGAAGGCGAGATGTTTGTGGCCTCGGATGTGCCGGCGATTGTCGATCATACGCGCCGTGTCTGCTTCCTCGAAGACCACGACATCGCCGAACTGACGGCGACCTCGTTGGTCATCCGCCGCCCAGACGGCACGGTGGTCGATCGGCCGATTACCACATTGGCGTGGGACCCCGTATCCATCGAGCGCGGCCCATATAAGCACTTTATGCTGAAGGAAATCCACGAGCAGCCGCGCGTCCTGACCGACGTGTTGCGCGGCCGGATCGACCTCGAGGCAGGCACCGTGCGCCTAGACGATGTATTGCTGGACGATGCAGGGCTCCGCGACATCTCGTCGATTGTGATGACCGCCTGCGGCACTGCCTGGCATGCCGCGCTGGTGGGTAAGTTCATGATCGAGCAGATTGCCCGTGTGCCGGTACAGGTCGATTACGCCTCGGAATTCCGCTACCGCGAGCCGGTGCTCGATGCACACATGCTCCTGGTGGCCATCAGTCAAAGCGGCGAGACCGCCGACACCCTGGCGGCCATGGAATTGGCCCGTAGCGCCGGCGTCAAGACTTTGGCCATCGTCAATGCGGTGGGCAGTCAAGCGACGCGGGTGGCCACGGCAGGGTCGTTGATGTTGCACGCCGGGCCCGAAATCGGCGTGGCATCTACCAAGGCCTTCACGGCGATGTTGGTGGGGCAGTATTTGTTTGCGCTGCGGATTGCTCAGGCGCGCGGCGTGCTCACACCGGCAACGATGCGACCGCATCTGCGTGCGCTGATTGCCTTGTCGAGCCAGGTCGGTGCGGTGCTCAACGATGGCACCGACTACGCCGCGCTGGCCGAATCGCTGCAACATACGAGTAGCGCGCTGTTCCTCGGGCGGCAGTTGTCGTACCCGATTGCCCTCGAGGGTGCGCTCAAATTGAAGGAAATCAGCTACATCCACGCCGAGGGCTACCCCGCCGGCGAGATGAAGCACGGCCCGATTGCCCTCATCGACGACCGCCTGCCGGTGATTTGTATTGCACCGCAGGATGCCTCGTACGACAAGATGCTGTCGAATGTGTCGCAGGTCAAAGCCCGCGGCGGGCGCGTCATTGCCATCACGAGTGTCGGCGATGCGCATTTGGCCGAACAAGCCGAGGCGGTTATCACCGTGCCGGCCAGCAATCCGTGGCTGACGACGGTGCTAACGTCCATTCCGCTCCAGTTGCTTGCCTATGCAACGGCGGTGCGGCGTGGGGCAGATGTCGACCAGCCACGCAATTTGGCCAAGAGTGTCACGGTGGAGTAGGTTACAACAGGTTACAGGTTACAGGTTACAGGTGAAGTGCCTGGCGTGATACCTGTTACCTGCGCACTGATCTCCGTTTTTTGCTTCTCCGGTGACTCTGCGACCTCTGTCTCGCTGTGGCTCTGCGTGATCGTTGTGTGGCTCTGTGGGTGAGATGAGGTGATTATTTTGCGGACGAGGCATGCGGTGTTTATGTTGCGGGCGAGATGGGGTGTATGTTGGCGTGCGAGATATATCTCGCCCCTG
>JBJONV010000154.1:0-11821 GCA_046051665.1 Chloroflexota bacterium
TCGGATGAACCGCAACTGCGGTATGATACACATATGACTTACCATAAGAAGGGAGCCTCGATGAACATCACCCGTTTTCTCATACTGTTGCTCGTGGCCTGTATGGTCGTTGCGTGTGGCGAAGCAGCACCTGCGACTGATGCCCCTGTGGCTACCGAACAAACCACCGGTAACGATGTAGCCACCGCCGACGAACCTGTTGTAGAAGAAGCAACTGGTACAGAAGAGAGTCCATCCGAAGACACTGCAGCAACGGAAACAGACGTGTGGACTCCCGATTCGTACAGCGATAGCTTGCATCTCCTCGAGAGCTATTCTTTGACCTTCTCGTATTCTGTCACCTCGAATGGCAAAAAGACAGACTGGTCTTGGAAGCAATCCGTGCAAGCCGAACCCGATATTACCATTACCACATGGCAGGGCACTGAATCTCCTGATATGACAATGGTGGGCACTGCGGAATCGCTGTACATGATATCGGGTGACCCAGCTACCTGCATGGTGCTCGCAAATCCCGAAGAAAATCCTACCATCTTCGATCCGGACAGCATCATGGAAACGTTCGGGTATGACTTGGTCGCCGCAGGTGCTGGACCTGATATCGACGGGCGTCCGACCGACAAATATGTCTACGACAGTACACTTCCCGATGGTTCAAAATACCATAGTGAAGTTTTGGTTGATCGTGAAGAACAATACACCCTCAAGTGGGATGTTACGGGCGAGACCAAGAATAATGATGCGTTGGAACCATTTTCGTGGTCATATGTCCTGTCCGATATCAACGCTGTTCCGACGATTACCGTCCCCGATGCATGTGCCAGCATCACAAGTGCATCCTGGCCGATGCCTACAGATGCGACCGTAACGATGCAAACGGAGCAAATGTTCTCGTTGACGACCAAACAATCTGTCAGCGATGTTTCGAAGTTTTATGCTGATGCGATGATTGCAGAAGGCTATGCTGTTTCGGACGGCGGGATGGAAACACCCGATATGGTAAACCAGGTCTATGCCAAAGATGGTAAAACCGTCAACGTCATGATTACTGCCAGTGATGGGACGACTACGGTCATCATCGCCCAGAACGAATAGGCTTCTTCGTGTAGAAAACACCCCCATGCGGGAGCGCATGGGGGTGTTTCTGTTGAACTAACATTGCAAAGTGGTTTTTCCGACGTACGACCGTCTTCGGTGCGTCATCAACGCCTTGGCCAATACTCGGCTGCTATGCAGGGATATTCAATGCCGTACGGATGGTTTGCATGAGTTCGAGGCTGGTGGATGGGTTTGCTGGGTTGAGGGTCATCCGTGTCTTGGTGAACCCAACGGCAAGCTGGTGCTCCGGGTCGGCAAACCCGATGGCACCGCCGAATCCATCATGACCAAAGCACGTTTGTCGTGAAGACATGGTTGCCACGCTGCCACCGAGAATGTATCCCAACGAAAAACCCATGTCTCGACCGACAAGCGTCTGATCAATCGCCCAGCGTTGCACCATAGTCATGTTGGTTACCCGGCGTTGAGGCAACAAGCGCGTCCCATTCACGCCGTTGCCAATCAAACTGGCATAGAAGCGTGCTATCGAGCGCGCATTCGCCATCATATTGGCGGCAGGGATACAGCCAGTCTGAATAAGAGGATGATTTGCTAACGCGACCGGGTCTTCGGTGGGTTGTGTGTAGGTGGGGGGAACGGTGAGGTCGTGACTCAAGCGGGCTTTTTGACCAGCGCGTTCTGCCGGGACCCCAAAGAACAAATTCTTGATACCCAACGGCGCGCAGATTTCCTCTTGTACAAAGCGTGCAAATGGTCGCCCATCGATCCGACGAACGATTTCACCGAGTGGCCACCCATAGGTCAGCCCGTGATAGGCAGCGACTTTGCCGGGGACACTTATCGGTGTCATCTCGACAAAGAGTTCCATCATCTCTTGCCAGTTTGCCATGGTTTCGATGGTGATGTCGTCGGGAAGATTGGGAATTCCCGCCGTATGTGACATCAAATGTCGAATGGTGATGCCTTCTTTGCCGTTCCGTGCAAACTGTGGCCAGTAGCGTGCAATCGGGTCGTCATATTCGAGTAACTTCCGTTCGGCCAAGAGGTGTATCGCTGCAGCGGTCACACCTTTGCTCGTCGACCAGACTAGCACCAGGTCATCGGGCGATAGCGCCGTACCTGCATCGTCGCGGACCCCGCGGGTAATGTCGATAATCTGATGGCCGTCTTGATATACCGCAAGCTGCATACCCTCTTCGCGGCCACTCGCGATAAGTACATCCATTTGAGTAGTCAGCTGTTCGCGCAGCGCATCCATTTCGGGTCCATTACGCATCATGGTTCCTCTCTCACACGTCTTTATTCTTCGGGTATTCCGAGTTCGGCACGGACTGCGCGTGCGACGGCAATACTCACCGGCAGTGTGTCATCGCTGTTCACCATGCGGGTTTTGGTCAATGCAAAGGCAAAATCGTTCTCGGGATCAGCAAACGAAATAGAACCGCCCCAGCCGCCATGCCCAAACACACCACGACGTTGTGCCATTGCAGATACGGTGTCGTATGCGGGGAGCTGGAAGCCGAGTCCCATCACCATTACCCCTTGTGATGTCGCGTCGATTGCATAGCGTTGGACCATGCGGGCGTGGTCGACTGTGCGCGCACTCAGCAGACGAACGCCGTTTACGCCGTGCCCTACCAGCGATGCATAGACGGTAGCCAGCGCACGCGCACTGGTCATCATATTAATGCTCGGCATGCATGCGGCTTGTACATTGGCTTGGTTCGCGAACAATGCCGGATTTTCGACCATTGCGGGAGCGCCACAGTGGTCTTCATTCAACGAACCATGTACTCCATCAAACGTCAGTCGAGCGCAATCGACGGCGCGTGTCTTTGGTACGCCGATGTGCAGATTGGTAATCCCAAGTGGATTACAGATTTCATCTTGGACGTACTGTGTCACCGTTTTGCCTGTCGCCCGGCGTAATACTTCGCCGACGAGCCAGCCATAACTAATTGCGTGGTATGCAGGGATTTCACCAGGATGCGAGACAGGCGTCATCGCTGCAAAATGGCGACACATCAGATCCCAATCACACATTTCGGCAATCGAGACCCGCGGCATATTGGGCAATCCTGCCGTATGGATCAGCAAATGCCGGAGCGTGATGTGTTGTTTGCCATGTGCGCCGAATTCGGGCCAATAACGGACCACCGGATCGTCGTACGCTAGCAGGTTTTTCTGCACTGCGATATGCACCGCAAGTGCGGTGATACCCTTGGTCATCGACCACGAATAAATCATGTCGTCAGGGCGGAGCGCATTGATACCGGTAACGGTACCAGTCACGAGATCGAGGATGAGTTTCCCATGATGATACGCAGCGACCTGCACACCTTCTTCGATGCCGAGCGATTTATACTCGTTCAAAATGGCCAAGACTTGCGTCTGCACGCGTGGATTTGGTGTCATGTACCCCTCACTTCAGCGCTTATGCACGCCAGACATATAGCATCGCAATACCAATAAGGAATATAGGGATAATACAGAAAAATATCGAGTAGTCTTGATCGACAATCATTGGAAATCCTTGAAGTACCACTCTGTCAGCATCGCTACAGAAGGTATACGAAAAGCCTAAGCTGGGACATACCCCATCTGATGGACGACGAATTCTTTAATCTCGACCGTTCCACTGGTGCGAATATCTATCCGCTCTGCATCGCCTTTGGGGTAGACACGTAATGAACAGACAGTGTACGAGCCGGCATACACCTCGATCAGCGAACAATCTACATAGACGTCGAGTGTCAAATCGTTCTGCACGCTGTGATGGAGTGGAATCGTATACACATCACGACTAGTACCCGATGCTTCACTGCTCTGCGCCATGCTACAAATGAGTTCATTCCGCCCGTGATCCCAGCTGATAGTTGTCTGCTCTCCGCTGTGCGGATCAGCGCGCACCACCAGCGTTGCAGTACTCGCATCCGTCGCATGTAACTGTGCGCTGATGTGCAGTGTTTTGCTCAAAACCCGGCGACACAAATGTTGTGCTTGTGACACACTAATATTTTTTCCGTGGGCCACGGTCTCACGCCGGAGCGCCATTGATTCAGGAGCAACCGTGTAGGTCAAATCCCCTGCTTCGTCGAGCGCCAGGATGCGTGGTAACGTCATCACACCTTGCCACCCAGCAGCACGGCTCGACTGCTCAGCACGTTGTTCCTGACACCAGCCGATCATCACTCTGCGACCTTGTTCGTCGGTGAAGCTTTGCGGCGCATAAAAACTGACGCCGTGGTCGACCATGTTGCGTTTGCGGGGTACAAACGACCGACCATCGAATGTCCCACTCATATAAATGACGCGCCGCATGGGCAATGGCGAGGTAATAAAGACGTGTTGCTGATTACTGGCAAAAAAATCCGGACATTCGTAGAGCTGTTCATTGACCGCGTCATCTGATTGAATCATGCGGCCGAGGTATTCCCAATCCAGGAGATTTTTCGACCTGAACAACGGGGCAACCGCATGGGTGCCATCACCAGAACCGAGAATCTGGTACCAGTACGCACCGTCGTGCCACATACTGTGATCACGAAAATCGTAGACCAAATTGTCTGGTAGTGTCTTGATGACCGGGTTTGTCGGTTCTTTGCGAAAAGACCTTAGTGTGTCGTCTGCATATGCAAGGCAGGGGAGTTGATGCGGGCTGTTGACGCCCGTATACATGATGACGGGTTTGCCCTCATGCACAATCGCACATCCCGAAAAAACGCCGTCGCGATCGTATGTTTGATCGGGTGCGAGTGCCAGGGGAAGGTCGTTCCAATGCACCAGATCACTACTCACTGCATGCCCCCAATGCATAGCACCCCATACAGCGGCATGAGGATTGTACTGGTAAAACAGATGGTATTCACCGTTCCATTGAATCAACCCATTTGGGTCATTCAGCCACCCTTGGGGTGCCACAAAATGATACCGTGGCCGATGTGGGTCGTGCCTGAATGCATCACGCGTCGTCATGGCTGTTCCTTACGGTCTGTGTGTTGTGGCTATGATACCAAATCATGCAGCGGAAAGTGCATTTCACAGCGGTGTGCCATATGGTCGTGCATAGGTCATGACGGCGTTCGGCAGGATGGTCTCGAATCCGATACGCTGGTAGATACGCTGTGCTTCTTCCCCTTGTGCAGCAAGCAAATACGGTACTGCCCCCGTCGCGTAAATCTCTTGCGCAACGCAGGTGACCATACCCTGTGCCAAACCACGACGGCGGAAGGCGGGATCGACAAAGACACACTCGATTCTGCCGACACCATCATGTACGAACGCAAGGCAGCGCCCCGCTGGGACGCCATCACACCAGACAATTGTCGGTATAACCGCTGGGCTACTGCATTCCGTGAAGCGGAGCGCCCGCATGATCGCTGCATCAGAATACGGATCAGGTTCGTTGAGCGCAGCCCACTGCGCAAACGCTGCGGGGGTGGCAGGATGGGTTATCGTCACGTCGGGTGCGCCCAGAGCGATTTCACCGCGGATCGCCATCAAGTCGGTTATCCCCCACTCCACCATCGGACGAAAACCCAACGCCTGTAGGTCGGATGCGAGGGACGCTGGTCGATGTGCCTCGTCGAGATAGACCACACTATCAAGCCCTAATGCTTCATAATGGGCGATAATTGATTGGAGCGCTCCCGGGACATCCTCCGTTCGGAGTCTCAGCAGACCTGCGTGGTTGGGGTCGTACCGATTCTCGAGGGCTGGGTTGCTATAAAGCACATACCCATTGTGAACCACCATTTGACCCAAACTCCCAAAATACTCAGCATCATTCTGCCAAATACGATGGATGAGCGCATCAGTGTGTTGGCGCAACGCAATCATATTAGATCCCCGAAATGTGCGCGAGCTGGCCCACTCCCGCTGTAATCGCCATCCCAATGACCCCGCCGAACACTATCCGCGCCGTTGTTTTGAGCATCGGAGAACCGGCGGTGCGAGCGCTCAGAATCCCCGTTAGCAACAATCCAAACAGCGACATCAGCACGATGGCATATGCTTTTTCACCGAGGCTCGGAACGAGCGCACCGAGGAAGGGGATCACACCACCTACCACGAAGCTCACTGAGGAGGCAAGTGCAGCCTGCAGTGGTTTCGCCACGGTGGATTCATTCTGCCCGAGTTCATCCTGCAAATGTGCTTTCAGACCATCTTTGGCATGAAGCTCTTTGGCAACAGCGCGAGCCAGCTCTTCTGATAAGCCACGTTCGATGTAGATAGCAGCTAAGGCGAGTTCCTCGCCGATTGGGTCGATGCGTTGGTGTTCTATTTCCATCGTGCGATCTGCTGTTTCGATGTCTGTTTGTGAACTCACCGAAACATATTCACCGACGGCCATCGACATCGCGCCAGCGGTAATCCCCGCGATGCCTGCGGTGATGACCAACTCATTTTGGCCGGCAGCCACTATGCCAATCAGCAGACTGGCTGTCGAGACGAGTCCATCGTTTGCGCCGAGGACCGCAGCACGCAACCAGCCAGCGCGATGTGCACGATGCTCTCTATTCCGTTTTTCGACCGCTGCCAACAGCTCTGCGCTCAGGGTCGTGTGTTCTTGCGTCATATCGCCTCTTCTGCACGCGTTCGTGCATACACGTCATTTCGTGCATCTGTATGCATTATACGCGTCTTCTGTCGTTACGGCCGTGTCAGCCATGCAATGCTGTTACACCACAGCTGGCGCATCGCAGGCGGGTCAAATGAAGTGAGGTTGTGTCCGAGCGCACTGAAAACGGTTTTGCCACTGTGATGGTTCGCTTCCAGAGTCGTCAGTAACGGGTGCTCGGCACCATCCCAGCTTCCCCACAGCAGATGATTGGGAGCGCGTGTCGTATCGATGCGGAGTGAATGATAGAGTTCGTCTTCGATCCCAAAATCAGCGACACCTTCGGTAATCGGATGGTGCTGCGGATCTACTCGAATAGTATGTGATACAAACGGCGAATGCGATGCGCGTTTGACACCCCATGTTACCCCGAGTGTTTCTCCGAACACAGGCCAATCTGTATAGCAGCCAATGGCACCATGGTGAATCAGCAAAGGACGTTTGCTCTGTGCGTATTGCAAGAATTTCGCTTGCGCATCACTGGTGATCGGCGTATAGGTCATGTTCCCAGCCCAATCAGCGTCCATTCCCGGCCAGTACATCCCCATCAAAACCAACAGGTCGACATCATCGAGGGCATCAAAGGCTGCGATGTCTTCGTGAATGCTAATCCGAAGTGTAGGACCAAGCCATGTGGCAATGCGTTCTGCCTGTGCACGTGTGGGGTGAACTGCCGGCCCGCCGACATGAAATCGAATGTGCATCTGTTCCTCCGTTCGATGTGTGCTCTGTAGTATAGTCAGCATACCGCACATGCGAATCGAGAATCGCTATAATGACAGCAGGTTCACAGAATCGAGGTACTTTGGTGGTCAATTCGCTACCACACGCACTACGCAGTCCCACCGTCCGCGGTGCGCTTTACTATTTTGGGTATTGGGGTGTGGTCGGTTCATATATCCCTTTTCTCTACGTCCACTTCCAGCAGATCGGGCTATCAGGCACCCAAATAAGCCTGTTTGCGACCATGCTTCCGCTGACCATGCTGACTGCCGCTCCACTCATTGCGAATTATGCAGACCGCTCCAAGCAGCGTCGCAGTATCTTGGCCATTTGTATTGCGCTCGTCGGTTTTTCGATGGTTGCATTGGGAGTGGGAGAGACATTCTGGCAATTGTTACCGCTTATGCTGCTGATGTCGTTTGTCCGTAGCCCTATCGCCGGTATCGGTGATGGTCTCGTCGCTCGAATGGCCGTCAAAAACGGTGTGAACTTTGGTTCGATGCGACTGTTTGGTTCACTCGGCTTTGCCACAGTCGCTACGGTGTGTGGCTACCTCTGGCAACAATACGGCTATCAACCGATGTTTTACGTCGCCTGCGTCGGATTTTGTGGTGTAGCAGGGCTTGGATTGCTCCTCGATGAGGACGCCGCTGTGGAACGGGCGAATGCATCCTGGCGGCCCATGCTCGCCGACCCCGGTATGCGCACTATTTTACTCACATCGTTCCTTTTGGCAGGCTCCCTGAGCATGAGTGGGACCTTCGAAGGCATCATGATGAATACACTCGGTGGGAGTGGCCTCTACATCGGATTGTTGCTCGGGTTTACCGGTATGTCCGAAATACCGTGGATGCGCAATGCGCCATGGCTCGCAAACCGCTTTGGAGCCGAACGCACACTCATGGTGGGATGTTTCATCCTGGCATGTGCACATCTGATGTACGCAACTGCCTGGTCACCAATCGTTTTGCTGATTGGCGCGATGGTGCGCGGTAGCGGGTTTGGATTATCGTTTGTGATGCTTGTCTCTATTTCGGCAAAACGCGCACCTGCCGGAATGGTAGCGAGTGCACAAGCGGCGGTAACAGCTGCCGGCTGGGGTCTCGCGCCACTGATCGGGATTCCATTGACCGGTATGCTGTACGATGCCACAGGTGGACCTCGCAGCACGTTTTTGGTGTGTATGGTGATGGCAATACTTGCAGCCGCAGTAATCGGCTACGCCCAGATACGAGGAATTTTCACAGAAGGGAGCCATGATGGCCCATTGGCTACTTAAAACGGAACCAGACGTCTACGCATATGCCGATCTGGAACGCGACTCCCAAACCATCTGGGACAACGTCGCAAACAATCAAGCGCTCATTTTTATCCGGACGATGGCCGTCGGTGATACCTGCATCATCTACCATACCGGTGACGAACGGCGTTGTGCGGGCATCGCAACCGTCGTCACGGCGCCGTATGTCAACCCCACAGACACGACCGGTAAGCTCGCGGTTGTCGATGTTGCCCCTCTCCGCGCGCTTCCCAATGGCTACAATTTGGCACACATCAAAGCTCAAGCGCTGTTTGCTGACTCATACCTCATCAAGCTTGGTCGCCTCTCGGTGGTACCATTAACGCCCGAGCAGTTCGATTATCTCGCCAACGCATAATTACCTGACAAAAAAGGATCAACTGATGTCACAAGAACTCACCCAACTGAAACAGAAACTCGCCGAATTATCCGATTGGAACGCCATCGGTTCACTGCTTGGCTGGGACCAATCGAGCGTCATGCCAGTGGGCGGCGGTGAAGGCCGTGGCCGGCAGATGGCCCTGATGTCGAAGCTGACCCACGAAAAAATGACCGATCCCGAAATCGGCCATCTCCTTGAAAAGCTGCAAAAACAAGCCGAACAGTGGGATCCCGATAGTATCGATGCTGCCATCGTGCGTGTCACTGCCAAAGACTACGCCAATGCGACTCGCGTCCCCACCGAGTTTGTCGGCAAACTAACCGAACACATCAACACCAGCTATATGGCCTGGGCACAGGCTCGCCCCGCCAACGACTTCAAAAAAGTCGTCCCATTCCTCGAGCAGACCGTTGAACTCAGCCGTCAATACGCAGGTTTTTTTTCCCAGGGGAAGCACATCATGGACTCGCTCATCGACCAACACGATAGCGGTATGGATGTCGCCACGCTGCGGCCGCTCTTCAAATCGCTCCGAGACGGCCTTATCCCCATGGTCGACGCCATTTCGAAGAAAGCCCCCATCGACGATAGCTGTCTGGCCGGACCATTCCCGATCGACCAACAGCTCGCATATGCCAAAACCATTGCCACGCAAGTGGGCTACGACTTTAACCGTGGACGGCTCGATACCGCACCGCATCCCTTCGAAATCCGCTTGCATCACGGCGATATTCGGATAACCACGCGCGCCCGCGAGAACGATCTCGGCGATTGTATTTTTAGTGTGATCCACGAATGCGGCCATGCCATGTACGAACAAGGTGTCGCATTCGAACTCGAAGGGACCCCACTTGCCAATGGGACCTCTAGTGGTGTCCACGAGAGTCAATCACGACTGTGGGAAAACCAAATCGGCCGGTCGCGCAAGTTCTGGGAGTACAACTATCCAACCCTCCAAGCAACCTTCCCCACCCAACTCAAACACGTGTCGCTCGACACCTTCTACCGTGCCATCAATAAAGTCCAGCGCTCCCTTATTCGTACCGACGCCGATGAAGTAACGTACAACCTGCACGTTATTATCCGGTTCGAACTCGAGCTTGGGCTCCTCGAGGGGACACTCAACGTCCGTGATCTTGCCGAAGTCTGGCATGACAAATACACCAGTGACTTGGGGATTACCCCCAAGGACGATAAAGACGGTGTGCTACAGGATGTCCACTGGTATGCCGGAATCGTCGGTGGCTCATTCCAGGGTTACACCATCGGCAATGTGATGTCTGCCCAAATCTTCGAAGCAGCACAACAAAAAGATAGTTCGATTACCCCCGCCATCAACCAAGGCAATTACCAGCCGTTGCTCAGCTGGCTCCAAAAGAACTTGTATGCAACGGGTCGACGGTATGATGCACCCACGACGCTCAAGCGTGTGACGGGGCAAGATTTGTCGGTAGAACCATACTTCCGTTATCTCAAGGCGAAATACGGCGAGCTGTACGGAATTTAATGTTTGATGAGGATGCTGTAGAGGGCGAAACTTCTGTCTCCCTCGCAGCGTCCTTTTTGTGGAATGTTGAGTAGAAAGTTGGACATATGTCACGCACGTCGATTATCTTCTTGATCTTGGGAACGTTTGTGGCTGGGCTGTTGGGGGCTATTTTGCCCTCCTTATGGATGACGCCACGAATCGGGATGATGTCGGGAACGATTGCCGTCCCCAACACCGGTAATAACCCCGCGACGATGATGACGGGTGAATTCCCGATGCTGTCAGAGGCGTTGCCTCTCATCGGTGGTACGGGCGGGAACGGTCGTCACATGAATGTTTCGGCGAGCGGCGCGGTCTCTGCAGCACCAGATCAAGCGACGATTCAGTTGGGTGTAACATCACAAGCAGCGTCCGCTGCCGCAGCACTCAGCCAGAATTCGACAGATACCGCCGCAGTGATTGCGAGCGTGGTTGCCTTGGGAGTCGCCGAAAAAGACATCCAAACCAGCAATTTTAGCGTCTACCCGACCTACGATACCACCGGCACCCGAATCACCGGCTATCAAGTAACCAATTCGGTCACGGTCACCATACGTGACCTCGTCAAAGCTGGCCCCCTCCTCGATCAGGTTGTACAGGCTGGTGCAAACAACATCACCGGGTTGAACTTTAGCATTGCCGATACGAGTGCACTGGTAGAACAAGCACGTACCCGTGCCTTCGAGGCTGCCAAAGCCAAAGCAGAGTCGATGGCCAAAGCAGCAGGCGTTGAATTGGGCGAAATCATCTCCATTACGGAATCTTCTCAGAATGGTCAAGTATATCCAATGGCAAAAGTCGCCATGGATGCAGCTGCTGGAGTACCGGTCCAAGCGGGCACACAAGACATCATGGTTGACGTTTCGATTGTGTATGCAATACGCTGAGGTCTCCCGATCGACCGACCCGTTTTCGAACGGGTCGGTTTTTTTGTGTCGATGGTTTGGTAGAATGATGCAAACCAACGAAAGAGGTAATCTTGTGTTTGTACCCGAAGATCACTCACATCGCCGTTATAACGCTCTGCTTGATGAATGGGTCCTTGTCTCGCCACATCGAACCAAACGGCCGTGGCAAGGCCAAGTCGAAGCGCCGGTTATTCCAGCGCGCAACCCATATGATGCAACGTGCTACCTCTGTCCTGAGAATGATCGCATGGGCGGCGAGCGCAATCCTGCATATCTCGATACCTTCGTCTTCGAGATCGGA
>JBJONV010000155.1:0-20069 GCA_046051665.1 Chloroflexota bacterium
CGAGCTACAGGGGTCCTTCGACCTCGTCTCGCAGGTTGCGACCCTGAGTCGCCCCGAGGATGTCACGATTGTGCGTGGTGGTTCACCGCGCTATGTGGCTGCGCGTGATGCAGCAGATACATTGGCATTGCCATTGCTGTCGATCCATGGCCAACATGTGTTCGGGTTGCGCAGTGAACGACCCGAAAAATACGGCCGAGATTTGGTGACGCTCTATCGTCGCTGGCTGGCAGAAGGTCGAAAAATCTACTTCCTCGTCGGTGCAAATGGAGCACTCTGGTTCCCCGGTATGCATTTTGAGGAGCGCGAGTACATTCAAGCACGTATCCCAGAGTTTTCGCAACTTACAAACCAAAAACCTGCATTAATTGACGGTATCAACATCGGGTATCAACGCTATGAACTGGTAGATGGGAAGGCACCGCTCCCTGGTCGAATAACCTCACGTTCGACGTCTGCCCAAGTAGCCGGCTTTTATCCGACCGAATCTATCGCAGGGCGCACCTTTGCATGGACCGAACCGATGAGTATTGTACGCCTGCCGATGGTCAAAGCAGGCTCACGAGTTATTGTCACCTTGAATAGCGGCGTGCGTCCTGATGGCAAAGACCCCGAAGTCTGTCTCAGCATGGCCGGGCAGCCGCTACCGTGGACAAATGTTGAACCGGTATGGTCAACACGCATCTGCAATCCCGTTCACAACCACGACGAATCGATGCTCCTGACGGTACCTGCAGGACTCAAATCAGCCACACAAACCTTGCTGGTACGCATCGAAACGCCGGCCTGGGTGCCGGCCGAACTGGATGCAAAACTGAACGATTACCGGAGCTTAGGGGTTCAGTTCGTCTCGGCAGAGGTACGCAAATGAGCGAGCGACAGCGCAGCACGATGATCGGCCTCAGTGTGGGTTGCGGCATCATCACAATGCTGGTCTACCTCGGTACGCTGACACAGGTACACACCTTTGATGCACTTTCGTACATCTTGGATGTCAGTCGCAAACCATGGCAACAATTATTCCACCCGCATCATTTGGCATATGGGCCGTTTGGTGCTGCAATTGTCCGGCTGTCGCGCGGTGTGGATGTTGCCACAGCGCTCCAATCCGCAAATGCTGTAGCGGGTAGTCTCGGGAGCGCCGTTTTTTGTGCGATTGTCTACCGTCGCTGGCTCCGCGTCGATATTACGCTGTTAGCCACAGGTGCATTGGCTTTTTCGTATGCGTACTGGTACTACGCTATCGAGGTCGAAGTCTATACACTCGCTACCTTGGCTGTGCAGTGGGTACTCTGGTTGGTGATGGAGCCGCAGCCGCAGCGCCGTCGCTGGCAGGTTTCGATGGCGCTCGGAGTGGCAGGTGCGGTGTTGTTCCATCAGACCAATGCGCTTCTTGCCGTCCCACTGGTGGTACGGGCGTGGCCTGGATTACGTGAGCCGGGAGTGGCGCGCCGTGGCTGGATTTCGGCTGGTGTGGGTGCGGTCACACTGGTCGTCGCTGCCTATGTGTTTGTCATGCTGGGCGTCAGTGGTTTTGTGACCATTTCCGATGCACGACATTGGCTTTTTGATTATGTCAATAGTGGCTGGTGGGGGGGCAAGGCGACAGCCTCTGACCTCGGCACAGGATTGTCCGACACGATTGCAGACGGGAGCGGTGGCATCATCGGCATCGCATTGCTCGCACTCACTGCAACGACTCTCGTGCATCGTCGGCCACAGCTGCACAACGTGTGGTTGGTCGTCTGGGCAATGACATTTGCCGGATTCTTTGGGTGGTGGGAACCAGAAAACATCGAATTCTGGATTGGGATGAGCCCGGTCGTCATTCTCCTGTTGATGAATGGATTTGCCCAGCTGCGTGCAACAGACGTCCGGGTATTCCTGGCGTACGGCCTGCTCGGCTGGACGGTGTGGCTCAATGCGAACGCGATTCGTCTGCGTGGTGATGCATCGACCGACCTGCAACGACAGATTGCGCACGCAGTCCGCGTTGCCAGTCAGCCAGCGGATTTGTTGCTCGTACCAGATGGACTGCAAGAACTCTATTTACCGTATTATGAAGCGCGCGAACACTTCTTGTCGGTCAACGGCGCTATTGCAGCCCGTGGATCATGGCCAGAAGGCTGTGCCACCGTGCAGCAGGCCGTCATCCAGACCCATCAAGCAGGGGCACAGGTTGTTTTTGCCAGTGACTTCTTGGTGCCTTCCAAGACGATGCAGCGCCGCTATGGGCTGACGATCGATGCGGTGACGAGTTGTATGCGCGACTACATCCCGTTACTCATACCGCTCCCGCTGCCGGCTACGGTTCCTGACCATCACGTGCTCCCCACTGCTGGGACACTCCTGGCGAATGATATGTGGGCAACACTCAACGGCCCGCCTATCGGATGGACACTCAGCAATGGGCGTACCAAGCCGAACGATTCAGGCTGGCACATGCGAGTACAATCAGACCCCGTAATTGTCTCGCCGATATTGGATATCCCGATGCCACAACAGGTGGTGATTGACCTCGCACTCGATGCAACAGCAGATACACGTGGTCAGCTTTTTGTTGCCACAGCCCTCAATCAATTCGACGAAGCGCACGCGGTTGCTTGGGAGCTCGCTGCTGGACAACGACGCGTTGTCATTGATGTGTCGCAGATTCCGGCGCTACCTGAACGTCTCATCCAACTACGGATTGATCCTGTCGCCGACGGCGCCGATGGGCATGTGACCATTACTGGTATTCGCGTTCTCTATCCATAGGCAGATTGTTTTTTGCCGTTGCGAAAAAAGGAAACTCGCTATGCATCTCCTACGCATCTTTTTGTGTACGCTCGCTTTCGCGCTCTTGGGGCTTCACCCATATCCTGCCGGCGCGGCACCGACCGCGGCGACATTCACCGCCGGGGAGTGTCTCGCGACCGCACCTACGGGTCGCACGGTCGATTGTGGGTCAGTCACACTCCCGCTCCATGCCGACCGCCCCGCCGGTACGCAGATTACGCTTCCGATCATGATTATTCGCAGCACGGTTTCGAATGCAAACCCACCACTGTACTTGCTCCAAGGCGGTCCTGGGGGCGACACGATAGATACATTTGTCTCCATCCTCAACAAACCAGAAGCAATCATTCCGAGCGACCGTGACATCATTTTGGTCGAACAACGCGGGACTACCAGTACGACGCCATCGTTGAATTGCCCCGAAATTACCGCGATTACGGCAGAACTCTATGCGACCCAGGTGTCTCCCGCAGAGCGTACCAATCGCGAAATGAACGCATGGCAAGCGTGTGCCGATCGGCTCCGAGCAGCAGGCATCGAGCTCTCTGCATTCAATAGCATCGCCAATGCAGACGATATCGCGGCGGTGGCGGCAATGCTCGGTCACGACCAGATCGATGTCTATGGCGTCTCATACGGGTCATTGTTGGCCCAACACCTGGTCGTACGCCATCCTACCCTTGTTCATGCACTCGTCCTTGATGGCGTCGTGCCTCCGTCACTCAACCCACAGACCCAGTGGATGATGTCGCGGCAGACATCGTTTGCGAATCTCTTTGCTGACTGTGATGCAGATCTTGCCTGCGGTGCCCAATACCCCGACTTGGCCACGCGGTTACCGGCACTGCTCGCGCGTATCAAAGCCAATCCACTCACGTTGCAGGTGACCGATATTGCGCAGACAACGACACACACCGTCGTGTTCGGCGATGAAGAAGTCGCTGGGGTGTTGTTTCAGATGATGTATGACGATGAACTGGCCACTTTTGTACCGATGCTCATCGATCAGATCGAACACAACAATCTTGCAGCTTTCGAAAGTATTGCGGGCTTGTTTTTGTTTTATGACGGGATGAGCGAGGGGATGCAGGCAACCACGAACTGTGCCGAGGAAAACCCAGCGACGCTCGCAGATTATGCCGTACCGTCGAACGGACTCTTCCCACTCACATCCGACATCGTTGCAGACGATATCGCGTACACAGAACGATGGTGCGCCATCGCGGCCGTTGAACGACTCCCGGCGGAGGTAAATGCCGCAGTCACGAGTGACGTACCGGTATTGATAAGTTCGGGGCGCTACGATCCGATTACTCCAGCGAATTTTGCAAAATACATCGCTCCTGGGTTCCGCACGGCGACTGTGATTGTCACCCCCAACGGCGCTCATGGGGCAATTTTGGGGAATGTGTGTAGTGCAGGAATCTTCCGCGCATTCCTCGACAATCCCATGCAAGCACCGAATACAGACTGCTTGAGCACCCAAAAAACGGTATTTGCGAGTGCTACCACCATTACCCAAAGTACTGCGGTTGCGCAGATTTTGAATGGAACCAATCCATTTGGACAAGGCCTGTACGCGACGCTTTTTGGTTTTCTGTGGATGTTTGTGGGGCTGATTGTCCGGCCGTTTGCGTATCTCATCCGCCGTGTGCGCAACAGTACCGTTCCGACCCCAGCGGTGCGCCTGTTCCATGTCTTCCAGTACGGTGTCTCACTGGGTGCAGTGGTCACGTTTGGGCACCTGGGGTGGATTCTGTATGAGAGTGCATTGGTACAAAATAGCGCTGCATTCTTGTTTGGCATTCCACGGACATCGGCATACTACGATGTGGTGATATGGTCATTCCCGGCGCTGGTTGCGGTCTACTCCGTGCTATGGATTCGCTTGGTGGCCGCACGCACCCAAAACATCGCTGGATTTGTGTATGCGCTCAGTGTAGCGAGTGCTGCGGTCTGCATTCTGTACACCTATGCAACGATGGGCATCTACACATGGGCTCGCTGACACAGCGCTGGTATGTACGGAACATGCTCCTGCTGTGTGTGGTACTGCTGAGCGTATGGACGCCACGTATCGGGCACGCGACACCACACTCCGACCAAAATGCTGCAATGCATCTACTCGCTCAGGCCGATGTCGGGCGCACGCCGGCCCCGTTCTACACCATGGTGGGCAGTGTCGATGTAGAGCGCAGGACCGTGTCTCTACGTCAAACACTCGTCTGGACCAACTCCACCGGGATGAACCAGCGTGTCCTGCCGTTCCGCCTCTATGCGAACCTGAGCGACTTCGCCGGCCAAACAAGCGTTACAACAGCACACATCGACGGCATCAGCAGCGCATTCACATATAACCATGCACGCACCATTGTGACGCTCCATGCACCGGTGCCGATCCGTCCCGATGCGGTTGTGACGATTACCCTGCAATTCCAGACAACCATCCCCGCAGATATGGGGAAAACGAAATACGGGGCCTTCAATGATGATGGTGCGACGCTCTCTTTTGCATCGGCGTACCCGCTGCTCGTGCAGCATCGTGACGGTCAGTGGGACATCGCCGACCCTGATACCAAGGGTGATTTGGTCAATAGCCCCGTAGCCCTGTATGATGTGACACTCACCATCCCGATTACACATCAGCTTGTCAGTACCGGGACTACCCTCACTCAGACGCGTACGGGTGATACGCGTACCGTTAGGGTGGTGAGTGGTCTACAGCGCGACTATACCTTTGTGGTGACCACACTGCCCGTCCAATCATTGATGTATGCGGGCACGCGGATCAATGTCTATGCTGCCGAAAAGCTTGCCGTCGGAAGTGCCCAGGCTCTGCGCGTCGCTCAACATGCACTCGGTGTCTTTCGTGCGCAATTTGGCCAATACCCCTACAATGAACTCGATATCGTGGCCGTCGATGCGGCGTCGTTTCATGGTGTCGAATACCCCGGCCTTATCCTGATGCAGGAAGCGACGATTGCCAAACCCAGCGCCCTTGATCGCATCATCGTTCACGAAGTCGCGCATCAGTGGTTTTACAATGTGGTGGGCAATGATGTGCAAGCCGATGCATGGGTAGATGAGGCGATTGCGACGTATGCACAAGTCATCTATCTGCGTGCCACGAGCGGCGAAGAAGCAGCCCAACGTGAACTCGCGGTATTCCAAGCACAATACGATGCGCTCATCGAGCGTGAACTCGATGCCCCCATCCACAAACATATGCGCGAGTACACGTTGTATACGTTCAATGTCCTGGCGTATGCGAAGGGCGCACTGTTTTATGAGGCCCTTCGTACCACCGTCGGCGCTGAACGATTCTCGCAGATTATCCGCACCTATGTCGAACGGCATCGCTATGAGGTTGCAGATGGTTTGTCATTACGCATGGTAGCCGAAGCGCAGTGTGCCTGTTCTCTGACAACACTCTATCAAACATGGATTCATCCCTAAAACATGGAGGTTGCGATGTCTACTCCCCGACCGATTTTGTTGGCCGGCGTGCAAACACACCGAGAAGGCCCAATAATCCACTGCCCATATGACCAACAACCGCTTTGGGCCGTTGGTCGGGCGACCGCTGCCGATGTCGATGTTGCTATCGCTGCTGCCCATGCTGCATTTGCTGTGACGAAAGCCTTGCCAGCGCATACCAAAGCCAAAATACTGCGCACAGTAGCGACCACCATCGCCGCCCAACGGGATGCGTTTGCAGAGGCAATTGCCCTTGAAGCCGGCAAACCCATCGTGCAGGCACGCGGCGAAGTGCAACGGGCCATCACCACCTTCGAAACCGCAGCCGACGAATGTAGCCAGAGTCATGACGAAGTGCTCCGCCTCGACCGTGCCCCTGGTGGCGAACAACGCCATGCCACCGTCAAACGTGTCCCTATTGGTCCCGTTGCTGCCATTGCACCATTCAACTTCCCGCTGAATCTCGTCGCCCACAAAGTCGCCCCTGCAATCGCTGCCGGATGCCCAATCGTGCTCAAACCCGCTTCACAGACGCCGACGGCCGCGTTGCTCCTGGGCGACGCGATTATTGGTGCAGGCTGGCCTGCGGCGGCGCTGAGCGTCTTGCCGGTTGCGAGTGCTGATGCACAGGCGTTGGTACGAGACGAACGGATCGCGCTGTTGAGCTTCACCGGGTCACCGGTCGTCGGATGGCAACTCAAAGCAGAATGTGGCCGCAAACGGATTACCCTCGAACTGGGGGGTAATGCGGGTGTCATCGTCCATGATGATGCAGACATTGCCACCGCTGCAGCCAAATGTGTGGCTGGCGGCTTTAATTATGCGGGCCAGAGTTGTATCAGCGTGCAACGGATTTTTGTACAACGAGCCGTCTATCCAGCGTTTGTCGCTGCCATGCAGGCAGGGGTCGATCGCCTGGTTGTGGGACATCCGCTCGACGAATCAGCCGATTTGTGTTCGGTTATCGCCCCTGCCGAAGCAGAACGCATCGCGACATGGTTTGCGGAAGCACGGGCAGCTGGTGCGACATTTGTCACCGGTGGCACAGTCAGCGGCGGCATCGTCCGACCCACCATCATCACCGATGCTGGCCCACGCCTGCAGGTCAACTGTCGCGAAGTCTTTGCCCCGGTGGTCACCGTCACCCCCTATGACACCTACGAAGACGCCCTTGCAATGGTCAACGATAGCGACTTCGGGCTACAAGCTGCGGTTTTCACTCGTGATGTGGGCAGGATATACCATGCCTATGACGTCCTCGAGGTCGGTGGCCTGATTGTCAACGATATGCCCACGTGGCGACTTGATCCGATGCCCTACGGTGGCGTCAAGCAGTCCGGGTTCGGCCGCGAAGGGGTTCGCTATGCCATCGAAGAAATGACCGAGCCCAAATTGATGGTCATCAACCTCGCCTAACCCTGCAACCAAACGAGCGTATGGCACGTCCTACGCCCGATTGGTACAGGAGGTCAGCATGAGTACGCATACTCGTTTTTTTCGCAGTCGCAACGATGCCATGGTCGCCGGTGTCTGTAGTGGTATTGCCCGTGCGTTAGCCCTCGAAGTCTGGGTGGTGCGGCTTATCTTTCTGATTTTGGTCATCGGCTTCGGCACTGGGGTGCTTGCCTATATCGTCCTCTGGTTCATCATGCCCGAAGAACGACCAGGAACCATCATCCAGCCGTATCAGTTCGAACAATCCAGCGTGAACGACCGGCGTATCACGGTAGCGAGTATTTTGATGCTTATCGGCGCATACTTGCTGGTCAATCTGCTCTTTGGTCCACAGGTCTGGCGCTATGCATTACCCGTGATGTTGATTATTGGTGGGATCGTGCTGTTTAGTGCCAAGAAGTAGCCGTATGTTTAGAAAAACGTGACCCGCTGCACCAACGTGCCGCGGGTCAGCTTCGCTACAGGCATAGTTCAAAACTGACACCCCTGCTTCTCTGAAGCAGGGGTGTTTCATTCTCAGTCGCGCAACGCCACTCTCAGGACTTCGTCCATGGTAGCAACAGGGATGAGTTCGAGCTCTGCCTGAATTTTCTCGGGGAGTTCGGGGATGTCTTTCGCATTGGCAATCGGAAGCAAGAATGTCTTGATGCCTGCACGATGGGCCGCCAAGGTTTTTTCTTTGAGGCCACCGATGGGCAAGACTTTGCCACGTAAGGTCACTTCGCCGGTCATGGCAACATCACGGCGGATTTTTTTGCCGGTCATGGCCGAGATAAGCGCAGTGGTCATCGTGATACCCGCAGATGGACCATCTTTGGGGACAGCCCCTTCGGGGACGTGGATGTGGATGACATGCTCATCAAAGTACGTCGGCGAGACGCCCCAGACAGCCAGCTGCGAGCGGGCATAACTGAGTGCGGTATGAGCCGACTCCTTCATCACATCACCGAGTTGTCCGGTAAGTTGGAGTGGTCCTTTGCCGACAATCGGCAATACTTCGATCGACAGCGTTTCGCCACCGACGGACGTCCAGGCAACGCCCATCGCAACGCCGACCTCGTCATGATCCTCAGCCAGGCCGAACGTATAGCGCTCGATTCCCAAATAATCGGGGATTTGATCTGCATCCACGTGGATGAGGGCAAGTGGGTCGCCCACGTGTTCTGCGACGCGACGTGCGACTTTGCGGCAGATGGTGGCAAGTTCGCGTTCGAGCGAGCGCACCCCAGATTCACGCGTGTAGGCACGGATGATACGGAGGATGGCAGCCTCACTCAGCGTGAGAATGTCGCTGGTAATCCCGTGCGCTTCGCATTGTTTGGGCATCAGGAAGCGTGTGGCGATACCGAGTTTTTCTTCTTCGGTATAGCCATTGACCTCAATGATTTCCATTCGGTCACGGAGCGGCGCAGGAATCGTATCGAGTTGATTTGCCGTCGCCACAAAGACAACCTGAGACAAATCGAAGGGTACTTCGAGATAGTGGTCAGCGAATGTCCCGTTTTGTTCGGGATCGAGGACTTCGAGGAGCGCCGAGGTCGGATCACCGCGAAAATCTTGGCCGACTTTGTCTATTTCGTCGAGGACAAACACGGTCGTCCGGGCTTTGGCGGTCTTCATGCCTTGGATGATGCGCCCTGGCATCGCACCGATGTAGGTGCGCCGATGACCACGGATTTCGGCTTCGTCGCGCACTCCACCGAGGCTCATGCGTACGAATTGCCGTTCGAGTGCGCGTGCAATCGATTTGCCCAGCGAGGTTTTTCCCACACCTGGAGGACCGACAAGGCACAAAATCGGCGAGCGCATTTTTTCACCGACCAATTTGCGTACGGCGATGTATTCGATGATGCGTTCTTTGACTTTTTCGAGCCCGAAGTGGTCTTCGTCGAGGACTGCTTGTGCGCGTGCGATGTCGATGGGGGCGAGTTCTTCGAGCATCCACGGGAGCACGAGCAACCATTCGATATATGAGCGGATGACGCCTGCTTCGGGGCTACCCGGACCTTGCTGTGCCAGGCGCTTGAATTCACGGAGGGCTTGCTCTTTGACGGCTTCGGGAGCCTCCAACGCGAGTACCCGTTTTTTGAGATCGTCGAGGGGGTCATCGAGCTCTTCGTCTTCGCCGAGTTCCTTGCGAATAACGCGAATCTGCTCGCGTAGGAAGAATTCCTTCTGCCCTTGATCGAGGATTTCTTTGGTATCTTGCTGGATTTTCTGCCGGATTTTCATCAGTTCGAGGTGCCGCGCCAGCATGCGCTGTGTCTTGCGGAGGCGCTCGACCGGATCGAGTTCGTTCAAAATGATGACCCGCTCGTCGAAGTCGAACGCAGGCGCGTAGGTGACGATGTCGGCGAGGTGACCAGGCGTATCGATACGCCGCACAAACGTGACTGCTTCTTGGGGGACCTCGCCCAAGCTATCGACGAATTCGTCGACTTGTTGTTTGACGGTGTCCATCAGCGCTTCGATATCCATCCCCGTGACGACGGCGTCGACAATCGGTTGGGCAGCAACGACATAGTAGGGGTCAATTTGTTGCAGTCCGTCAAAGACCGCACGCTGCAATCCTTCGAGGATGATGCGCGCCGTTCCATCGGGGAGTTTGATGAACTCTTCGAGGCGTGCCGTGACGCCCACCGTCGGCAATGCTTCGGGGGTGCCGTTTTTGTATTGCTCAATGTGTGACTCGGGGACGAAAATCAGCAACACCTGCTGCTTCGCCTCCCAAGCCACTTCGAGTGCTCGGAATGACTTCCCTTGGCCGATTTGCAACGGCACCGTCATCATCGGCATGATGACCATTTCGCCGAGGACGACCAGCGGGTACAAGGACTGCTCGGTCACGGACTGTGACGCTGTATCGGTCATGCATTCACCTATTCACGGTGCGGACTCCGCACGCGTCATTAACGATAATTGGCGATGCGAGCAAAGCCTTCGGCTACCAAGGCAGCCCCACCAACCAGTGCGCCGTCGATGTCGGGCTGCGACATCAATTCGTCGACATTGTCGGCTTTGACGCTCCCACCGTACTGGATGCGTACGCGTTCTGCGGCAGCACCACCAATGCGACGCAACTCGGCACGAATTGCTGCATGCATGGTCTGGGCATCTGCTGCAGTCGCAGTCAACCCCGTCCCAATAGCCCAGACGGGCTCGTAAGCGATGACCACATCGGCGATACGATCGCTCAAACCGGCCAACGAACCTGCGACTTGCCCGAGGACCACTGCTTCGGCACGGCCGGATTCACGCTCTTGCTTCGTCTCGCCGACGCAGATAATGGGCGTCATGCCGGTAGCCAACACGGCCGCAGCTTTTTTGGCAATAAAGGCATCGGTCTCGTTGAACAATGCACGGCGCTCGCTATGACCGATGATGACATAGGTGCATCCGATGTCTGCAAGCATTGCAGGCGAAATCTCGCCGGTGTAGGCACCGTGCGATTCGGGGTAGACATTCTGGGCGCCGACCGCAATCGGGCCGCGCGGGCGCGCTGCGACTGACGAAAGCGCCGTGAACGTCGGACAGACAACGACTTCACGGTCTGCGGGAATAGTCGGCAAGGCGGCATGCAGCGCATCTATAAGTGCCACGGCTTCGCCGATCGTCTTGTGCATCTTCCAATTGCCAGCGATGAGTTTCTTTCGCATCGGAGTGATTCCTTTTCTTTACACGTGCATCAGCCGATGAGGTTGATGATCCAGCCCCAGATACTGATATACATTTCTTGACGATTGAGATAAAACGCCATGAGCGCGCCAATGGCTACCATGACCACATAGACCGGGGTCGACCAGGCCAACACTTTGGCACCGTCGAACGGGCCACCGGGGATAAGATTGAATAATCCAACCCATGAATTGAACGAAAACCCCATCATACAGATGTACAAAAACATATCGTCTTGGACACCAGAGAGGAACAATACGGGATACAAAAGCAAAAAAAACAGCGCAAGCAGATAATTCGATAACGGCCCTGCCAATGCGATTCTGCCGATACGTTTGCTATCCGAAACGCCGGTGTGCCAGACTGCCCCAGGCGCAGCAATGAATATCCCCGCAAACGCTAAACCAATCGAAATCAACAGCCAGCGATTGTCTGCGGCGAAGTGCGCTTCTGCACCGTACCCGCGGGCTACTTGACGATGCGCTAATTCGTGCACCACAAAGCCAAAACCACAAACAATTGCTGCGATTAACAGATTTTGGAGCACAAGCGGTGTAGCCAGATTCGCGACACCAGTGGTGGTGATGGCAAATGCAATCGATGTCCCTGCCCACGCCTTGGCGAGCTCGACGACATCATCGTGTGCCTGCCCAGGTTCGATGGTGAATGATTGATTCATCAGTGCTCCCCGTGTGAATGCCAAAAACCATTATACCCGAAAGACCTGTTTGCTTGGTAATGATTTGGTAACGCGACACACGCATACTGCGTTCACAGCAACGATGTACGGGAGGAAGTTATGACGCATCAACAACGGGTCGCAGATTTGTATGCAACGCATGCCGGTGCCATCCAACGCTACATTTATCGGAGGGTGAACGACCACACTCTCGCAGAAGATTTGACCAGTGAAGTTTTTATCCGCGTCCTCGAAGGACTACACAGTTACCACGATCGGGGGCTGCCCATCGAAGCCTGGTTGTACCGGATTGCACATGACCGTGTCATCGATAGTTATCGGGCGCAACAACGCCGTCCGGTCTGCTCACTCGACGAATCACACCTCGAGGTGCGTGGGGCCACCGGAGCAGAAATCGAACACGACAGCGCATTCGCAGATATGCTGTTGCATCTCACCGACGAACAGCGTCAAGTGCTGGTATTGCGGTACCGCGATGAATTGACCTTCGCCCAGATCGCCACTCACCTCGAACGGAGCGAAGGTTCTGTCAAACAACTCAGCAAACGCGGTATCCGCCAACTCAAAACCCTGTATCAACCGGTGATAAGTGCATGACGTGCAAGAGGCTGGACCGCCGCGTCGACGACCGTACACAACACATCAGATGATGTTCCGTTCGAAAATACTCCCCGTTTTGTATCGTTCGATGCGGAGCGGAGTGATATCGAATGTATGTGCCCGACCATCCAGGAGTTCTTCGGCCATAAGCAACCCGGTGGCTGGTGCATGCATGATGCCGTGCCCGCTAAAACCAGCAGCGTTTATGAACGAAGGGAGATCTGGGTGCCGACCGAGAATCGGCATGTGATCGGGGGTAATTTCGTAGCAGCCAGCCCAGCATTGTTTTTCGGCGAGGGTTACCTCACCGAGCCGTGGGAAGCGCGCAAACCCAGCGTCGAGCACCGTATCGAGCCATGCCCAGTCGACGGCGATGTTATAACCGGCTGGCTCGTTGGGGTTGGACAATCCCATAATCAACGAATCGTGCTCTTTGCGCATCCAAAAGCCGGTTGCGACATCGATGGTCAGGGGCATCTGGCCAGGAATGATCGTCGTCGGCTGTGTCACATAGACATTGCGCCGATAGGGCACAATGGGGACCGCGAGTCCTGCGAGGCCTGCGACCGCACCAGCCCACGAACCAGCACAATTGAAGACGGTTTCGGTTGCAATACTGCCTTGTGCAGTTTCGACCGAGACAATGCGACCGGACCGATGCGTTATCCCACGGACCTCCGCATTGCGTTCGACGGTGACTCCCATGGCTCTGGCACGAGCCAAGTACCCCATGGCAACAGAGTGTGGATCGCAAAATCCGTCATCTGGATTGTAGGTTGCGCCTATTAAATCGGACGTGACGACATCGGGAACGATGGCGTCGATATCAGCTGGGGTAAGGAGCCGTGTGCGGACACCGAGTGCTTGTTGCATCAGTGTGGCTTCGCGATACCCGTCCCAATTCGTCTGGTCATTCATGAGGAACAGGTACCCCACTTGGTGCAGTCCACTGTCTGCACCTACTTCTTGTGCGAAGTTTTTATAGCGTTCGATCCCATACTGCGACAAGCGCACATTCAACTCATGCGAAAACTGATGACGCACCCCCGCAGCAGACCGCGCCGTGGACCCTTGTACTTCAGAAGCAAATTGTTCGAGAAGCACGACATCGGTACAGCCACGCAACGCCAAATGATACGCGACCGATGCACCCATCACTCCAGCACCGATGATGACGACCGTAGCAGACGAACGCATAGCGCTCCTTTTCGACAGACGAGGGATATGCAAGAGGTTACCACAGAACGGACACATGTAGCATCGGCCCGAATCGGGCGTATAATCCCCCCACGGTCTTAGGCATCATGTCAGGAAGAGATTCAGTATGCACCGTGTGAATGAATTTTTCGCAATGATAACGCGTGAATTCGCTGGGTATGATCGACGCCGATTGCAGCAGGATATCGTCGCAGGAATTACCGTAGCGGCGGTCTGTCTCCCACTGGCACTGGCATACGGCATCGCCGGCGGGATGACTGCGGCTGCTGGACTGGTGACCGCGATTATTGCTGGTCTGATTACCGGTGCACTCGGCGGGACATCGTTCCAAATGAGTGGCCCCACTGGCGCAATGTCGGCTGTACTATTGGTAATATTGCATCAAAATGGCATTATTGAGGTCTATTACGCGACGCTCTTTGGTGGACTCTTTTTAATCTTGATGGGTCTGTTTCGTTTTGGAAGGTATGTCGTCTATATTCCCACCCCGGTAATAACAGGCTTTACATGCGGCATTGCACTGATTATCGTGATGAGTCAAATCGATCCCATGCTGGGCGTACATACACCCTCTGCAGCCACTGCAATCGGCAAATTCTCGGGGTATTTCAGCCAAGAAATTACGATTTCTGCGCCTGCTCTTGTCTGCACGATTGCAACGATTTTCCTATTATGGTTTACCAAAACGTATCTCCCGCGGGTGCCCGACGCATTGGCTGCAATGACACTGACAACGCTGGCTGCGTGGATATTCGCACTCCCACTCGAACGGATAGGAACATTACCGCACACCATTCTCCTTGCAGAACACTTGACGGCAGTAGATATTCCATGGGAAATCATCAGCGACAGCAGTATGGCGGGAATCAGTATTGCGATGCTCGCCGCCATCGAAAGCCTGATGACAGGTACCGCTGGTGCTGCGATGAGCGGTAAAGCGTTCGACGCCGATCAAGAACTCATCGCACAGGGCGCGGCAAACCTGGTCGTGCCATGGTTTGGCGGGATTCCTTCGAGTGCCGCGATTTCGCGGACTGCAGTGGCAATCCGCAGTGGTGCGCAGACACGTTTGACGAGCATCATCCATGCGCTGATGCTGCTCGCCTGTGTCTTTGTGCTCGGGCCGGTGATTGCTGCAGTGCCCATGGCGAGTTTGGCTGGTGTCCTCATCTGGACCGCATGGAATATGTGTGATTGGCAGACGATACGACGTTTTTGGTATGCAAAACTCTCCCACCCCTGGGTTGGTGTGCTGGCGACGTTCGGGGCAACAATTATCTTTGATTTGTCTCAGTCGATTGTCATCGGCATCGTTGCTTCGGCGCTGGCACATGTCCGCCATGCTGCAGCTGCTGCGAATGTGACCATTGCTGCTGTGGGTGGTACACAGAACCCGGACGGATTGTTGCCGAGTACGTGCCCGGGTGTCCGCGTCGCTTCCATCAACGGCGCATTATTTTTCGGGAATGCCGTTGCCATTCAGAAGCAACTGATCCAAGACGAAGCCTGCCACACACTGGTTGTCAGCATGGCCGGCGTGCCCTCCATCGATTTGCAAGCCGCAGACATGCTCCACCAGACGCTTCGTGCTGTGCTGGCGCATGGTGGCAATGTCTATCTCGCAGGGGTACAGCCAGCGGTGCGCACCGTCCTCGATCAGGTAGGGGTTACCGCAGACATCGGCGATACACAATACTGCTGGGATGCACCCAGTGCCCTTATGCGCATCAACGAAGAAATGGCACAACACGGGTGCGTCCGGTGTCAAGAAGATACGCACCACATCAGTGATGGAACGGCGCCAATGCTTTAGCGCAAACGATAGAGATATTCCCCTGCACGAGGGATGACGAGCGTCTGTGGGTCATCTGCCGCAGCAAGCGCCACCGGATCGATGCTCCGATAATCCATGTAGCCCAGATTGATCTGCGCACATTCTGCAGCCGAAATACCCGTCGCTAGTGTCACACGGATACGCGGCCGTTCGACACCATTCACATATGTCCCGACTCCACGGAGGTGCGTCGAATGGGCAATCACCCCTTTGGGAAGATGACCAAAGCGATCCCATTGCGCCAAGAAATAGTCACGCACGTGATAGCCGATCTCGCGGATGACGTTGCCATGCACGACACTGACCTCACGCAGATGGGGCGCATAAATGACGACTTCACCACCATCAGCGACCACTGGTTCACTCTTGTACATCCCCTTCGACCCCACCCATAACTCGTCATACATGGGAGGGAGGACGGCGATGACGCGTTGGACGGGAGCCGTCAACCAACGCACATGGACTTCGGCAGAACACGCTGCAGCGTCCTGCCAAGCGACTTCCGGTGTATCGACAAACGTCCCCCACACCCCATCTGTCGTGACCACGCTACAAATGGCGAATCGCGGCGTAGGGATGAGCGCAGCAGCGGCATCGATGACGGCGCGTACCGCGGTATTGGCAGTGCCGATAATCGCGTAGGACGTCAATAGTGCACCGAGCCAATGTGTTGCATTGATGACATCAGGACCGGAAATACCGGGGAAGAGGTATTTGTTCCCGCCCGAAAAACCGACCACTTCGTGGGGAAAGACCGGACCACAGATCAATATGTGATCATGGGTCAAAACCGCTCGATTGACGCGCACCGGAACTGCTTCGGTGCTCATCCCACCGCTTAAGCGCTGCATTTCGTCGGCACTCAAGGTCCCGACCAACACGAGTGACTGGGGGTCTTGCCAGGCATGATTGACGACCGCGATATCTGGCTCTGTATGGCGAAGGGCTGCGAGATCACAGCCGAGGAGCTGATCGAGTGCGGCTTCGTCCATGGCAGGGTGCGTGCCGAGTGCTACCATCCACGTCTGCGCTGCTGCGCCTGCCTCACGAAGGGCAGCACGCACCAACGCGAAGTAGCGCGGCAGTGGCATGGTCCGCGTGCCATCGGGTATCAACACCAGAACGCGTTGCCCGCGCCAATTACGTTTGGCGAGGCCGGTGTGCACTATCTCGTGCAGTTGGGTGTCATCGATGTGCTGCATAGAAGTCCTCGTCGTTGTGCTAGACGCCACTAAATGCCGTGAACCCACCGTCGACCGTAATAATTTGCCCTGTCACAAATGCGGAAGCCGGCGAAAGGAGCCACAAAAACGCCCCGACGAGGTCTTCGGGGGTACCAAATCGCCCCATCGGCGTATGCGCCAATATCTGCTGCCCGCGCGGAGTCAATGTCGTGCCGTCTGCTTCGAGGAGCAAGAAGCGGTTTTGTTCGGTCAAGAAAAAGCCTGGTGCCAATGCATTGACACGTATCTCCGGTGCATACTCACGTGCGAGATGCGTGGCAAGCCAACGGGTGTATGCATCGAGACCCGCTTTCGCGACAGAATATGTCAACACCCGAGTAAGCGGGCGTTGGGTGCTAATCGAAGAGATATTGAGAATACAGCCGCTGCCACGCGTCACAAAGTGCGGAACAACCGCTTGCGACAGCTGAATGGCGCTAAACACATTGACGTCCATCACCTCGTGCATGGCGGTCAATGGGATATCTGCGAATGGGTGGGCGCCTGTCGTCGCCTGGGGACGATTCCCGCCGGCACCATTGACAAGATGCGTGATGGGGCCGTCTGCCAATGCTTCAGCGACGGCGCGTTGGATATCGGTTGCGATGGCCAAATCAGCAGCGATACAGTGCAAGCGCGACACCCCGGCAGTTGACGCAAAATGCGTCGCCGCGCGGGCCGGATCACGCGTAAGCAATACAACGTCTGCACCGTGGGCGAGCAATGCAGTCGCTAATGCACGTCCGAGGACGCCACTGCCGCCGCTCATCAACACGCGTGCCGACGAAAAATCGTACATCTGCTGCATCATCGTCATCTGCATGCTCCTTTGCATGGTCGGTCTGGTAGCGCATCACGCACGCTGATCGCGCTTGCTCCGTTTGGTCGGTCGCGCGACTTCTTCGTCTGGTTCGGCAGGTATCTGCGGCTCTTCGCCGGCGCTGGCTTGTGGGTCAATCATAGCATCTGGCTGAGCAGTCGGTTTGGTCCGGCTGGGCGCCGGAGGGTGCTCTACGGGTGGAAGTGGCTTGACGCTTTCGAGTGTCTCACGCCATGCTAAGCGCTCTGCAATACGGACCTCGTAGCCCCGGTCGGTCGGCTGGTAATACCGTCGCCCGCGGAGATTATCGGGGAAGTGGACTTGATCGACGCGTGCGTCGGGCGCATCGTGCGCATATTGGTAGCCACGATTGTAGCCGAGGCCTTTCATCAGGGCTGTTGGTGCATTGCGGAGGTGGAGCGGAACCGGGTCATTGCGGGTTTCGGCAACATCGACTTTGGCTTTGTTATACGCCACTTCGACCGAATTACTTTTGGGGGCCTGTGCCAAGTAGACGACCAGGTTTGCCAATGCCAGGTCACCTTCGGGTTGCCCCAAGAAGTGGACGGTATCTTTGATGGAATTGGCAATGATGACTGCTTGCGGGTCCGCGAGGCCGATGTCTTCGATCGACATACGCACCAAACGACGAGCCACATACATGGGGTCTTCGCCACCCTCGAGCATCCGCCCGAGCCAATACAAGGACGCATCCGGATCGCTACTGCGCACCGATTTGTGTAGCGCGGATATCGCATCGTAATGAAGCTCGCCGTTTTTGTCGTACTTGGTTGCCCTGCTCTGCAATGCCTCGCGCATGTCGTTGACCGTAATCAACCGCTTGTCGCCTATCCCAGGATCTTTGGCGGTGACTGCTGCTTCGAGGGCATTCAGGGCGACGCGGGCATCACCATTGGCCATATCGATGAGGTAGCCACGCGCATCGGCAGCAAGCAACGGTTTAAACCCACCAAGGCCGAGGTCGCTATCGTTTGCAGCGCGGTCGATGAGTGCCCCGATTTGCTCATCTGACAGGGCTTCCATGACAAAAATCCGGGCCCGTGAGCGGAGTGCAGGGTTAACTTCGAACGACGGATTTTCGGTGGTGGCGCCTATCAAGATGACCGTACCGTCTTCGACATGCGGCAAAACGGCGTCTTGTTGGGATTTATTGAAGCGGTGGATTTCGTCGATGAACAACACGGTCCGCTGCTGGTACATACCCAAGCGGTCACGCGCTTCGTGCACCACACGCCGCAGGTCGGCAACACCAGCAGTCACTGCGGACAACGGTTCAAAGAATGCCGCCGTATGCTCTGCGATAATCCGGGCCAGCGTCGTTTTGCCACAACCCGGCGGTCCCCACAAAATCATCGAAAACAACGTGTCGTGTTCGATGGCACGACGTACAATCCGCCCGTCGCCGATAATGGTTTGTTGCCCGACCATATCGTCGAGGCTTTTGGGCCGCATTCGTGCTGCGAGCGGGGCGGAACGGATGGTACTTTTATCATTGTGTGGGTCAAATAACCCGCGTTGCGGTCCTGCCATACTGTGCTCCCACAGCTCGTAGCGCGATATCCGCTGTATAGTAGCACAAATATGCTACTCGCTGTGTGGATGTTCTGCTTTTTGCACGTTCTCGTTGCAGGGGACGGGGCATGCACAAGTTGGCATACAATGTGGGGACCAGAGCTCCACAACGGATTTTTTACCAGACGAGAACGACCATGCGTATCTACAGCAGCAGCGGACATACCAACCATATGCCTCCGCATGAGTTTTATGATGGAGCGCTCATCCCGCCGTACGAATCGGCACTTCGGGCCGATATCATCGACGCGGCGCTCCGTGACGCTGGGTACACCGATGTACACACACCACAGCCCGTCTCCCGCACCGTGCTGGAACGGGTGCACACGCCAGCGTATCTGGACTATTTGGAGCATATTTATCCCGCATGGTGTGCGGCGGGAGGTGCCGCTGAAGCGGTTTTGCCGAGCACACTTGCTGTTCGGTGGATGGAGCGTCGCTCGACGAACCCGTTGGCACTGGCGGGTTACTACGCCTTCGATTTGAGTGCGCCGATAGTCGCAGGAACCTGGGAGGCGAGCCTCGACGCTGCTTCGATGGCCGCGAGCGCTGCATATGCCGCCCGCACAGGCAACGCGCTGAGTTATGCACGCTGTCGGCCGCCAGGGCATCATGCAGGCACAGATATGTGTGGAGGCTACTGCTACCTCAATAATGCCGCCGTGGCAGCAGACATTCTGAGCCAGCACGGCAATG
>JBJONV010000156.1:0-9429 GCA_046051665.1 Chloroflexota bacterium
TTCTTGCCTGGCGTCCAGTGGCCAACCTTCTACACCGGCGGCTTCGGCCCAGCACCATCCAAGCAGCCAATCGAGAGCGAAGGCGCCTACAAGGGCAAGACCCTCGCCGACGTGCCTGCCAAGGACTGGCCAACATTGCCAGAAGTTGCAGAAATGCCATGGAGCACCGGACCATACAAGATCGTTTCGTGGGAAAAGGGCCAGAAGATGGTCTTCGAAGCAAACGAAAACTACGGTGGAACACCGGCCAAGATCAAGACCATCACCATTCAGTTCTTTGAAGACACCAACCAGGCTGTCGCTCAATTGCTGACCGGCGATATCGACGTGCTCGGTAGCGAAACCCTCGGTGCCGGCGCCGAAGTCCAATCGGTTGTCGATGCAGCCGCCAAGGGCAAGGTTCAGGTCGTGACGATTGCTTCCCCAACCTGGGAACACGTCGACATGAACATGTTCGTCAAGTAAGCACACCGACCGCACACCCCCCAACATGCAGTGCATGTTGGGGGGTGTATCATAGAATCACGTTTTGGCCCTTCTCCGCGCCCGTTCGCGACGACCATTACGCCCGCGCTCCATGTCATTCACGCTGTTGTAGAAGTAGGGAGCCGCTCCATGGCGACATTCCTGATTCGTCGTTTATTCCAGATGTTCATTGTCCTAATTGCCTCGGCAACGGTGTCTTTTGTCTTACTCTACTTTGCACCGGGCGGCCCCATGACGGGCTTACGGCAGACGCAGCAAAGCGGCCGCAACAAAATCTCAGCTGAAGACATTGCACGTATCAAACAACGCTTTGAACTCGATTTGTTTGTCCCCTATCGCTTCACCCGTTGGCTGGTCGGATTCCCCTCTGGCCCCATTACCATTGCCGGTCAAACATTCCTCGCGGATGTCGTGGTTGGCTGCAAAATTCCCGCGCTGGTACGCCTCCGTTACCCGGATGGAACTACCGAAATCATTGAAGAAGGCTGTGAAGTCCCTGTTACGTACGCAGATTTAACCAATCGACGCACGTCGAACGGCATTTTATTCGGCGACTTTGGTCTCTCTCAGGTCATGCTCCGTGACCGCCCTGTATCGACACTCATCGCCAGCAGACTGCCATATACATTGGGGTTGATGGGCGCTTCCATATTGATTTCGATTGCCATCGGCGTTCCATTGGGTATCTACTCCGCAGTACGCCAGTACTCGCGCTTCGACTATACGATGACGACTATTTCATTCATAGGCTCATCGTTACCTACCTTTGTCATTGGTATTATTTGTATTTTGGTATTTGCGGTAGGGGCAAAAGAGGCCGGATTCATTTACCTGCCACCGGGGAATGCCGTCAGCAACAAAGACTACGTCATCCCATACATCGGTGAAGTAGTTGCCTCATCCACGCTCGACCGCGTACTCCACTTCATCATGCCACTAGCGGTATTGGTTTTTGTCAATATCGCCGGGTACAGTCGCTTTATCCGGTCGGGGATGCTCGAGGTATTACGCCAGGATTATGTCCGTACTGCCCGCGCCAAAGGCCTCCGTGAACGCACTGTGGTGCTCAAGCACGCCTTGCGTAATGCGATTTTGCCGTTCATTACGTTGCTCGCCGGTGTGATGGCTGAGTTGTTCGGCGGCGCGGCAATTACCGAAGCGATTTTCAACTGGCCGGGGTTGGGACGCCTGCTGGTCGACTCGATCGAACGCAATGACTATAGCGTGACGATGGGGCTGACGATGGTCAGTATTTTCTTGCTGTTGTTGGGGTATTTGATTACCGATATTTTGTACAGCATCCTCGATCCACGCATTCGGCTTTCGTAGAAAAGATAGATCAATGACGACACCGAATCAACGACCAGCCAGCCAATGGACGCTCATCTTCCGCCGTTTCAAAACGCACAAGGTGGCTATGTGGTGCCTTGCACTGATTACCACCATCTATGTCTTGTCGTTGTTTGCAGGATACATTGCACCCTACAAACGCGACGCAATCTCGCTCGATAATGCCTACACCACACCGTTTAGTAGCGCGCCAGATGGTTCATACCACGTATTTGGGACGGATCATTTGGGCCGCGATTACTTGACGCGACTCATCTATGCTGCCCGTGTGTCATTAACGACTGCACTGACCGTCACCACGATTTCGACCATCATCGGTATCGCCGTCGGTCTCATTGCCGGCTACTTCGGCGGATTTATCGATACCTTCACCTCGCGGACAATCGAATTCATATCGACCTTCCCGACCTTTACGTTGCTCCTCATCGCTGGTTCGATTGCCATCCAAAACAGCGAAGCGATTCCCATCCCTGCCTTTTTGTCCAAAACGTTCGGGGTCATCATGGCGATTAACGAACGTGAGGGCAAACAGGTGGTAATGATTGTCGCCATCTTTGTCGCGCTCGGGTGGACTGGCGTCGCCCGCTTTGTGCGTGGCATGGTTTTGTCGATCCGCGAGCAGTTGTATGTCGAATCTTCACGCGCACTCGGCGCCTCCCACTTGCACAACATTTTGTCCCACGTCTTGCCCAATGCGATGCCACCGATTATTGTGGCGTATACGTTGGGTTTGAGCGGCACATTGGTGGGCGAGTCGGCGCTGAGCTTTTTGGGCTTTGGTATCCAGGATCCGACACCGAGCTGGGGCAACATGCTATCGTTTGCCAATAGTTACATGTTCAACTACCCGTGGATGCCGTTGGTACCCACATTACCCATTCTGGTCTGTTCGTTGGCCATCAACTATATCGGTGATGGGTTGCGTGATGCCCTCGACCCGCGTGTGCAGGTCGAAGTCACTCGGGCCAAACGCGATGCGTTGCTCAAAGCCATTCGTGATCGGAGTGCCGCATCATGACCACACAGCCACTGTTGTCAGTCAAAAACCTCAAGACGTACTTCTTTACCCCGGGAGGGGTGGTGCAAGCCGTCGATGACATTAGTTTTGAGGTGCCTCACGGAGCAACGCTCGGGATTGTGGGTGAATCAGGGAGTGGCAAGAGCGTCACGTCGTTGTCGATCATGCGCCTCATCAGTGACCCAGGCGAAATCGTCGAAGGCACCATCACGTTTGCCGGCACCGAGTTACTTACGCTGACCGAAGAACAGATGCGTGCCTACCGCGGCAACCGGATTTCGATGATCTTCCAACAGCCCACATCCTGCCTCAATCCGGTCTACACGGTCGGTAGCCAAATCACCGAAGCGCTCCAGATTCATCAGAATCTGACCCTCGAGCAGGCCAAAACCCGCACCATCGAACTCCTCAAGCTGGTACGGTTGCCCGACGCTGAACAGCGGATGAATTCGTATCCGCACGAAATTTCGGGTGGTCAAGCCCAACGCATCATGATTGCCATGGCACTCGCCTGTAATCCCGAATTGCTGATTGCCGATGAGCCGACCACCGCACTCGACGTCACCATCCAGGCACAAATCCTCGAATTGATGCGTGAACTCCGCAACACCGTCAATACCTCGATTATGTTGATTACCCACGACCTCGGTGTCATCGCCGAAATGGCCGATCGTGTTATCGTGATGTATGCCGGCCAAATTGTCGAAAACTCGTCGGTCCACGAACTCTTCGACGCACCCCTGCATCCGTACTCACTGGCATTGCTCAACTCAATGCCGGTACTCGGGGATGCCAGTAATCGCACCTTACAGGCTATCGAAGGCACCGTCCCGATGATGGTCAATCCACCGCTCGGATGTCGCTTCGCCGATCGCTGTGCCAAACGATTTGATGCCTGCACGCAGGCGCCGCCGCTCGTCAACCACCAGGGTCGTCAGGTCCGGTGTTGGTTGTATGCCACAGATGGAGCACCTGCACAATGACCACACCACTCCTCGAAGTAAAAAACTTAGTCAAATACTTCCCTATTCGAAGCGGCATTCTGCGCCGTGTGACCGGTCAGGTCCGTGCCGTCGACGATGTTTCGTTCCGCATCAACAAAGGCGAAACACTCGGTTTGGTGGGGGAGTCTGGGTGTGGCAAGACCACCGTCAGCCGCACATTGCTCCGGCTCATTCCAGCGACAGCCGGGGAAGTCTTGTTCAACGGTGAGCCCGTATTGTCGGCCAATCGAAGCCAACAAAAATCCTTTCGCCGCAAGATGCAGATTATCTTTCAGGATCCATATGGCTCGTTGGATCCACGGCGCACAGTCGCCGAAAGTATCGCCGAAGGCCTAGTAATCCACGGCGTCGGCAATCGCGATGAGCAACAGGCCAAGGTCGAGGCAATCATGGCCAAAGTCGGTCTCTCGCCGTCGTTACTCGAGCGATTCCCGCACGAATTTTCTGGTGGTCAACGGCAGCGCATCGGCATCGCCCGCGCCCTCATCATGGAGCCCGAGTTGTTGGTGCTCGACGAACCCGTCTCTGCATTGGATGTCAGCATCCAGGCGCAGGTACTCAATCTGTTGATTCAGTTGCAACAAGAGCTCGGGTTGACCTACCTGTTTGTGGCACATAACCTCGCAGTGGTTGAGTATGTATCGACCCGCATCGGCGTGATGTATTTGGGCAAAATGGTCGAATTAGCACCACGTGCAGATGTGTTTGCACGGCCGTACCACCCGTACACCAAAGCGCTCAAAGCAGCCGTCCCCGTCCCCCGACCAACGGTCCAACGCGAGCGCATCGTGCTCGAAGGAGACGTTCCTAGCCCGTCGAACCCGCCCAGCGGTTGCCGCTTTCACCCACGCTGTTGGATGGCCACGGACCTCTGCAAAACGCACGAACCTGCCCTCGAAGAAAAAACACCTGGCCGATGGGCCGCCTGCCACTTCTGGGATAAGGTCTAGGGCATGTCTGTGGTGGCGTTTATCAAATCACACCTCAGACCAACCATCGTGTTGGGACTTATCTGGTGCTGGTGTGCAGTCGTGATTCCGCTCTGGTGCATCATCGATTGCACGCGCACGACCTCTGCACCCCACATGCACTACGTCTGCGCAATGGATCCCACAACACCCGGACACGCGCACACCCCGCGCATCAGCTTCGAAACATTGCAGGCGTTGACGTTGATCCTGCATGTTACTTCGGCGAGCGTGCTCTACCTACATGCCGGACTGCGCGTCATGCCCGGTATGCACAGCTATCGTAATTGGCACGCACGCCCCACGAGTCCGCCACCCAAACTCCTCCTCTTCACATCGGCTGCATAACAAGCAACGCCTACCGACCCCTTCTCTGGGGCTCGGCGAAGAGGAGTATCTCTATGAGTATGAAAACACTGGTGGTGTGTAACCGCTATTTGTCATGGTTTTTTGCACTCGGGTATGTGCTTATCCACTACATCTATCCGCATCGGCATGGTGAATCATCGTTGGTGATGGATGGTCCCGATGTCCCCAAAATCTTTTTCATGACGAGCTTTATCTGGCTACTGTACCATTCCTATATCGCTGCCAAGATGCACGGCTGGCCTCGCATTCCACCCAAATCGCTCCGCGATATCTATATCGTCGATGCCTGGTTGGTCTTGTTTATCACCACCCCGATCTTCTCGATCCCGACGCTCGGAGCAAGTCAACTCCTGATGGCGATTGCCTGGGTTCCACTGGCTATCCATTTGGCGTTGAATGTCTGGTACACGTTCGCTCGTGCGCCGTGGCCGGTGTTACGCAGCGCCAATGCACGGGTCGTCCTGATTGTCCTCTGGCTGGCAGTGACAGCAGGTGCTGCGGTGCAATCGTTCCCATTAGGGGATGCACACAACCACTAGCTGCAAACATCCACCGTAAGCTTCTTGCATACGGTGGATGGTGCACAGCACACGCGAGACATGACGCCTGCGTGCATGTTGATGCACGACTGCGTAGGGAACGCCGGCCTTCCCATTCGGGAGCGCCGGCGCCTCTTTTCCCCATACTACAAATGGAGTTGCTGGGTCACAAAAGCGGTATCGGTAACCGGACCAATCATCGTCAGGTGCAGGTTGTCGGGTTGCAAGACCCGTTGGGCGACGCGGGTGATATCGGCAAGTGTCAGGGCTTCGACGGCGCAGATGACGTCTTCGACCGGAATGATACGTCCATAGCGCAACATATGTGAGCCGTGGCGCGACGCAACGGACATCGTGTCTTCGAGCGACAGGAGGATGCCTCCTTTGACTTGCTCCTTGATTTGCGCGAGTTCTTCGGGGGTAAGGCCGTTGGCTTTGACATCGCGCAGCACATGCATCACGGCGCTGACGGTTTCGTCGATGGTATCCGTATCGACACTCGCCGAGACGACCCATTTGCCGGCGTCACGATATTCGCGGCTGTACGAGCCAATGGTATAGGCCAAGGCGCGTTCTTCACGGATTTCTTGGAACAACCGCGAGGTAGAATTGCCCCCGACCACCGAATCAAACGCCAGCATCGCCCAGCGATCGGTATCATCCATGCCGAGGCCGAGGAGCGAAATGCAGAAGTGCACCTGCTCGCTGTCGTCGTGTTGTACGGTGACATTTGGGCCCTTCCGTGCAGGCAGGGTAGGGCGAATCACTGCAGGCGTCCCCATCGGCATATCTATAAAAGCTGCACTGATGAGTGCAAGGACCTCGGTACTATTGACGTTCCCCGCTACCGAAATAATCAGATTAGCGCGGGTATAGGCATTTTGATAGAAGGCATACAGCGCATCGCGTTGGAATCCGCCGACGGTTGCTTCGCTCCCGGCGATATCACGACCGAGGGGTTGCTCGCCCCACATGGCGGTGTCGGCCAACAAATGGACGAGTTCGGCGGGTGAGTCTGCCGTAGTGCTTATCTCTTCAAGGATGACGCGCCGCTCTTTATCGACATCGGTAGCCGACATATTGGGGTGTTGGAGCATGTCGGCGAGCACATCGATGGCGCGTTCGAGGTGAATATGGGCGACTTTGACCGAGTACACAGTCGATTCGACGTTGGTGTATGCATCGATCATGCCACCGACACCCTCGATTGTTTCGATCAAGATTTTGGGGGTTGGGCGACGCGCTGTCCCTTTAAAGAGGAGATGCTCCACAAAGTGTGCCATCCCGCTCTGATTGTCGTGTTCGTGACCGGATCCGACACATATGGTGCAGCTGACCGATACCGAGTGGGTATGCGGCAGCGCTTCGATGACGACGCGTAATCCACCGTCGAGGACATGAATCTCTGTCATTTTGTATCCCTAATAGAATCCATACAGACACTGCATCATACCATTACGACATATCGTAGTGTTGCAGCGACGGTGCAATCCTGTGGTAGTATAGGTCAATGAAATGCTTGCTTTGGGAGTCATCATGAAGAAGCCTTGGACCATAGTGGCAATCCTGATGTTTGCCTACCCCTTCATCACTTTCGGCATCAAAATGTTCATGACCGAGTCCCTCGTTGCTGCTGGCGTCTACGCGCTGATTGTCGTCGGGCTCATCATCGGGATTTTGTTGGCGTTCCGTCACAAGCCCACGCCTGCGACAACCCCAGCCAAGCCAGCCTGGGAAGAGTCACTCAACAAACGGGCGTAAGCAATAGCAGTCGAAACCGGCGCGTTATGCGCCGGTTTTGTTTTTTGGTCTTGTCATGCTCAATCCGTTCCGCTCCCTCCATGGCCTCTCGCCCGAAGAAGTGGTGATGGTCCGCAATCAGCGGAGTGTCATCATCGACGGCATTGGCGTGGGCATCGTCGGCGGCATTGCAACCTTCTTGGCGGTGTTTTTGGCACGGCTGGGGGCGTCGCCATTGCTGGTAGGGCTATTGACATCGATGCCGGCATTCACTGGCCTCCTCCTCGCGATCCCCGTCGGGCGCATGCTCGAACGCCAAAAAGACATCGTGCCCTTGTACTCCCGCGCCCGCGTCTGGGTGCAGGCGACCTACGCACTCACCGGATTGTTGCCGTTCATTATCCCCATTCCATATGTACCGATTGCCGTGATTGTGATTTGGGCAATTGCAACCATTCCGCAGACCATCGTTAACATCACATTCACGGTGGTGATGGGTGCTGCAGCAGGACCACAACGACGCCAGCAATTGATGAGTTGGCGCTGGTCGACGTTGGGCGCCGCAACGGCGCTGTCGGTCGCCGGGGCAGGCTGGTTCCTTGAGCAGTACAGCTTCCCGATTAATTATCAAATCGTCTTTTTGGTGTCGTTTTTGGGTGGGATGTTGAGTTTCTTCTTCTCGTCCCGCATCGCAATCGATACCGTCCCCAATACACAAGCCCACAAAACCGGCTTGCGTGCGTTGCTGACCGAGAGCGTCGGCATGCTCCGCGAGGTGCCTGCCTTTAGTCGGTACATCACCGCCACATTTGTGTTCAATTGTGGTATCTGGATGGCCATGCCGCTGTTCCCGTTGTATTGGGTGCGGGTCGTCGAGGCTAGTGACTTTTCGATTGGTCTGGTCAACACCGTCAACAGTGGCGTCCTGCTGATTGCCTACTTTGTATGGGCTCGGGTGACGGCCAAACGCGGCAATCTGCCCGTACTCTTTGCATCGACGATAGCGCTGTCACTCTATCCATTGCTCACGGGCATGACCGAGTCGATTGTGCTCATCACGATTTTGGCTGGGTTGGCTGGATTCATCGGGTCGGGCAAAGATTTAGTCTTTTTTGATTTGGCGCTCGAGACGATGCCACGCGATCGGGTACCGTCGTTTGTCGCATTGCAACAACTGACCGGGTATGTAGCCACGCTCGCCATGCCGCTGGTCGGCACGTTCCTCGCGACCCAATTCGATTATCACATCGCCTTGTATGTCGCGGGCGGACTGCGCTTGGCCGGTGTTGTGCTCTTGTATGTGTTGAAAATTGGACGCAAAAATTGAGCAGGGTTTATTGCAATAAACCCTGCTCGAACAGCAAAAGAATTACGCCTTGACGACCTTGTTGGTCAGGACGCCAATTTTTTCGATTTCGGCTTCCATCACGTCGCCCGCTTTGAGCCACTGCTGCGGCGTTTTGCCCATGCCGACGCCTGCCGGCGTACCGGTGCAGACAATTTGGCCAGCCTCGATAGTAGAGCCCAGGGTCAAGTATTCGATGCTCGTGGGGATGTCAAAAATCAGGTCGCCGGTGTCGGAGTGCTGGCGCTCTTCGCCGTTCAGACGGAGCTTGATGGCCAAACCGGCTGGGTTGGGGATTTCGTCTGCAGTGACAATACACGGCCCAATCGGACCGCTGTTGTCGAGGCTTTTGCCCTTGAAGAACTGCTGGTGGCGATTCTGCAGGTCGCGAGCAGAGATATCGTTGAGGATGGTATAGACTAAGACGTAGTTCAGCGCGTCTTCTTTTTTGACGTTCTTGGCGGTTTTGCCGAAGACATAGGCAAGTTCGACCTCGTAGTCGAGCTGCCCGGTCACATTCGGATCGAGGGGGACTTCGGCGCCATCACCACACACCGAGTTGAGTGCTTTGGTGAAGAAGACGGGGAATTCGGGCAATTTGGGCTCACGG
>JBJONV010000157.1:0-5448 GCA_046051665.1 Chloroflexota bacterium
GGCTACGCGAGCTTTTCGAACACACCTGCCAGTGCAGCAAACCGGGTCGACGCCAATGGCAACCGCCTCCTCGATCTCGTGGCGCCGGGGAGCAATATCTACTCATCAGTGGTGACGGGGAATGGGTACGCCACGATGTCAGGGACGTCGATGGCTGCCCCTCATGTGGCAGGCGCGTTTGCAATCCTCAAGAGTATCCAACCCGGTGCAACGGTGCGCCAGGTCTTGCAGACACTGCAGACGACTGGTGTCGCGTTGACACACTCCAATGGGTTAGTGGCATCGCGCATCGATCTGGCGGCCGCAGTCAAAGCACTCAAGACGGCGAATGCGACGACGCAGCTTTCGAAATACGCGGTCGATTTTGGCTTGGTGACCAAGGACACCACGGTGTCGCAACAAGTCGGTATCCAGACGCGTGAATTGGCCGATCAGACGCTCAATGTGTCGATTACCGGTGTCGGTTTTACGATTGGGGATTCGACGTGTCGCAATTACCTCGATGATCAGATTGCGTCGTGCGCGGTGACGGTTTCGTTCCGGCCCACGTCGGCACGCGATTTGCAGCTTTCTACCGGCACACTTACCTTCCGCGTCAATGGCGATGCAATCGAGGTCGGCCTGGTCGGGCGAAATTCGTTGACCACGCCGGATGTGGGGTTGACGCAGACACGGGTCGCCCAGTCGCGCACGCCGACGCGCACGGCCACCCCACGGCCGACGACAGCTCCACTGGCCGCGACCCTGCTCGCTGCAGCAACCCGAACCCATGGCATTGCCAACGGGGTTGCGACCCAAATAGCGTTGGCGCGGACACAATTCGTAATCGATGATCGCACGAGCGCCACCGCCGAACGCACCCAAGGCCTCCCCACCCGCACACGCACCATGACCACCACACGCACGGCCACCGCGACTGCCGTTGCCATCGTCCAAACCATTGCCGCACTCCAGACGGCAACCCGCTCGGCATCTGATGCCGCCACCGCAACGCGGAAGCTGGCTGCCACACAAACAGCAATTGCCGTCACCCACGACCGTTTGACCGCCACGGCCGAGCGTGCCTTGGGGTCGCCGACGCGGACGCCAACACCGACACAGACGCCTTCTGCGAGCCGGACCGTGGCGAGTGCCACCGCGTCACCCACTGCAGCGAACGCAGAGGTCACACGTACCGCCACATTCACGACAGATATTGTTGGGGTCGAAGCGTTACCCGCAGGTGCCGGATATGCCGTCATCGAACACGGATCGGCAGCAGCAGCGTCGGCGTTTGTTGTCGTCGATGAAAGCATTGCGACGCTCAACACGGTCATCCTGCCGGGTGAATCTGCCCAGGCAGTAGCCCCCATCCCTGCGAGCCCAGGATCATATGTCGTCGGCGGGAAGCTCTCTGAAGGGGCAATGTACCTGCAGCGCTATGCGGTTATTGCGCTCACCCCCGTCCCGGTAGCAGCGCACCTTGAGGCAGGGAATGGGACGATTAGTGCCCTGTACGTCGATGAAAATCTGCTCTATGCCGCGTTGCGCTATCGCACCACTGCGGCCGGACCAGAGCGCTACGAGCTTCGGACATATGACATCCGCAGTCCTACTGACATCGTCCCCGTCCCGGGGATGCAGGTGACGTTGCCGGGGCCGGCAACGACTGTGGTCGGGGTGCCGGGTAGTAACGGACTGCTTGTTGTCGGCCAAAAAGGCATCACCACGGCGGGGTATGTACATACCTACCTGGCGAAAAGACCGGTAGTAGCGTTGGTTACCACGCTTGCGTGGCCACGACCGCTGACAAGTGCGGTCGTCCAAAGTACGCTCGACGGTGCACGGGCAGGTGCTCTGGTGACGTTGGCGGATCGCACCGGTATCACTATCCACACGCTCAATCCGGCGACAGGGGTGCTGAGTGCGGTCCCCACAGTCAGCCGGAGCGGTCCGGTCGATATGCTCGCCCTAGATGCCAGTCAGGGCCAAATCGTGGCGGCGCGCTATGATGCGACCTCTGCGGCTCTGGACAAAACCAGTCTGCAGCTCTGGGATGTCAGCCCGGCAGGGGTCCGTCTGCGGGCCAGCAACGGGGCGCTCCCCGGGAGCGGTACTGTTAGTGCCATCGATGCATCTGCCGGGCGGATCGTGGTTGCAGCAGGACGGACGCTCAGCCTCCTCGCAGCCGCAGATAGCCTCGCTGCGACACCAACTGCGTCACACACCGCCACCGCGAGCCCGACACCCACAGAAACGCGAACGGCCACGCTGACCCGCACGCGGACGGTATCGCCGACCCCAACCATGACGGGGACCGCCGTGGCCGAAACCACACAACGCCTCAACGCCGGCACCGCGCATACCTGTCTGCTCAAGAGCAACGGCACCGTGGTGTGTTGGGGTGATAGTGCCTATGGTCAAACCGGTGGCGGGGTTTTGGCGGCGCAGACGACGCCGCGTCCGGTCACCATCGGTCGTAGTGCTGCGGTCCGCCAAATTGCCGGTGGGTGGGATCATCACTGTGCGCGCACCAGTGATGGGGTCGTTACCTGTTGGGGCGATAATTCGTACGGCGAATTGGGCGATGGTACGACCGGGACGAGTGCTGCAACACCGGTCGTCGCCAGTGTCATCGAGGGGAGCATGCACATAGCCGTGGGTTGGCATCATGCATGTTCGATTACCACCGACCGGACCGTGGTCTGTTGGGGATGGAACTCGCAGCGTCAGCTGGGCAATTCGGTGACCGTGGACGCCGTTACTCCGCAGGTGGTGTTTGATGTGGTCGGCGCCAAACAATTGGCCCTCGGTGCGACGCATGCCTGTGCAGTGTTGCAGACGGGCAAAGTCATGTGTTGGGGCGGCAACAGCTACGGCCAGCTGGGCCAAGGCAATACCAATACATACACCAAAGCAATCGGAGTAGCGTTGACCGGTGTGACCAGCATCAGTGCCTCCAATAATCACACCTGTGCCGTCACCAGCACCCGCAACGTGTATTGCTGGGGTGCAAATACCTACGGTCAATCGGGAGGGACGGTGATGACCAGTAATGTGCTCAGTCCGACCCTGATCAAGCGCAGTGGCGCATCAGCGCCGCTGACGCTCGCGAACGTCGCAGGGGTCGAGACGAGTACCGGGCATAGTTGTGCCTACGATACTGCGGGGGCTGTGTATTGTTGGGGTGATAACTTCTATGGGCAGCTCGCCAAGGATCCGGCGACCGTCTTTAGTAGCGCCATCGCCGCGTCGGTGAGTGGCTTCGCGAGCAGCGCCGATACGCGCGTGGTCGAGCTGGCCCTAGGCGAAAAGCACACCTGCGCGCTCCAGGCAAACGACACCATCAAATGCTGGGGCAACAATCAGTACGGCCAGCTCGGGAATGGTGCCACGGGGACGACCGTGGTGACGACCCCCGTCGAGGTGGTGCAATAGCGGGTGCGGTTGACGCTGTACAACACAAAATCCCACGGTCCCTGATGCGGTGGATGTGCCGCGGTGCTGGGGACGGTGGGGTTTTTGTGGGGTTGGGGGGAGAAGATCAGGACAGAAGTATTTTGTTACATTTTACAAAATTCAAGTCGTCTTCGTTCCCGCGATACATAAATCTCTAAAAAAATTATGCTTGAACATGAATAATATCCTTCCGCTCTTACCCACACCCCTCACGCCATCCGTTCCCACTGCGCCACATCGACGCCATGGAGCAACGGCGTGCCGGCGACAAAGCGCTCGACATCGCCGACACAGATCTCGCTCTGGCGCAGGCGCGCATCGCGGGTCACCGCGGCCATATGCGGCAGCACGGTGCAGTTGTCGAGTGCAAAAAAGGGCGATTCGACGGGCAACGGCTCGTCTGGCTCGGTCACATCCAGCAAAGCCGACAAGCGGCCCGACTGGAGCTCGACCAGCAACGCCGGCATATCGACCAAGCGCGCCCGCGCGGTATTGACAAACAACGCCCCATCGCGCATCGCTGCGAATTGTGCCGCCCCCAGCATCCCAATGGTCTCGGGCGTCACCGGCGCGTGCAACGAGACGATGTCGCTCGTGCGGAGCAGTGTATCCAAATCAACCAGTGTCGCTTCATACTGCGCCGCCAAAACTGCATCGGCATACGGATCGGCCAGCAGGAGGTGTGCGCCGAAGGGTCGCAACAACTCCATCGTCGCTTTGCCGATGGCACTCGCGCCGATGATGCCAATCGTGCTACCACGCAGCTCGCGTTGGGTCTGGATGGGCACCAGCGGTGCCGCCACGCGGTAGCGTTCGGCTGCCACAAAGGCCCGCCGGCGCGCCATAATCAGCGCCCCGATGGTGAATTCGGCCACCGACTCGACCAGTGAGTGATTGGCCCGGCTTACCAACAATCCGCGTTGGACGGCACTCAATGGCACTAGGCTTTTGACCGTACCGGCTGCATGCGCCACCAGCCGCAGCTGCGAGGTGGCCGGTGTCCAGGCTTCCAATGCGGCCAAGTATGGGACGCCCCAGCCGGTCACCAGTACCGTGGCATGTGCCAGTGCCTCGTCCACAAACGCCGCCGATGGACTGCCGTTCCCCTCCCAGAGATGCACGGTGCCAATGGCATGCAGGCGGTGCAGGTACTGGTCAAATTCCAACTCTGCGCGCATCCCAGAAGACAAGGCGACGTATATGATGGTCATCGGTGGCATTCCTGTTGATGAAAACCTATTGCCCCACGGCATGCCTAGTGGCCCACGGCATGCCGTGGGCCACTAGGTTAATTCTGCAAGCTTCCCCACACTTCGATCTTCTTGCGCGTCCGGGCGATGACCTCGTCGGTGAACTCGGTCGTGCTGCTATGTCCCTGCAAATCGGCCGTGCAAATCTGATCATAGACCGCTTCGAAGACCGACTCTTGGATGGCGCGGGCCGCAAGAATGCCCTCGGAGCCGCAATAGCTGAGCAACGACGCACCGGCCAGGATCATGGCCATCGGGTTGGCGACGTTTTTGCCGAACAACGCCGGGGCCGTCCCGTGCGGTGCCTCGGCCATCACGACGCGCGGCTTCCAGCTGTCGTCGAAGCCAATCAGCAACGATTCGCTCCCGGCAATCGAGCCGAACATCTGCAACACCATGTCGCTCAAGCAGTCGCCATCGCGGTTCAGCGCGGGGATGACCATGGCGTCGCCATGCCCTGCTAGGAGCAGCGCATAGGTCGCGTCGATCAACTGTGGCTCGTAGCGCACGTTGGGGTGACGCTTGGCGGCGGCGTCCATTTCTTCCTTCAGCATGCCTTCGTACACGGGGCTGACGGTGTACTTGGGGCCGCCGAAGACCTTGGCACCGATTTTTTCGGCATACATAAAGGCATATTCCGATACCGCCCGGCAGTGCTTGCGGGTGATGGTCTCGGTCCGGCAGGCGATTTCGTCGTCGCCCGTGCCCTCGCGCCATTCTTTGGCACCATAGGCATCACCAACGGCCATGCGAATGACCG
>JBJONV010000158.1:0-34139 GCA_046051665.1 Chloroflexota bacterium
ATGTCACCCTGGCATGGCTCTCGCAAGAAGAACTATCACCCATCGACGAGCTCGAAGTGATGATTATCGACGACGCAATCCTGGCGGATGCGGCATCACCACTACGCAAGATCCTCCTCGAGAGTGGATTTGGAGACAACATCTCGGGTGGTGGTTTTGGTGGCGGGTTGCAGTCGTATTTCGCACTCGGACTCAAAGGTGTCGCGCCAGAAAACGTCGATAAAATCGCTCCGCTTGTTATCTCGGCGATCGAAACTGTCTGTCAGCAGGGGATTGAAGCAGAACAACTCGCTGCCTCACTCAATACATTCGAATTTCGCGCCCGCGAGAACAATACCGGTGGATTCCCCCGCGGACTTTCGTTAATGCTGAGTATCACCGAGCCCTGGCTGTATGGTCAGAGCATTTTCCATGCCATGCGCTTTGAAAAACCATTAGCAGAGGTACGTGCGCGATTGAGCGATCCGACACGCCCCGCAAAGATATTGCGTCGATTGATCCTCGACAACCCACATCGGCTCACCCTCATCGTCGCACCGGATGCGACACTCAATGAACGTCTCGACGCCGCAGAAGCGACGGAACTGAGTAACGCCGAGGCTACGCTTAGCGCCGCACAACGCGCCCAAATCAGCGCTGATGCAGAACGCCTTGAACGGTGGCAAGAGACTCCCGACAGCCCTGAAGCACTCGCGACCGTACCTCGGCTGGCGCGGGCAGACATTGAGCCAGATGTCAAAAAGACACCACTCGATCAGTACACCATCGGTTCAGTTCCCGTTACGCATGCACCGCTGTTTACCAGCGGCATCGCGTACATCGACTTCGGATTTGATATGCTCCAGATTCCTGCGCGCCTCATTTCGTATATGCCACTGCTGACCCGTGCGCTGACAGACGTTGGTGCGGGTGCGCACGACATGACGCGGTTGTCGCAACGGATAGGGACCTACACCGGCGGTATTGGGATGTCAGCGTCTGTAGGGACGCATCGAATCACGCGACAACCGTATGGGAATGTCTTTCTGCGCGGTAAAGCAACTGCCCACAATGTACCCATCTTGCTTGAACTGATGCGCGATATTGCGGTTGCTCCGCACCTCAACAACAAAGAACGCATCATGCAGATGGTGCGCGAAGATAAAGCCGGACGCGAAGCAAGTATCCTCCCCTCTGGTCACAGTTATGTCAATACTCGATTGCGCGCCCCGTTCAGTCCCAATCATACGTATGCCGAGTTGACCGGTGGGGCAACATATGTTGCATTTATACGAAATCTCGCAAAACGCGGCGATGATGCGTGGGACGAAATCCATGGACACCTGGTGGAACTCCACAGCCTGCTTTTTCACCGTGACGCCATGCGTGTACACGTCACCGTCACCGAAGACCTTGGGACGCAGGTACGTGAGCACATCAACGAAATCTTGCCGAGTATCCCTGCCGGCAAACGGTTGGTTTGTGATTGGGACATTGCGCAGTATGCCCATTGCGAAGCCCTCCAGGCACCAGCACAGGTAAACTATGTCGGTATTGGCGGTTCGCTCGCGACCATCGGGTACCAGTGTGACGGTGCAGATATTGTCGTGAATCGCCATCTCAGTCGCACCTTTTTGCATGAAGCAATCCGCGAAAAAGGCGGTGCATATGGTGCATTTAGTGTGTTAGATATACGCACAGGGTTGCTGACGATGCTCTCCTACCGCGATCCGAATCTCCAGAAGACACTCGATACCTACCGGGCAGCAGGAGCATGGCTCCAATCAGTGAAACTCGATGACGATGCATTGTTGCAGGCGATTATCGGGGCAGCAGGCGATTTCGACGGGCATCAGCTTCCAGATGCACGTGGCTTCGGTGCGATGGCACGACTCTTATCGGGAGATGACGATGCCTACCGTCAATCGGTCCGTGAACAAGCGCTATCGGTCGAAAATCTGCACTTCGCACGGTATGGTGCCGCCCTCGAGGCAATGAGCACCCATTGGCGGACCGTTGTACTCGGCGGTGAATCTGCATTGCAACAACAGCAGACGCAGACACCAGGATTTTTTGAACATATCACACACGTGTTGTAAGCAGGAGCACTCATGGATCGCTTTATTATCGAAGGCGGCCACCGCCTCAGCGGTACGATACGACCGGCCGGCAACAAAAATGCGGCACTGCCATTGCTTGCAGCCACCCTCTTGACGAGCGAACCGGTCATTCTTCAAAACATGCCCGAAATCGGTGATGTCGTGACCAAACGGGCGTTGCTGAGCGGCCTGGGTGTGCATATTACACCTGCGGGCGATCATGCCTGGAGATTCCACACCCCTGAGCTCCAGTCGACCGAACCCGATGCCGCATTGGCACGTCGCATCCGGACGTCGATATTACTCGCGGGACCGCTATTGGCGCGGCGCGGGCATGTGCGCTTGCCGCGTCCTGGTGGCGATGCAATTGGGCGGCGTCGGTTGGACACGCACTTCCAGGCCCTACGCGCCCTCGGTGCACAGATCGAAATCACGCCGAGTGAATATGTGTTGACCTGTCATCATCTTCACGGTACCGATATCTTCTTGGACGAAATGAGTGTCACTGGCACCGAACAGGCCATCTTGGCTGCGGTCCTCGCAGAAGGAACCACCACGATTGCCAATGCAGCATCAGAACCGCACATCCAAGATTTGTGCCACTGCCTCAACAGCATGGGTGCCAAAATCAGCGGTATCGGCACCAACATGCTATTCATTGATGGCGTGACGTCACTCCATGGCACAACATACGAAATCGGCCCAGACTACATGGAAGTCGGATCCTTCATCGGTCTCGCCGCAGTAACAGGAAGCGAGATTCGCATCGCAGGTGCACGGCCACGCGAACATCGAATGACTCGAATAACCATGGCGCGATTGGGTGTGCACTTCCGTGAAGAGGGCGACGATATCATAGTGCCAGGCGACCAAGATTTACGCGTGCAAGAAGATACGCATAATGCCATACCAAAAATAGAATCAATGCCTTGGCCAGGCTTCCCAGCAGACCTTATTTCGATTGCAGTCGTCGTTGCGACACAAGCCAGTGGAACTGTGCTCATCCACGAAAAACTGTTCGAAAGTCGCTTGTTCTTCGTTGATCGCTTGATTGGTATGGGCGCACGGATTGTTTTGTGCGATCCCCATCGTGCCGTCGTAGTCGGTGCGTCGAAGCTATTCGGCGAACCAGAAGGTTTGCCGAGCCCTGACATCCGGGCCGGCATGGCCTTGTTAATCGCCTCATTATGTGCCCGTGGCAAAAGCGTGATTTTCAATATCGCGCAAATCGACCGTGGCTACGAGTCGATTGATCAGCGCTTGCAATCACTCGGAGCACGCATTGAACGCGCCCGAGGGTAACGCGCCCGTGGGTAAAGCCCTCCGCATCGTCGTTGCGACGCTCTGTGCTCTCTTGGCGAGCAGGGTACTCGTGTTGTTGTTTGCGGCACGCCCGGACAATCCCGGGGTTATGGCTATTCTCTGGTTGACACAGATACTCACATACCCCGTTGCATGGATAGACACATTCCAGCCGGTCTACGGCGCTCGGTTCGAACGCGGTACCTTGCTGGAATGTGTCATACTCCTAGGAGTGATGTGGTATTTACGATCCGATGAACGGACCCGCTAAGCTTCTTTGTGTCGACCTGCGAGCTCTGTCATAATCATGTCGAGCGTCACTCCTTGGTTCGCGAGCAGCACCAGCGCATGATAAAAGAAATCTGCCGTTTCCCACATCAGTTCTGGTGTGGAGTTATTTTTTGCCGCGATGATCATCTCGGCTGCTTCTTCACCGATTTTTTTGCCGATACGATCGACACCGCCCGTGAACAGTTTGGTCGTATACGAACCCTCGGGCATTTGTTGTTTGCGGCTCACCACGAGGTCAGATAAGCGACCCAGCATGCTGAGCGCTGGGACACGGCTATCGTTTTGGGTTCCATCGAGATTCCATGCAAAACACGACGGTGAGCCGGTATGGCACGTGGGCCCGGCCGGTATCGCCAGGACCAACAGTGCATCCCCGTCGCAGTCGAGACGAAGTTCTTTTAATGCAAGGGTGTTGCCAGAAGTTTCGCCTTTTATCCAGAGTTGCTGCCGACTCCGACTGTAGAAGGTAACCTGTTGTGTCGCGACGGTGGCTGCCAGTGCTGCGGCATTCATGTATCCCAACATCAAGACTTCACCGGAGTTGGCGTGTTGCACAATCGCCGGAATCAAGCCATTCTCGTCGTACTTCATATGGATCCCTTTGTCGTCTGTGGGGTAGGAAGAATCGCTAATGACGGAAGTGTCTCCGACCGGTGCAGATCATGGCGATGCCCAGGCGATCTGCAGCTGCAATGACATCGGCATCTCGAACGGAACCACCAGGCTGCACGATAGCGCTAACCCCTGCCAGGGCTGCGGTCTCGACTCCGTCGGGGAACGGAAAGAACGCATCACTTGCTAAAACCGACCCGTGCAGAGATAAACCCGCGCGCTGTGCTTTTTCGACAGCGACACGCGCACTATCGACCCGACTCATTTGGCCAGCACCAACACCGAGGGTACGGTCTGCAGCGGTATAGACGATGGCATTCGATTTGACATGTTTGGCAACGCGCCATGCAAATTGCAACGCCTGTTGTTCCTGCTCGGTGGGCTGACGCTTGGTCACACATGTCCAGACTTCGCCACGGGGCAACTCACGGTCTGGTTGTTGAACCAAGAATCCGCCAGGAATGGTATGCATGACAATGGATTGATCGGTCGAGATTGTCCCGACTGCCTTGACCAAGCGCCGCTGCTTTTTTTGCATGAGAAGGGCGAGTGCATCTGGTGCGAAATTAGGTGCAATGATGATCTCAGAAAAGATTTCGTCTATTGCCTGCGCCAGCGCGAGGTCAACCGGAGCACTTACCGCTATGACGCCTCCAAATGGGGCTTCGCGATCCGTCGCAAATGCCTTGTGCCATGCTTCGACACCGGTCGGTGCAACAGCGACACCACACGGGTTGGTATGCTTGACAATGGCAAGTGCCACACCATCGCTGGCTGGGAATTCTTCAATGAGTTCTTGGACTGCACAAATATCCAGAATGTTGATGTAGGACAATTCTTTGCCGTGCAACACCTGGAACTGGGCATCAAACGAACCATAGATCGCCCCGAGCTGATGGGGGTTTTCTCCGTATCGTAGGGTCCGTGACAACGGCGCACTGGCGACCATTACGGGTGGGAAGACCTCATCCCGCGTCAGGTAGGCAGCGATTGTGGCATCATATTGTGCAGTATGGGCATATGCCTTGGCTGCGAGCGAGCGCCGGAATGCATCAGTCACCGCATGTTGCTGGAGTGCATCGAGTAGCATCGGGTAATCATCCGGTGAGACGACAGGCAACACAGCCGCATGATTTTTGGCGCTCGCGCGTATCATTGCAGGACCACCGATATCGATTTGTTCTATTGCTTCTGATTCGGTCACACCAGCCTTGGCAATCGTCGCAGCGAACGGATAGAGATTTACCACGACGATGTCAATAGGGGTGATGCCTAAATCTACCAACGTTTGCATGTGACTACCCAAATCGCGTCGTGCGAGGATAGCGCCATGTATCGATGGATGCAGGGTTTTGACACGGCCATCGAGAATCTCGGGGAAGTTGGTGATGTCACTGACACTTTTGACTGCGATACCTGCGGCTGCAATCGCGGCTTTGGTATTCCCTGTCGAAAAGAGTTCGACACCGAGCGCAGCCAATCCATGAGCAAGTTCGACAATCCCGCGTTTATCCGACACGCTGAGCAATGCACGCATTAGGATTCCTTTGCGTTGCGGCGCTTTCGGCGCGCTGCGACGGGAGTCTGTGCTTTGGGAGGGCGACCGGTGCGAATCATCCGCAATGCCGTGACTAACGCTTCGAGTGACTTGTCTGCCCAGCCATAGATGGTCGGCCGACTTTTATTCAACCCAGTGGCGATTTGTGTCACATTGGTGCGGTACTCGGGATCAAATGTTGCCAAATGCACACGTGCAGTGGCGACAATTTGCATTATCTCTTCGGGGGTCAGATTGAGCTCTTCGATGAGCTTTTTGGCACGACGATTCTGTTCGACGTTTTGCATAAAAGGACTCCATACCCTGTTGCGAGCGGGCAGACGTTCGTCCGACTTTTATTGTACAATATGGGCATTTAGATATGCAAATAGATTGTAAATTATTATCAGGTTCTGTATAGATGTGGTGGAAGGAGTACACATGCCAGAGCATCAGAATGGACGGCTACGCCACCACGAAACACTCTTACAAATCAGTAGTGCAATGACTGCACAACTCGATATCGCTACATTGTTAGCATTTGTTATCGATGCAGCGGTCGAGTTATCAGCCGGTAATGCTGGTGTTATCGCGCTTCGTGACGAATCCGGGACATTGCACATCCATGCTGCAGCGCATATTCCTGCGCTCCATTGGCATGCGCTTGAACCATTCGTTGCACGCTTCCAACAGGTGGGCTATTCCGCCACAGAAAATGACTTACAAGACGTGCGGCTCATTATCGACATGCCGATCCGCCACGTGACCGCACTAGCACTGCACTATGTACAGACAAATGTCGGGTACATTTTCGTCTTTCGGTCTGCCGTCAATGTCGCATTTAGTACCGAAGATCAGACCGTTCTGAGCGCATTTGCCGATCAAGCGGCAATCGCGGTCACAAATGCACGCTTGTTTCAGACGCTTGTGCGCGAAAAACAGCATTTGGCTGCAATCGTCGAACAAAGCATTGACGGCGTGATGATTTTGGATGGACGATGGCGCATCAGTGCATTTAACCGCGCCATGGAGCATTTGACCGGTTGGGACCGCAGTGAGGCCTTCGGACGCCCCTGTGCAGAAGTGGTCGGGATCGAAACAGCGTCCGGCGATAATCTGTGTCGTATTGATTGCCCATTGCAACGTCCCCTCGCCGGGAATACTGCCAAAGTCGAAGGCTGGATAACCGCTCGCGATGGGCGGCGCCGCTACATCCAAAGCACATATACGATTCAACGCGATGCGAGCAACTACTTCCTTGGTGCGTTCGTCAATGTCCGTGATATCACCCAACAACGGGTCGAATCCGAAACACAGAATACGTTTATGTCTGTCGTATCGCACGAACTCAAAACACCGGTCAGCATCATCCGCGGCTATGCCGAAATGTTGGCACGCACAGACATTACCTGGAAGCCCGAACAAATCCGTGAGAGCCTGCACATCATCATCGAAGAAGCAGACCGCCTCACCGGCGAAATCAACTCGCTTCTGGATGTATCACGGGTCCAACTCAACGCGCTTCCATTGGAGATGTCGAGCTGGTCGCTCTATGAACTCATCCAACAAACATGTGCACGATTCGAGCCACAAGCGACGTCACGTGGTATTCAATTCGAAATCCGGGTTATGCCTGATTTTCCACAGGTCTATGCAGATCGTGATCGTACGCGATTGGTCTGTGAAAATCTCATCACCAACGCAATTAAGTACAGCCCCGCCGGTGGCCCGGTGCGTATCAGTGCCCGCAGTGATAACGGCATGGCAATTGTCACCGTTGCCGACCACGGTATCGGCGTACCACCCGAAGACCAAACACGGATTTTTGAACGGTTCTTCCGGGTCGATAATCGCCTCCGTCGTGAACAACAAGGCTTCGGCCTCGGATTGTATCTCGCCAAGGCAATCGTCGAAGCGCAACACGGGCAAATCTGGGTCGAAAGTCGCATCAACCACGGTTCCCGATTTTCGTTTTCACTCCCACTCGCCGTAGCAAAAATCACTGGCGAGACCCAACCCATCCACGATATGGTCATCGATTTATCAAAGGACATACCTCATGACGGAACTACGCGATAAACTGATTCTCGTTGTAGACGACGAAACACGCCTCACGACGATGATGCGGATGAATCTCGAGGCAGAAGGAATTCGGGTGCAGACCGCTTCATCGGGACGAGAAGCCCTCGATGCCATCCGAGAAGAGATGCCCGATATGGTCATTTTGGATGTCATGATGCCCAACATGGATGGGTACGAGACGCTCCGGCGTATCCGCACTGCATCACAGATTCCGGTCATCATGCTGACCGCCAAGGATGAAGAGAATGATCGCGTCAAAGGACTAGAACTCGGCGCAGATGATTATGTCAGCAAACCATTCAGTTATCGTGAACTCCTGAGTCGCATCCGTGCGGTGCTGCGACGTCACTACCTGCCTGCTCCTGCGACGTTGGGCCACATTGAGGTCGACGAACGCCTGACCATCGATTTTGCCAAACGCGAAGTCCTCATCAACGGCGAACGGATAAATTTGCGCCCCACCGAATACCGACTCCTCTTCCATCTGGTCCAAAGAGCCGGCTATGTGGTCAACCACAATGAACTCCTCGCAAAAGTATGGGGACCGGAATACCACGACGAGACACACTATTTGCGGCTGTATGTAACCTACTTGCGCCAAAAAATCGAACGTGACCCGGCAAACCCCGTCTATATCTTGACGGAACGCGGCGTCGGCTATCGATTCGTTGCCTTGCCAATACAGGAAAAAACCTCATGACCCGAGATGAAATGCACCACCCGGTTGTTGATGTCGATGACATCGATTTTGCTTCCGCTGTAATCGAACAATCCTACATCCATCCTGTCGTAGTAGACTTTTGGGCTCCCTGGTGCGGCCCATGCCGTACACTCGGACCAACTCTCGAACGCCTTGCGACCGCTGGGAATGGGGCGTGGACACTCGCTAAAATCAATGTCGACAACAATCAGCAACTCGCGCAGCGGTATCAGGTCCAAGGAATCCCCGCTGTCAAAGCGTTTGTGGACGGCAAGCAGGTTGCAGAATTTACGGGAGCCATTCCCGAATCGCAGATTGTCCGCTGGCTCGAGGGGTTTGTCCCTGTTGCTATAGACGACCTACTGACGTCGTTAATCGCCCTCGGGTCAACGGATATCCACGCTGCACTCCAAGGTTTTGCTGCACTCATCAGTACGCAACCACACAACGACGCTGCACGCATTGCTTATGCGAAGCTTCTCATACTGCGCAAGGACAGCGAAGCAATCCCGGTGCTACAGGGCATTTCACCGCAAGGTGCATTTGCAGAGCAGGCTTCTGGGTGGCGGAGTATCGCTGCAGCCGCACAAGAAACGTACAGCGAGGATGACCCGAATGCACCGGCATATACCACAGCACTCCACGCTTTTCTCCAAAACGATGTGGCTACAGGGTTAACAGGAATGCTCGAACTAATTGTGCGTGCCCGAGCATGGAATGACGATGCTGCCCGCAAAACGTACCTCGCAATGCTCCAAACGTTGCATCACACTGACCCGATACTTGCGCAGGGACGGCGTGACTTGGCGAGTGCGTTGTTCTAACGAGATTCTTCTTGGCGTGTTATTTCGCGGTAGACAGCACTGACGCTGTCTACCATTTTTTCTACTCCGTATTCTGCGAGATACCGCGCACGTGCAGCCGTGCTATACCGAGCACGTACCAGTGGGTCATCACACAGCATCTGTATTGCCCGCGCACAGGCAGCAGGATCATTTGGTGGGATGACCAGACCGGTGACGCCGTGTTGATTGATGACACTCGTCGCCGTCCCTATTTCGCAACTAATCGCGGGAATACCTGATGCAATTGCCTCGAGGAGCGCTATCCCATATGCCTCGGAGCGGAGTTGCGATGGGAATGCAAAGCACAATGCCGCCGCACGGATATGCGAGAGCTCCTCCTCTGGAACATCTCCGAGCCAAATAACACGGTCTGCAACACCACATTCCATTGCCATTCCGCGGAGTTTTTCTTCGTATGGGCCATGCCCGACCAATACCAAATGGGTCGGTTCGGTGACGTATTGGAACGCACGAATGAGCGTGTCTAATCCTTTGTAATAGCGCATACGACCAACCCACAAGACATAGCGCTGTGGAAGTGTTCGGCTGATGCGTACGCTCCTCGGGTGCTCCTGGAGCGGGTCAGCGATACCCAACGGGACGACGCGTACTCGATTCTGTACGTCTGCCAGCCATGGCGAAGTCTCTGCATAGCGTTGACTGCTCACCAGAATAGCCCGGGCATGACGGAGCGTCCAACGAAGCAGCGGTGCGTACATATACAGGAGCCAACGTTGTCGAATGACATCACTTTGGTAGCTGACGACAAGCGGAATATTCGGCAACAATCGCGCGACGACGTCGCCTGCAGGCCATGGCATTTGCAGATGTAATACATCTGGTGCAAGTTCGCGGATCGTCGCCACTATTGCAAACGACCATGCGTTCGATGCTATATCCATATCACGGGGCAATCGAATCAATCGTACGCCGTGCACCATTTCGAACGCAGGGAGTGTTCTTCCCTGTGGTTGGCAAACGACAACAGTGATTCGAAAGCCACGCCGTACGAGACCTTCTGCGAGCGTTTTCAGATGGCCTTCGATGCCACCCAAGACAGGCGCATAATCTTTGTAGAGATGCACGATGTGCATGAGGTCCTTCTGTTCAGCGCATATCAGTCTATTATACGTGCATGCCTCACGCTACTTCTCGTGTCTCATTACTACATAGTGTGGTATAGTGGTAGAAAAGCCCGCACACGCGCCCCTTGTGGGAGAAAAGAGGCACACTCGATGAACGGACCATCTATCGCACGACGCGTCGGCGAAATACTCGCATGGATAACGATTATAGGCGTGTGTATCTACTCCGTTATTACCCTCGTGGACATTTTTTCGGGTAAAACACAGACCACTCCTGAATTGCTCAGCGAGACACCGGCAGGGTTCATCGATCCTGTTTTGAACACCGAGTTAACTACGACTGCAGTTGTCAGCGGCACGGGCGCAATTCAAATCATCATCCCAACGACGGCACCAAACCTCCCATCAAATCCACGCGCTCCGGCGCGTGCAACTGCAGCTGCCGCGAATCCGAGTTCGATGACCGAAACGCCGTATATTGTTCCTGTCCCGACCGAAAACATCACGCAAACGATTACGATGGAACCGCTGACTCCTACAGGCTTTTTAACGGTGACGTTGACAGGTACGCCCGCGACTGCCACAGTGGTCGCCACCGTCAACGGGAGCGTCACTGCTACCAAAACTGCAACTCCGGTGTCTACAGCTACCGTTGGGAGTCCGTCTGCGACCGTAGCAACCACCGCCACATCGATTCCGGCGACCGCAACCAAAACACGCACAGCAGTACCTGCTACTGCGACGTCGGTCCCTGCCACGGCAACTGAAGCGCCTACGGATACCGAAGAACCGACCGAAACCGATGTGCCAGTAGAGACCCCGACCCCGTAACTTCAGGTCTGTACAGCCACCTCACCTATCGAGGGTGAGGTGGCTTTGTCGTTTCTACTGGCTCTTTCGATGTCAACTACCGATGGAGTACCTGCTGTTCAAACAACCAGTGTTGCGCTGCGTATTCTGGCACCAGCAGGATGTAGAACTGCATGAACCTCGGGAAGGGAGACACACTTTGATGTTGACAAAATTTCTTGTGAGATATACGACAACCCCCTTCCGTAGCGGGAAGGGGGAGTAAGAAATCTCGGAGCTTTTGATATTATGACAATAGGTAAGTCAATAAAGAAGGCTTATTCCACATTGTCCTGAGGACCCTGCCAGACATCAAACGTTTCGGTCGCGCGCACTGACGATCCAATGGCCACTGCAGCGCTCATCAAAACCAAGTTCTTGATGATGTATTGGCCTTCGAGCGTCAACCCAAAGGGAAACGCTGTCCAGACCAAATCTGGCGTCAAAAAGAGTGGCGACAATGTACCCAGCATCTGCAGAAAAAGCAACAGTATCGTCACGCGCATTCCATACCCAATCAGGAACCCGATGCCGATTGCAATCTCCCAGAGTGCCAAAAACGGGATGAAGTAATCCATAGGCAGAAATGACATAGAAGCCCGAATCAGCCCATCAGCGGGACTCAATCCCGGCACTAACTTCAACGCACCAAACCAGATGAAGATGATTCCCATCGACCAACGAAGCAGCGTCGTCGCATTTCGTTGCATCCAGCACGTCAGTGTGCGGTCGATCCGAGCGAGTGTCTGTGTCATGTCTATACTCCTTTCGGATAACCCAGTACCATAGTACCTAATTGTTACACAATGCACAAATACTATTTTTCGTATAAAATATAACAAATTTGTTATAGGTGAACTATGGAACTCCAACAACTCCGTGTCTTTGTGATGGTCGCCAAACACGCACATGTCAGCAAGGCAGCAGCAGAGCTACATATGGCACAACCGGCAGTGAGTAGGATGATTCACGAACTCGAACGGTCGTGTGGCGGGATTCCACTCGTCGAGAAAGTCGGGCGACATCTGCGCATCACCGAAGCCGGCGAAGCACTCGCACTGCATGCCCAAAGCATTTTGGCCGAGGTCAGTGCTGCGGAAGCGACGATGCGAGCCAGGCAAGGCCTCCTCGCGGGGAGGGTGAGTATTGGCACACCGCCCTCTGTCGGCGTGCGGCTGCTGCCTCCGACACTCGCCCGATTCCGTCAGGATTTCCCCGATATCGAGCTCCGTATCCAACAAGCGGGGACCAATCAACTCTTGCACCAATTGGACAACAGCGAAATCGACATGGCAATTGCCACGCTACCTGTTCCGACCAAAAATCATACTATCGTCCCACTCTTCGAAGAATCCCTCGTCGCGGTGGTCAGTCGGACGCACCGTTACGCGTTGCGGGGGACGATTCAAATGGTCGATCTCGCGGATGAGGCATTCTTGCTCTACCCACCAGGGTACGAAATGCATGATGGCATTATCGCTGCCTGCAAAGCAGCGGGATTTGCCCCGCGCGTCGTCATCGATGGTGGCGACGTGGCATTGCTCCTCCGTCTCGCGGCAGCCGGACTGGGGGTCGCAATTGTCCCCCAGCTCGCACTCAACGGCGAAGAAGATTTGGCTATCGTCCACATCACCACGCCGACCCTGAGTCGGAGTATGGCGCTTGTCTATCGGAGCGACCGGACGTTATCTGCAGCGGGCCAAATGATGGTAAAAGCAGTGCTCCGGACCCAAAACGGTGATCCGAAAAATACCTAGCGCACATAGAAGCTGCTCTTTGGGGTGTTGGTTGAATGTAATGTTGGCATCGCAGAGTCGATGAGAATAGCCACGATTGCAGCGCAAACGTGTCGTATTTGCGCCATACCCATCGCTGGAGGGACGTGCCCCCGCATACGATGGTTAGCTCCCAGCGAACCCCAACTCTTGATGGAGCATCTGCACCGCTGATTCAACCGAATCATCTGGAAGAACGAACGATACATACGAGCCATGGAGGGACCGCGAAGACGCGATCTGATTGATTTGTGCTTTGCCCAGTGCGTACATTGCACGCGCGGTGAGAGATGCACCATGAGCAGCACTGATCACCGAAACGAGTGCAACAGGCGCATGTGCAGTGACGTGGTAGCCATTGACAAACGATTCTTCAAAAATTTCTTTGGTATATGTCTCGTCAGGCTGACGTACCAAAACCATTAATGTGCGGTCGAGTTCGCTCTGATGGGCCAAAAGGGTTTCGATGCCGGCATGTGACAACTTTGCAGTCACGGTCGCAGCGAGCTCTGCGGTCCAGGTATCTTCGAGAGTCGGCAGCGCAGAGGTAGACGCTGCGATAAGCGACAAACCGCGCGTCGAGATAATTGCACCAGAAGCATGTGCGGGGGTAGGTTGGCCGGTCACCAGCGTACCCGGTTGTTCGGGGGATTGGACATTCGCAATACGCAGCGGGATGTCCCGACTGGCTAACGGCATCAATGTACGGAGGTGCAAAATCTCGGAACCCGATAACGTAGCCATCTCTGCTGCTTCGGCATAGGACAATTCTGGGAGAGGGATAGCGGCAGGGACGATTTTCGGGTCTGCCGTCAAAATGCCATCCACGTCGGTCCACAGACAGACTTCGTCCGCGTGTACAGCAGCACCAATCAACGCCGCAGTGTAGTCACCACCTCCGCGCCCTAGCGTCGTTACGATCCCGGACCGTGTCGCCCCGGTATAGCCGGTAACCACCGGGATAATCCCGGCTTGGAGCATGGGGAGCAGTCTGTCGGTTATTTTGGCGAATGATTCGTCCACATACGGACGTGCCACACCAAAGTGTGCATCGGTCACGATTAATTCGGTGGCGTCGATCATTTGCGCAGCGACACCGCTCTGACGCAGAATGACAGCTACAATCAGCGCCGCAAAGCGTTCCCCGAGACTCGCAATGGCATCAATCCCACGTGCCGAATATTCTCCGAGAGTAGCCATGGCGCGGGTCATGCGGTCGAGATGCTTGAGTTGCTCCGACAGGCGTTGGAACAGCATTTCGCGTTCCCAATCGTCGGTAACCAGTTTTTCGGCGATTTGACGATGTCGGTTCCACAGCTCGCGACGGGCGATGTCTGCCTCTTGCTCGCCACCATGTGCCGCTGCGCGGGCTGCACGTAACAACGCATCGGTTATCCCAGGGAGCGCGCTACAGACAACCACGACCGACGGATCTGCAGCATGTTGGAGTTTTATGATTCGTATCGTGTCACGGACGCGAAGTGCATCTGCAAATGCGATAGCACCAAACTTCATAATACGCATCGTCACCCCCGCTTGTGCACTCGACGTGCCTAGGCACGCAAATTCGCGCGTGCCACAACCAATGGGATCGCTTTTGTCCATCCGACGGTCATGAGGTGGACGCCCCGGACTCCTTCGATTGCCAATGCCGTTTCGCAAAGCTCCGCAGCGATGGCTATTCCCTCGGCTTCGGGGTCACTCGCCGCTTCGAGGCGTGTGATCAAGGACTCAGGAACACGAGAACCAGGCAAGTGGTCGCGGAGAAAACGTGCAGACTGCGCAGATTTGATAATCATGATGCCTGCCATGATCGGTGTAGTATGATGGATGCCCAAGGAACGGACATCGTGCATCCACTCTGCAAATTTCGGCATGTCAAAGAGGATTTGCGTTTGGACAAATTCGGCACCATATTGGACTTTGCGTTCGAGTCGCGCCGCACGTTCGATATTGGGATTGGCGACGCAGCCGACAAAGTACTTGGGAGCAACACTCAATGCAGTCCCAGATTCAAAGGTTGCCTGATCGCGCATCGTCCGCAGTGTCTTGATTAATTGAAACGAATTCAAATCGAGGACGTTTTTTGTTTCGGGGTGGTCGCCGATTTTCGGATGATCACCGGTCATCGCCAAAATATTCGTCACACCACATGTCGCGCCACCGAGTGCATCCGCTTGTAATGCAATCCGGTTCCGATGTTGGCAGGTCATTTGTGCAACGACTTCGTACCCCTGTTGACGCAAGAAAATAGCAGCGGTCATCGCTGACATTCGTCCCAAGCCACGTTGATTATCGGTGAGATTCATGGCATCGACCGAATCAGCAATACCTGCTGCGACACGCAGCAATGCCTCGGGGGAAGCTCCTTTGGGAGGGGCTATTTCGCCACTGATGACCGTTTTGCCACTTGCGAGTTTTTCTTGAAGTCGACTATAAAACATGCTGTCCTCAAAAATAAACGGCTCCCGGGCAGACCCGGAAGCCGTGGAGCATCCGGAGTACCTACTGCGCTATCCCGACTGCGCTGGTTTTCCCACGCATTTCGACCGTTCTGGTGCCATCACGCTCGACCCAGACACCACATTCACTGCCGTCTTGACTTTCGCCCAGGGTCATTTCGCTCCCATCAAAACGCAATGCTGGGTGATACCATTTGTACACTTTTTCGGCTTCTCCGACCACATAATGACCGATGAGTGAGCGCCGGAATCGATCTGTACTGGTGTTCGGGTAGCTGCCATGGATGAGTTGACCATTAAAGAACAATACATCCCCTGCACGCATCCGAACAGGCTCGACACGCATTCCCTCGGGGACGGGCACCGTTACATCAGTAAAACTCTGCGCTGGATCGGCGGGCACCGTACACAAAACGGGGAGCTGATGACTACCAGGAACAACCTGCAGGCATCCATTTTCTTCGTCGCAATCATCCAGAGCGAGCCAGGCTGCAACACAGGTACCAGGTTCGACACGGAGGTAGTACTGATCCTGGTGCAGTGCTTGGCCGCGAGCCGTCGGTGGTTTGAAGTAAATCATCGTCTGAACGGCATATGGTTCACTACCGAGAATGTCAGTCATTGCGACACGTAGCCGATTATCGAGCAGGAATTGCATCGTTGCTTCATCCCAGCGATGCATCTGCAACATCCGTGGGTAGCGTCGCAGTGGGTCGCTTTCACCGAGACCGTTGGTGTCGCCTTTTTCGCGACGTGCCTCATTGAGATCCATGTAATGCGCTATCAGTCCTGCAACTTCTTGTTGCGAAAACATACCGCGGGCAACGGTGTATCCTTCGGTTGCAAATTGTTGCGCCAGTGCAGAAGTGCTCATGGGAACTCCCGTAGCTAATCGACAAACAACGGTGCCATCGTTTGGTGTTTGAGGAGCTGTTGCATTGCGAGCTCCGACGGTGGGTGCACAAAGCGCTCCGCTGCATCGAAGACTTTCGGCAAGACGCTGATGTCCCCAACAGTGTTGAGAAAAACGCCTTTGCGGCCAAACACCCAATGCACCGCCGCATCGATATATTCTTGCTCTAACAATGGCTCGTACCATGTTGCGCTATGGCGATCGACACCTTCAGCCCATGGGCGTCGGACAATTGCTTTGATTGTCTGCACAGCCACGTTCCGCTCACGGCAACGGTTGAGCAATTTTTCAAAATCTGCTGCGTACTGCGGATTTTGCATCATGATGTAGCTGTATGGGAGTAATACACTGTCGAAATCGTATCGTTCCAGCGATGCAAAATGGCGCTTTGCGACTTGTAAGCCATGTCCGGTCACGCCGATATGCTTGACAAGACCTGCTTCTTTTGCTTCTATGCAAGCCTTGAGCGCTCCATCGGGACCCATAGCGACATCCCATTCGGCTTGATCGACCAAGTTGTGGAGTTGGATTAAATCAATCGAGTCGACACCCATTCTCGTCAACGATATACGAATCTGGTCGCGGGCGGCACTGTAGGTGCGTTCACCGGTCTTGGTGGCCAAAAAGAAACGATCGCGCCGTCCATTGCTGAACCATGGCTTAATACGGTCCTCGGAGGCGCCGTAACTCGCAGCCGTGTCGATGTGATTTATCCCGTGCGCAATCAACAGCTCGAGTGTCTTGTCAGCGTCATATTGCGTCACGTTACCGAGGGCAGCGGCCCCAAAGATAGTCTTGGTGCTCATGTGACCGATTCGCCCAAATGCTTGTGTGGCAATCATGTCATCCTCCTGTCTGATATGGGTAGTGTACCATAGGCAGTTTTGCGCGTTAGCCTGCGACTTGGACAAAATCTTCAGTCATGATTTGCGCAAAACAGGCAATGAGATAGTCTGCATTATCCCGGTCGAACGGCATCGGTGGTCGTATTTTGACGACATTGTGATACGGACCATCTGTGCCTGCCAAAATTCCATAGTCACGCAACCGATTCGACACATATGATGCTTCGTCATCTGCAGGCGTCAACAGCGTTGCATCGCGCACCAGTTCTACTCCCAAGAACAGGCCAGCTCCGCGGACATCACCAATAATGGCGTGCTTTGGTGCGATTGTTCGCAATCCATCAAGGATGTACTGACCGATGGCCAGTGCATTTTGTTGAAGCGGTTCGTCACGGAGCACATCAAGCACTGCAAGTCCGGCAGCCATCGAGACATTATTGCCGCCGAATGTTGCAAAATACTCCATCCCGTTGTTGAATGCATCAGCAATGGCACGCGTGGTCACCACCGCACCCATGGGCTGTCCATTCCCGATCGGTTTGCCCATCACGACCATATCGGGTACTACCCCGTGTGCTTGGAATGCCCAGAAATGCGTCCCAATACGGCCAAATCCAACTTGTACTTCGTCGGCGATACAGACACCACCCGCGGCACGTACGTACTCATAGACACCAGCAAGATAGCCGTCTGGAAGCACTATTTGTCCGCCTACGCTCGGCAATGTTTCGGCGATGTACCCACCGAGCGTACGACCACGTGCCTGAATGCCCGCAATGACCGATTGCACCTGGTCGGCGTATTTTTGCCCGGCGTGTGGATCAGTGCGCTTATACGGGCCACGGTAATCATCTGGAATAAACGCAGTGTGGACCCAATCCGGTGCACCCGTTCCGCCAGGACCATCATGTTTGTATGGACTTATGTCAATCAAAGTGTTGGTGTGGCCATGGTAGGCAGCATCGAGCACGATGATATCGGTACTCTTCGTATATGCCTTCATCATGCGGATGGCGAGTTCGTTGGCTTCACTCGCGGAATTGACAAAGTAACAGACAGAAAGTGATTCGGGTAGCGTGGCAGTCAGACGGCGTGCGTATTCTTGCATCTGATCATTGAGATACCGTGTATTGGTGCTCAACAAGGCATATTGCGCTGTCGCCGCGTTCACCACACGTGGATGACAATGACCGACGTGGGCAACGTTGTTGTACGCATCAATGTAGGTGCGGCCTTCGCTGTCGTACAGATACTGTTTCCAGCCACGGACGATTTTGAGCGGGCGTTTGTACGAGATACTCAGATTGCCACCCATGCGTTCCTTGCGTTCGGCCAACGTTGTTTGTATTGGCTTTTGCGGTGCAGGGAAGCGTGATTGCTCCATGCGCAAGAGGAGATTCGGGTTCGGCGACAACGACGCCCACACTGCTTGTTGTGAGGCATAGCCAACACCAGGGAAGTCGCGCCCTTTATCGATAAAATCGAGAATTATCTGGTAGTGCACATGAGTTGGCCACTTCCCATTCACGTTGGGGATGCCGAAACTACCGATACGCTGACCCAGTTCGACCCGTTGCCCGAGTACTAATGTGCGCATTGATTCGTCACTGAGGTGGCCATATAAGGTATAAAACTTTGTCCCGTCTTCGGTTTCGTGTTCGAGGACGGTCAAATACCCATAATCCAGATCAGCAGGCAGGTATTCGAGCATGTAGACGGTACCGGGGAGTGTCGCGTGGACTGGTGTCCCTGCTGGTCCCCAAAAATCGATGGCAAGGTGGAGCGTACGACGCTCTTCGTTGATTCGCCCTTCGATGGTATAGCGGTCGGTAGTGTATATCATGCGTGGCTCGAGATAGCCGCCGATACCGATACGTCCATCCATAAAAGTTTCAATGACTTGGGCAAAACGCGGCATGGAAGCGTTACGGGGATCGGCCCCCAACACGGGGCTCCCAACACTCAAATCGAGGGCGACTGTTTCGTGTGGGGCGAGCTCACGGCCGATCAAGGGTGCGCTCGGTTGTCGTGAAATATACTCGACGACTGCATTATGGTGCGGTACTGGGGTATATCCACAAGCATGCCGCAGTCGATAGTGCATCATCCGTGGATGTTGTTTGTCGAGCAACTGCAAGACACGCCACGCAGGTGCTTCGCTGACGACCATATACGGGTCGTTGGGGCGTTCACGCTTCCGAATAGCAGATACCGTCACCGAAATTGCTAAGCGCATGCAAATCATGTCAAACAAGACGGCGACTTCGCCTTCGGTCAGCGGGCAGACAGCATGGTACGCACTCGTCATCACCATCAATCCATCTATCGGATCAGGATGGCGCATCAACATATACGCAGCAGAGATAGCGAGTTCACTGACTATTGCCGTGCGCATCATGTCGCCAAAGTCCAACACACCACTGACACGTCGGTTCCGATACCCTGGTTTGCCGACGACGATGTTGTAGTCGTTTGCATCGCCATGAATCAAACCGATGCGGACGTCGTTTTTGTGCTGTGCGAATGTTGCTTCGAAGCGATCGAGCATTCCCATGACGAGCGTTCGTTCGGCTTCGGATGCGAGTGCATCGCGATACCCCCGGATCCATCCTGCATTCAGCACATCCCATTCGAGTGTCCGCTCGGGAGTCGGATAACTGAACGTTTTGAGTGCCACATCGATATGACCGATAGTCTCACCAAGGTGACCTACGAGCGCATCATCGACCGGATTGGCATCGGCAAAGAGTGTTCCTTCGATATAGCTCAACATCCACACGATATGCACATGCTGGCCAATAGTGAAGGCCGAACTGAAGCGCCCGTCACGTTGTGGGATCACCCGTTGCACAGGAACCTGCGGCGATACCTGCGATATATGGTTGAGTGCCGATATTTGCATGTCTATAAAAGCCGCGTCGCGGCTTGGATGCATAATCTTGAGCACCATCTGTTCGCCAGATGCCGTTTGGATGCGGGTGTTACTATCGTACTCACCAGGCAGTGACTGAATCGAACCAACCACGCCATACAGACTCTTGGCGACAGCCAAAATCTGTTCTGCCGTCATTACAATCGGCGTATTCGTAGAAATCATATGGTGCTCGCTCTGGGATGAATGTTTTGCTAGTATATCGCACATCGGCGCGGATTTTCGCAAAGCTCGAAATTAAAACAATAAAAACACATTCAAGTTGCAATATTCAAGATATCATGGTATAGATTGAAGACATTTTTGTGAGGAGTCACCATGTTGCATCGTTTGCGTCTCGGAATCGTGTGTGCAGCCTATATGTTCGTGGTGAGTTGTGCCGGCGTACCCCAATCGAATCAACCCGCCCCTCGAGAAAACATGTCTGAATCGAAATTCACCGACAGCGCTGCTACGACCCTCGTGATATACAGTGGACGCAGTGAAGCACTCATCAAACCGGTCATTGACGCATTCGTGGCGGCAAACCCGTCAATAACGGTTCAACTCAAAGCAGGCAAAGACAACGAGCTCGCTGCCGCTATTCTCGAAGAACAAGCACGTCCACAGGCCGATGTGTACATTACTACCAACATGCTCACGACGATTGCGCTGGGGAATCAAGGTGTCCTCGCCGCGCATACGGTACCTGCTGCTGAGCAAATACCGAGTCGATATCGGTCAGCAGATGCACTGTGGACGCCGATTACCTTGCGTGCCCGGGTCATCATGTACAACAAAGAACTTGTGGCTGCTGCTGATGCGCCCAAAACGATGGCTGCGTTGGGTGATGCAAAATGGCAGGGAAAAATCGCCGCGGCAAACAGCACCAATGGCTCCATGCAAGCACATATCGCCACCCTCATCGCTCAATCGGGTCCAGATGCCGCAACGGCATTTTTGAATGCACTCATCGCAAACGAGACAACCTTCTTCGGCGGACATACCGATGTACGCAAAGCCGTCGGCGCCGGTGAGTTTGCTATCGGCATTGTGAATCATTACTATTACGAGATGCAAAAGCGAGAACCATCCGATAACAATGTTGCAGTGATCTACCCTGATCAAGGCACCGACGAAAACGGCCTTATCGTCAATGCAACCGCGGCAGCAATTATCAAGAACGCCCAGCATCCTGACGCTGCAAAGCGTTTTGTGGATTTTCTGTTCCAGTCCGAAACCCAACAGTTGTTTGCCGAACTCAATTACGAATACCCCATATTGCCAAATATCCCGTTAGCGAAAGATATGACACCACTTACTGAATTGCGCATCGCCGAGGTTCCGTTGACCGATATCGCTGCACAGGTCACCGTTGCAAGTGCGCAAATGGCTGCTGCGGGTATTCCATAGCCATGCCAGGGAGCCGACCACAAACGACTCATGCCCCCACTCCCACCTGGATGATGGTGGGAGCGGCGTGTGTGGCAGTGTGTGCTTCTATTCCTGTGCTCTACACCGTATTACGGGGTGTGCAGGCAATAGGGAGCACATACGCACCAAATGTACCATTCCTGATTTCCCTTGGATGGAATACCATCGGCTACGGCATCCTGGCTGCAGGTATCGCGGGAGTTATCGGCACCGCACAAGCCCTGCTGCTTGAACGGACGAATATCCGATTTCGTGCTCTTTTGCGCGTCCTCGTTTGTCTCCCATTCGTGATTCCGCCGTATATAAGCGCGTTGTGTTTTTTGGCATTCCTCCGCCCACGTGGCATATTCGAAAAATGGCTGGTCACAAATGACATCGTTGCGTTTGGCCAGTTACCTTTCGATGCGATTTTCGGAATTTTCGGTAGTGCTTTCGTGTTGGGGATTTGCCTTTCGCCTTATGTCTACTTCCCGGTATCGGCGACGATACACCAAGAAAGTGGCCACTACGACGAAATGGCGAAGCTGCACGGTGTCGATTTTTGGCGCAGGCAGTTGACCATTACCCTGCCAAAACTTGCACCTGCGAGTGGTGGTGGGATGATGCTCGTCCTGCTCTATGCTCTTGCAGATTTCGGCGTTCCAGCGCTACTTCGATTACCCACGTTTAGTACCGCCATTTATGCACGGTTTGCGGGTGATGTCGATCGTGCAGGGGCCGCACTATTGAGCATGCCGTTGATGGCGATTACGGTCATGTTGCTGCTCACCCAAGACAGACTCTTTGGTCATGGAGTCACGCAGGTTTCGCGCTCGTGGACGCCGCCACGAATTGTTTCGTTGGGTACCTATGCACCACTGTCATACGGTGCTATGGGAGTGGCAATTCTGCTGTCGATTGGTATACCCGTCGGCATGTTACTGTATTGGATTGCAAGCCCAATGTCGCCCGCTGAACAAGCGAGCGTGATAGCGATACCCCAACTCGCCACCATTACCGCGCAAACTATCGGTTTCTCGCTCCTGATTTCGCTGTGGGTGATTACTGCAGCGGTGGTGTGCGCCCGCGTCCTCCGGCAAGGAGGATTCTGGGGGTATCTTTGGGGACGCATCGCACAGACCGGGTACGCACTTCCGGGGATTGTCGTCGCGCTGAGCGTCGTGCTCGTCACGACCCGAGTCATTCCGATCCATCTCGGCGGGCTCATTCCGCTTGCCTTAGCATTGTTCATTCGGTTTATCCCTCAGGCAATCCAGGGCATCGATGTCGCTATGCTCCAGATAACTCCCACGATCGAAGACGCAGGCAGGAGTATGGGCCACACGGTGTATCGCGTCCTGCGTCATCTCATCGTACCGCTGTCAGCACCGGGGATTCAGACTACGTGGGCATTGATATTCTTGGGCTTGCTCAAAGAACTGCCTGCGACGCTGATTTTGCGACCGGCAGGCTTCGATACGCTCGCAGTGCGCGTCTGGATGCCCACCAGCGACGGCTTTACGGCAGCAGCTGCCATGCCTGCCTTCATCATCATTTTGTGTGCCTGCATTCCTTTTACCTTTATCATGCGCTCACAGCGACGTATCAAACAGTCAAACCGTCCGTTATGAGACGACAATGCCTGTTGATTACGCAGGGGAAACCATTTTCACGTATACTCAGCGCATTCCGAACCAAGAACGAGTAGCAGTATGTATCCAACGAACGATGTTTTGTGGAATTCTCAGCCGTGGCAGAGTGGACCGTCGGTCCAGCAGTCACTCCGATGCGATGTCTGCGTCGTTGGCCTCGGTGCATCTGGTCTGACTGCGCTGATGCACTTGCACCAACACGGAATAGATGCAATTGGGATTGATGCGGGGATGGTCGGTGCTGGCGCAGCAGGGTCAAATGGCGGTTTTATCCTCGCAGGGATCGCGGCATTTCACCACGATGCTGTCGATGAATTAGGTCACACACGTGCCACACGCTTGTATCACCGCACCCTCGAAGAAATCTACCGCCTCGCTGCCGAAGAGCCGACATTCGAACATCGTGGATCGCTGCGTATCGCCAAAGACGATGAGGAATATCGCGATTGCCTGCGCCAGTATGCGATGATGCGTCAGGATGGGTTAGCCGTCGAACCATACGAAGGGTCCGAAGGACGTGGAATCCTGGTACCGACTGATGGCGTCTTCCAGCCACTGCAGCGTGTACGCCGACTCGCACATGCGTTGCGTAACGCTGGTGTCACACTCTATGAACGCACCCGCGTGCAACACATTGAACCGCACGTGGTCGTTGCAAATAATCACCGTATTGCATGCAAACATATCATCGTTGCGGTCGATGGCAATATCGAAATTTTGTTACCACAACTCGTCGGCACGCTCAAGACGACGCGTCTGCAAATGTTAGCTACTGCACCAGACCTCACCCTGCACCTACCAAGACCTGTTTACTACAACTACGGCTACGACTATTGGCAACAACGCCGTGATGGGACCATCGCTATCGGTGGTGCACGTGACCAGCATGAAGCATCCGAATGGGGGCATGCGGCATACCCGACACATACGGTTCAAGCATCAATCGAAGCCCGATTACGGACGACCGTTGTGAGCAGTGCACCAATCCAGCAGCGCTGGGGTGCTAGTGTGGCATATCGTCTCGATGATGTACGGCCATTTGTCGGTCAAGTATTGCCCACAGTCTGGGCTTGCGGCGGGTATAGTGGCACCGGCAACATTGTTGGGACGTTGTGCGCGCGTGATATTGCGACTGCCATCGTGACCGGCAGTCAACATCACATTGCAGGATGGCACGCCGATCAATGAATCGACAGCCTATTTCAAGTCAAATCATACATATCCCGTTTTTGGCACAGATGCGTGATTTCTATCGACTTCCTCGCATCGCGGAGATTCGTTTTCCGCGCTATCTTGCATTCGTGGGAACGACCCCTGACACGTGTAATGCACCTCTTATACGCATGAACCCGATGGCCACAGAACACCTCGGCGACGTGCTCGAACCGTTACTAGCCTGTGACGAAGACGCACCACGTTGGCTTGAGACCTTCACGCGAAATCTCGGCGTGACAAGTGGTTTTCTCCATGGTTTTGCTGTTGTTGATGACATTGCCGGCGGATGGACTGCACGCATCGACATCGACATGGCGCGTCGCTTTACTCCTCCCCCAGCCAATATCGCACACTGGTGCGTAACAACCCTGTTTGCTTCTGAGTCTTACACCATAGCAATGGTCGAACAAGAAGTGCATGCCAGCATTATTCGTCGCCAGTGGCACACCCTCTACGGGCCGCCACAAACACTGCGAGACATGCTCGCACAAGAGCAAATTGTCTCCCACCTCACGCAGCAATCCCCTTCTCAACCAAACAACGTGACACAGGAACAGGAAGAGCTCCTGATGACCATTCTCGACGAAACAGCCTATCCGCTCCTGGTTGCTGCGCTGTTTGGCGATGCTGCCGCTGCGTCTCTCGGGTATCGATCACAGGGGTTTGCAGAGCACGCGGGATTAGCATATGCCGCAAACCCCACCACTCCATGGCTCATGCCCATCCAACAGTCGCGATTTTTCGATGCAACAACCGGTACCAACGCGCTACGCGTCGTCCCAGAGTGAGGCAAGCACCCGCGGTTCGATATTGCCACCACACAAAATCACACCAAGGCGTTGAATACCTGCAGGAATTTTGCCTGCTAACAGTGCACCAGGACCAGTTCCTGCACTCGGTTCGATGACTTGTTTGAGCCGCTCGTAGATATACCGCGTGCCCGCCCGAATTTCGGCCTCGCTGACAGTGATGATATCGCTGACGTGTTCTTGCACCAGCGGGAATGTCAACGCGCCTGGTGCATTCACCCGCAATCCGTCAGCAATCGTATCCGGTGCCGAGATCGCAGTCCGTTTGCCACTCCGGAACGACTGGGCTGTATCGTCTGCTTGTTCGGGCTCAATCCCATATACACGAAGGTTCGGATGGAGCCCGTGTGCTGCAATCGCACACCCTGATATCAATCCGCCTCCCCCAACTGGGACAAATAGTGCATCCAAATCGGGTACCGCCGCACAAAGTTCGAGTGCGAGGGTACCTTGCCCGGCAATGATATGCGGGTGATCATACGGGGGGATGAGCGTTAAACCCCGCGAATCAGCAATTGCCTTCGCAAATTCCTCTCGGTTTTGGGTCATTCGGTCATACCGGATCACCTCAGCACCATAGCCAAGTGTCGCGGTGACTTTTACCGCCGGCGCGTCCGTCGGCATGCAAATCACCGCAGGGATACGCAGTAACTGTGCTGCCAAGGCGACACCTTGAGCATGATTCCCAGACGAAAACGCGATTACACCAGCACGGCGTTGGTCCATCTGCAAGCGCGAAAGCGCGTTATACGCACCACGGAATTTGAACGAACCCGTCCGCTGCAGATGCTCCCCTTTGAAAAACACCTCTATACCAAGTGCTGCATTCAAGGTCTGAGATTGATACACCGGCGTGTGATGAACCACGCTCTGTATTTGATGGGCCGCCGATACTACATCCTCGTATGTCACCATCATGTATTCCTTCTGTGTGCGCTTGATGCAAGTCTATCAGATGCTCTGCTTCTGCGTGAGAACGCAGACGGCTCGGTGACCATGTGCTACGATGGCAATACGCGAGTAGAATTTTAGAGAAACCAGGTCTGTCATGCGTCGTGTAATCGTTCATGTCGGATTATTTATTGCAATCGCTATGAGCACTCTACCATTTACTCGCTCATCCGCCGCAGAACCTTCCATATCCAGTCAACTGACCATGCTCGAACAACAAGGCGCCGAAATCAGCACCGACGAACGTACTGGCCATGTACGGTTTATCACGATGCCCATTGAATCTCCGATTGCAACTACTACTGCACTCGTTGATCCGACGACTGCAGAGGCAGTGGCACGGGCCTTTTTGCGACGATTTGGACCAGCCTTCGGCAATACTGCGATTGCGGCGAATCTCGTCACGATGTCGAATCAATCCATCGCTGAGAGCGGTAGGTATGTACGCTTTCAACAAACATATCAACAGGTGCCTATTCTCGCCGGCGAACTCTCGGTTCATGTGTTGCCCACCATGCAGGTCGCTTCTGTGCATGGCAAAGTCTTGCCCGATTATCACGTCGACACAACACCCACAGTGAGCGCAGCAACTGCCGAGACACAGGCCCTATCGGTCATCGAGAAAGCCTATGGACAACAACCTGACCACCTCAGTGCAAAAAATCTCGGCCTGTGGATTTATCACCCAGACATGCTCGGAAGTCCCCATGCGCCCATCACATCGCTCAACTGGCGATTCGAGGTGCGGAATGACTACGACATACGGGCACTCGTCCTCGTTGACGCGCACCACGGCACAATCACCCTCCAGTTCAACCAGATAGCTCACGCGCTCGATCAACGCGTCTGCAATGCCAACAACGTCGTCGATTCTGATTCGAACCAAAACAATAACTGCGCCACCGACAGTCAGGCGACGCGCCTCAATGGACTGACCAGTTCTGGCGTCGTAGATGTCGATACCGCATGGGAAAATGCCAAAGCGACATATGAATTTTTCAATACCGTCCTCGGTCGTGACTCAATCGACGATGCAGGGATGAAGATTATCTCGCTCGTCAACTACTGCCCACTCGGAGACAGCTGCCCATATGCAAATGCATTTTGGGACGGCGTACAAATGACCTATGGATCAACATATGCATCCGCTGATGATGTTGTGGCGCACGAACTTACCCACGGCGTCACCGAAAAAACAGCTGGGCTCTATTATTACTTCCAATCCGGTGCAATAAACGAATCCCTCTCGGATGTCTTTGGCGAATTCGTCGACCAATGGTACGTTGGCCCGAGCGGCGATTTGGTCAGTGATGCATGGTTGATGGGAGAAGACCTCCCTATTGGTGCGATTCGCTCCATGAGTAACCCTGGCCTCTTTGGCGATCCCGACAAAATGACCAGCACCAACTACAACAATGGGTTGTACCTCGGTGAGATAAGCGATAACGGCGGCGTTCATAGCAATAGTGGTGTCAATAATAAAGCGGCTTCATTATTGGTCGATGGCGGCTCATTTAACGGCTATACAATCAGCGCTCTGGGCCTGACAAAAACCGCCCAATTGTACTACCGCGTGGTCACCGCGTATCTCTTGTCTGGCAGTGATTACCAAGACCTGGGTGGCAGTCTCAATGCCGCCTGCAGTGCGTTTGTAACTACTGGATCATTTGGCTTTGTGACGTCTGATTGTGTCGCGGTGCAACAAACCGTCCTCGCTACCGAAATGGCCAAATCTCCCCCGCGTGCGCCAGCTACGGAAGCGTCTACATGTAGTGCCAACGAAACCAAAATCGACCTCTATGCCGACTCGTTTGAATCAGTAGCACCCTCCAAATGGGCGAAAACCCCATCAACTGGATCTGATTGGTATTATCCTGCGCCAACCTGGGCGCAGTACGCCACACTCGGGTTGCATAGTATCGGACACCTCTACCCGACAAATCAATCAGATCAGCGCTTCACGATGTTGACCGGCTTCTACGTTCCCGTCGGGGCGACGCTTCGATTTGATCACTCCTACGACTTCGAAGCCTACTACAATGCGAGCGGGAGCGCTATCACAAGTGCATACGACGGTGGGATTGTCGAATATTCTCTCGATTCCGGGAGCACATGGGTCGATGCAAAACCATTGTTTGTGACAAATGGTTACAACAGTACCCTCATCGTATCGAAGAACACAAACGTACTTGCTGGCCGTACTGCTTTTTCCGGGCTAAGCAACGGGTACATCTCGAGTAAGCTCATTCTGAGTTCTTTGGCAGGGAAGCACATCCGCTTCCGCTTCCGTGTGACCACAGATCGCTATGTAACCAATCGCGGATGGTATATCGACAATGTCAATGCGTACCGCTGCATTACCAGTGCACAATCAGCCGAGACACTCAGCACTGGTGCCAATACGAGCTGTTTCACCAGTTACACCAATGGAGCCTGGTGCTGGGGGGCAAACACACAAGGACAGGCAGGCACAACCACCACCGCCACGCAATCCATAGCAACGACGGTAAAAACATTGTCTGGAAGTCCCATCACTGGCATCACAGATATTGCTGCTGGATCTCAACACAGCTGTGCGGTGACGTCATCAGGATCTGTTTCGTGCTGGGGAGCCAACACGAGTGGCCAACTCGGTGACGGCACCAAAACACGTCGCCTGGGTGCCGTATCGGTCATCAATGCAGATGCGAGCACATTGAGCACCCAAATCGCAGTAGCTGTCGGTCAGGCACATAGCTGTGCACTCAGCGCCGCGGGTACCGTGTCGTGTTGGGGCGCAAATGCATACGGTGAGCTCGGCGATGGCACTCGGACCGCGAGTGTGTATCCCGTTCCCGTCAAGAAGGCAAACGGTGATCCGTTATCCGGTGTCAAAATGCTCAGCGTTGGCAGTACACACAGTTGTGCGGTAGTGGCTGATCGTACGGTATGGTGTTGGGGCAATCGTGCCTCAGGTGCAACAGGTTCACCGCTTGCTTCGAACGCTGGTGCGGTACAAGTCAGAACAGCGACGGGAATCCTGTCGGGCGTTAGCCAGGTTACCAGCGGCAAACAGTATTCCTGTGCGTTGACGGGCACCGCCGGGACGTGGTGTTGGGGGCTCAATACGCATGGACAAATCGGCGATGGGACCCGTACCAATCGTGCATTGGCTGTCTCGGTGAAAGCGGGATCCACGCCGCTCAAAAACCTCGTCTCGATCGCCGCCGGTGCCGGAGGACATACCTGCGCAGTATCGAGTGCAAGCGTTGGATATTGTTGGGGCGATAACGCATCTTCACAACTCGGCGACGGCAGTGTGATTGAGAGGACCACTGCGGTCACATTCGCTCCAGCCGTCGTTGCATCGATTGGCCCCATCAAAGAAGTCTCTGTCGGTGAAGCGCATACCTGTGCAAGAACCAATGGTGGTGCCGTCTGGTGTTGGGGACGCAACACCTCTGGTCAACTCGGCATAGGGCGTTTTTCGTCGAAGGAATCCCCGACACGCAGCAAAAACACCCGAGGACTCATCGGCGAGTAACGCGTACCATTCTAAAGAAACGATTAGCAACTCCAGCCGCGCTTCGCAATCCCTCGCAACAAAGGGCACAGAAGCGCGGTTTATTTTGTTGGTGCCACTCTCACAGATGTTTCGATAAACGGTCTCTAGTACGTGCGTGGCCGGTGTAGAGAGCCTTACTCTTTTGCAAACAGAAAATCACCGCTTGTCGCAACATGCTCGCTACACTTCCTTCATGCGTACGAGGCAAAGCATGCCGCGCACCCGATCGAAAACAAGCACAGCTACTTCTCATCTCCTAGTCTGTGAAAAGTAGTACAATGTTGTCCATGAGACGATTGACGATAGCATCGGTACACAGAAACAGCGTTCACCTTCTGTTAGCTTTCACACTTTCGTGTGGGCTGCCGCTGCACTGTATCGCGCATTGTGTGAATCTGCTCCAACACGACAAAACCACGCCTCGCTTTGTCTGTACCATGCTCCGCGATGTGCCTCCTCATCCTACTTCCACCGCACAACAGAGTTCCCCCGTACCGGCGGCGTTTTTTGTTGCCGCATTCACCAGCTCACACCGATTTGTTGTACCGTTTATGGTGCGCACGGTTCAGTCACCACGATGGATGTATCCAGAGTCGCATGTTGCGCCTCCGCAATCCCCACCGCCCCGTGTGTCAGCTCTGATTGGTTCGCTTTTGTCGTAAAGGGATATCATGCACGTTTTACGTTTTCCCATACTACTTCTGATTCTCTTGTCTGCTTTGCTGAGCAGTTGCACGTCCTATACATACAAATCGGCGACCATTGAACCTCCCGATACGGCCTACAACATCACACTCACGGATCAACGCGGGCAACCGTTTGCACTCGAACAACTCAAAGGGAAGGTCGTCTTACTCTTCTTCGGGTATACGAACTGTCCCGATGTCTGTCCTGCGACACTCTCTGATTTACAAATCGTACGTACGCGTCTCGGGAGCGATGCAGCCAACGTCGCATTCGTGTTTGTCACCGTAGATCCCGAGCGTGATACGCCGGAACGCCTGACTCGCTTTGTTGATCTGTATGATGCATCAACGATTGCACTCACGGGCTCACCCGATTCGCTCGCAGCTGTCTATCAGGCATACGGCGCCGGTGCACAGCGGCGTGAAACGCCTGACTCAGCACTCGGGTATGCGATGGATCACACATCGACGATTACCGTCATCGACAAACAAGGGATGCGCCGGTTACTCATTGGGTTCGGGTCTCCGATAGACGACATTACTGCAGATCTACAAGCACTCATCGCGGAATAATCCGCTAGAAAACTAATTATGCGAGTCTTCACTATCATCGCAATCGCACTCACACTCACAGCGTGTGGGATGCAACACCAAATGAATATGCGTCAACACGGCTCCCAAATGCCAATGGCAACACCAAACCTCGACGCCACTCCGGTGGCAACGCAAAATGGGATTGCACTCCGTGACCCGTGGGCGCGGAAGGGAACCAATGGCGACAACAGCGCAGCGTATTTGACCGTTACAAACACCGCAACGACTGACGATACACTCATCAGCGTGACTGGCGATATCGCTGCATCGATCGAATTACATACGGTCGTTAATGACAACGGTACCATGCAGATGATTCCGGTCCAAGGGGGAATTCCTGTCAAGGCAGCAACCACTCAATCGCTCCAACCAGGGAGTTATCACATCATGTTGATTGGTTTGACAATAGACCTCAAGAGTGGTGATAGATTCGTACTCACCTTGACGTTTGCCAATGCAGGTCAGATCCCCGTGACTGTTGAGGTCCGGTAATGCATCCCCGTGTGAAAACTGCACTCCTCGGCACGCTGCTTGTTGTTTTGATGGCATCAAGCTGGTGGTGGTTCGAACAGCAGCGGACGCACACGGTCATCGTGACAAAAGATACCACCCTCGTTTTACCGGAACAGGTTGTCCTCATCGCGGGTCTGCGCGATACACTCATCATTCGAAACGACACCGACGAGCAGATATTGCTCGTCGGTCGTCCCATTGCACCGCGACAACAGATTCGTCAGCGCTATCGAAAACCAGGCACGTATACCTACGTTTGTACTTCGCACGGCGGAGCCACGATGGCTGTCGTTGTCGAGCCCTTTGATATCACCACCTGGCTTATGCGTTGATCAATCACCCATAGAAGCAAGCAACGGAGCATAGCAATCCACGATGCAACAAGTAATCGCAGCCCAACAGAATGACACAGAACTCCTCTCTACACTGCCGTTGACCGATGAACAAGGCCTGATTTTGGCCGATGACAACGGTGTCTCGCTCGCGCTGCATGCAGTGTATTACGGGCACAGAACCCTTGCCGAATGGATTGTCGCGCATTGCGCAGCCCTCGATCCATACACCGCAGCAGCCCTGAACGACACTGCGAGCCTCAGTCAGCATCTCGAGCGTGATCGACGGTTGCTTTCTGCATATTCCGGCGATGGTTTCCAGTTGCTGGGTTTGGCGTGCTTCTTCGATGCATCCGACGCAGTGGCCTTGCTCTTGCGGCTCGGAGCGAACCCGTCGACGCCATCTCAGAATGCTTTCTCGGTAGCACCACTTCATTCTGCCACTGCAGCAAATTCTCTGGTGTGTGTGGAGCTCCTGATTGCTGCCGGCGCAGATGTTAATGCAATCCAACGAGGCGGTTTCCGTCCTATTCACGCCGCGGCACAGCACGGGAACGTCGCAATCCTCAGACTATTGATTGCGGCTGGTGCAGACACAACTGCACTGACGAACGACAACAAGACAGCGCTGGATTATGCGATTACCGCACAACACAGCGCTGCATGTGAACTTCTCCGCACGTATTCTGTATAAAAACTACGCGTCTGGGTCTGGGTTCCACCAACACGGGCCTTTGCCTTGCCGAGCGTCTGCTGCACACTGTTCGATGCGTGTGAGTTCTGCATGGTCGGCTGGCCGAAAAGATTCATACGCGGCACGGACCATATCTTGTTCGGCAGGGAAGCTCATTCCGATTAATGCAACATCGGGATCATGAGTCAACGTGTACTGCACACAATCGGCAACCGTCATGTTCCGCGATCCCGAAGAACCACCTGCTCCTGCAGACAACTTTCCACGCGGACGCGCGACCAACGGCTGCCCATAGCCGGTCGTGTCTGTGACGAGCTTACCAGCGCCGAATGTTTTGAAGCAAATCGAGCCGACGCCACGCGCTTTTGCCTCGGGCAAGACCATTTGGATATATTGCGGATGAACAAATGGCCCAACCGGGAACATCGCGATATCGCAGACCCCATCTCGAAGTGCCTGCATGAGGACGGTCGGATTGTGCGAAGAAATCCCCACATTGCGCACGAATCCCCGTGCTTTCAATGCGTTTACTGCACGAAAACCTTCTTCTCGTTCACGCAACGCCAGATAGGTGTCCATATCCGACAAGCCATGGTACACATACCCGTCGACGTAATCGGTCTGTAGGCGATCAAGGCTCGCGTACAACTGTGGCTCGACTGCCTCTTGGAGTTCATCAATTTTGGTGACCACAAAGAGCTGATCACGGCGGTGTGCGATGGCACGCCCGACGATTTCTTCGGAGTATCCATCTTCATATCCCGGTGCAGTGTCAATAATGTTGACACCCCAGGCGATTGCTCGCTGGAGTGTCGCAACACATACCTCAATCGGCAATGACCGGTCTGCCAAATCCCCCGCACCGATGCGCGAAGCCTGAAACCCCGTATTGCCGAGTGATCGATATTCCATACTACTTCTCGTTTTCGACAATCTGTTGATGTAATGTCACAGGTTTGCCTTTTCGCATGCGGATGTTCAACAGTTCGACACCGACAGAGAATGCCATCGCAAAGTAGATGTACGCTTTGTCGAGGTGGAACTCGAATCCTTCGGCAACCAAGGACATCCCAATCAACAACAAGAATGACAACGCCAGAATCTTGAGTGTTGGATGTTGTTCGATGTATTCGCTCAACGGCTTGGCAAAAATCAGCATGATGATGACCGAAATAATGATTGCTACAATCATGATAGGCACCTCACCCGACAACCCCACCGCAGTAATCACCGAGTCCAACGAGAACACGATGTCTAGAATGGCGATTTGGCCAATGACAGCAAAGAAGTTCTTGGCGCCAACGTTGCTCTGAGATTCGTTGTGCCCTTCCAAGCTATGATGCATTTCCATGGTGCTTTTGGCCAAAAGGAAGAGACCACCAACGATGAGGATAATGTCGCGACCGGAGAATTCTCGACCCGCAATACCAAACAGCGGCTCGACCAAGC
>JBJONV010000159.1:0-5930 GCA_046051665.1 Chloroflexota bacterium
CGAAAAGATTTATTCGACTCTGCTGAGCAATACTTTGTCGATACGCAGCCCATCCATGTCGATCACTTCGAGCTTCCACCCGTGCGCGACGACAGATTCGCCTGCACTAGGGATATGCCCAAGCAAGCTCAAAATATATCCGGCGATGGTATCGAACTGCGCGTTTTCGTTGGTGTGGACCACCAAGTGAGTCCGGGCAACGACTTCGTCGATGGCAGTCGTCCCGTCTACCAGGAATGTTCCGTCGTCCCGCTTGACGATGTGCGGTGAAGCCGCATCATCGTGCTCGTCTGCGATGTCCCCGACGATTTCTTCGAGCACGTCTTCGAGGGTAATAATCCCCTCGACGGTACCGAGTTCACCGACCACCACGGCCAAATGTTGCTGCGTTTTCTTGAACAACGCCAGGGTATCACCTGCGCGGCTCTGTTCGGGGACGAACAACGGCGGACGCATGGCGGAGCGGACGAGATCATTCGTCTCTTTGCTACGGACGAGGCGCAGGATATCCCGTGCGTGGACGACGCCGACGACGTGGTCGAGGTCTTTTTCATAGACCGGTGCACGAGAGAAGCCCGAGTCGAGGAGATCATCGACCACCGATTCAATGGACGCGTCGGCATCAAGACTGTAAACATCGGTACGCGGTGTCATCACCTGTCGCACTGTCATATCCCCAAGGCTGAAGACGTTTTCAAAGATTTCGCGCTCGTGTGCATCGAGTGCGCCGCCTTCGGCTCCCTCACGAACAAGCTGGCGGATATCTTCTTCGGTGACGGATGCACTGTTGTTGGCCCGCTGGCCGAATAGTCGCAGAAGCACTTCGGTCGAAGCCGTCAACAACCACACTAATGGACGTGAGATTGCGGCGACGACGTTCATCGGCGAAGCCATGCGAATGGCAATCGATTCGGCATGCATCATCGCGAGACGCTTGGGAACGAGTTCCGAAATCACCAACGACAAGTATGTCAACAAAATAACCACACTGGTCAGGGCGACGGCACTCGCATATGCACCGATATACGGAATAGGCACGAGCAGTGGCGTGATTTTGTCAGCGATGCTCGCACCGCCGTATACCCCGGTGAGGGTACTTATCAAAGTAATACCGATTTGGACGGTCGATAACAAGCGGTTGGGATCATCTTGGAGGGCGAGTGCGACCTCTGCCCCGGTAACCCCATCGTCTGCTTTTTGTTGCAAACGACCCCGACGGGCAGACACCATCGCCAGTTCGGTTCCCGAGAACACACCATTGGCCAACAACAAGACCACAATCAGGATTATTTCGCTTCCCATCACCCTACCTCACGAGCACAATGGCATGTATAGTATCAGTTTTTCATGAGAATATCATTATCAGTGGTGTTCTACACAAAAAAACACGCACAGGCGTACCTGTGCGTGTGCAGCGCCAATGAACTAGGGTTCGTACGTTTTGCCGGATGCCGCAGGGGGACGTGCGCGGCCGATGACCCCCGCCAAAACAACGACGGTGATGACATATGGGAGCATCTGGACAAACTGTGACGGCAGGGCAAAATCAAATCCTTGGATTTTGATTTGGAGCGCATCAGCAGCACTAAAAAGGAGTGCTCCACTCAGTGCACCGTATGGCGTCCAATTGCCAAAAATCATGGCTGCCAAAGCGATGAAGCCACGGCCGTTGGTCATGACATCGTCGAAGTTGTAGCTTGCTTCGATCGAAAACCACGCGCCAGCTAAGCCTGCCAAAAACCCGGATACCCACACATTGAAGTAGCGTAACCGGTTGACATTGACACCCATCGTATCTGCGGCTCGGGGGTGCTCCCCAATGGCACGGGTCCGTAACCCCCATGACGTACGGAAGAGCAGAAAACTGGTCACAGGCACCAAAATCAACATCAAATAGGTAATTGGTCGATGCTGGAACAACATCGGACCGAGCACGGGGATGTGCGCCAATAGCGGAATGTCGATTTGGGGCAATGCGGCACCGGCATACCCACTCGTCTGCAACGGGAGGATCACACTGGTGCGGAGATACCCCGTGACACCGACCGCGAGAATGTTGATGACGGTCCCCGAAATAATCTGGTCGGTTTTGTAGTGCAAAGACAACACCGCATGAATCATCACAATTGCAGAGCCCGCAGCCATCGCAACTAACAAGCCGATGACTGCACTCCCTGTGCTGAGTGACACGATGTAGGCAACACAGGCGGCAAAAAGCATGGTGCCTTCGATGGCGATGTTAACGACGCCGGATCGTTCACACAAGATGCCGGCTAAGGCACCGAGCGCAATCGGCGTCGCAAGGCGTATCATGCGGCCGAGCATGTCGACGATATCGGTACGGTTATTGACAATCGCCGTCAGCAGGATGCTAAGGATTGTCACCCCGATGACCGCGCCCATATACGCTGGGGCGAGGTCGATCCGTTTGCCTACCATCATAGCGATAGCCGCACCCACCAACAGCCCTGCCATGACATAGATACTGATTGCGGTGGGCAATACGATGTCGACGAGCGGAGCGTCACTCGGGGCGGCCATTGCATACGGGATGCGCAGGGTTGACGTCGCCCCATTGGGTACAGACTGTTGCACCAAGAAGAACAATGCACATGCGGTCAATATACCGATAATGCCGATGACGCGTTCACGGGTGAAAAATGTGTTCATCAGGTACGCTCCTATCGGCCCCAACCACGGGTCAGTTTGACGCCACTGGATTTGGCACTGCGAATCCGGTAGATCTGGCGCACAATCTGATCTGCGGCAACAAACGCAATCACCAGTGCTTGGACGATGTTGATCAGGTTAATCGAAATCCCCGAGTTGAGTTGCATCAGACCTGCCCCGTTGCGAAGCGCCCCCCAGAAGATTGCTGCGGGGACAACACCGAGCGGGTTGCTCGCAGCCAGCAACGCAATAGCAATACTATCAAAGCCGTACCCCGCCGAAAACGACGCCTTGAGATTGTGCTCGAGCCCGAGGACCTGTACCGCGCCTGCCATACCCGCGAGTAAGCCACTGAATGCCATCGTGATGACCAGTGAGCGCGAGACGTTCATTCCAGCGTAATCGGCGGCATCGGGGTTAGCACCAACCGTCCGGATTTCGAACCCGATAATGGTGCGATTGAGGAGCCAATGGGTGAAGAACACCATGCCGATAGCAATCAGAAAACCCAAATGGAGACGGTAGTCGGCGCCAAAGAGATACGGAATCTCTGCTCCTGGAGCGATATACGGGGTGCGTTGCGCAGTCGATTCGGGATCGCGGAACGGGACTTTGATGAGATAATCGGTCGCACGAATGGCAATGTAGTTAAACATAATCGTGGTGATGACCTCGTGTGCACCAGTCCGAGCCCGCAACCAGCCTGGGATTGCACCCCAAGCGGCGCCACCGAGTGCACCAGCAATAAATGCTGCGATAGCATGGATGCCTGGTGGTAAGTCGGCAAAGGCACCGACGATTGCTGCACACATCGACCCAACAGCGATTTGTCCCTCGACGCCGATATTAAACAATCCGCCACGAAATCCGACCAATACGGCTAGCCCACCGAAAATATACGGTGTTGCTTCGACGAGTGTATACGCAATCGACTGCGGACTACCAATAGCGCCCATAAAGAGCCCACCGTATGCCGAGATGACATCTGCTCCGGTGGCGATAATAATGACGGCACCGATCAGGAGTGCGGTGAATATTGCCAAGCTGGGAACTAGTAACGGCGTCAGGGATTCACGCCAAGTGCGTGCAGCAGTAGGTGTTGGTGCGCTCATGCAGATACCTCTTGTGGGGTGGTCACGCCGGCCATGAGCAAGCCGATGGCATTCCGCTGTGCTTGGCTACTGGGTATGTCGGCAATAATACGACCGTGGTACATCACCAGAATGCGATCGGCGAGTGAAAGAATTTCGTCGAGTTCCGCCGAGACCAGCAACACAGCGCTCCCACCATCGCGCTGTTCGACGATGCGTGTGTGAATGAACTCAATCGATCCGACGTCGAGGCCACGCGTGGGTTGTGCCGCTACCAACAGTTTGAGTGGTCGTGCGAGTTCCCGTGCGACGACGACTTTTTGTTGATTCCCGCCCGATAATGTCGAGGCAAGCGCATCAATGCTTGGTGTGCGTACGTCGAAGTTTTGGACGAGTGTCGTCGCTTGTGTTGCGATTGCTGTCTGGTCAATAACGTAGTTTTTGGAGAACGGCGGAAGATCGTAGGTCGACAAAACCATGTTGTCTGCGATGGAGTAATTCAACACTAGCCCGTGATGATGTCTATCTTCGGGGATGTGGCCCATCCCGGCTGCAATCGCGACATTCGTGCCACGTCCTGCGAGGGATTCGTTGTGCAACGCGATCGTACCGGTACGGGGCACTTTGAGACCAGTGATTGCTTCGACGAGTTCGGTCTGGCCATTGCCCTGTACACCTGCGATACCAACGATTTCGCCGGCACGCACGGTGAATGATATGTCGTCGACAGCGACACTGCCGCGTTCATCGAGGACCGTCAGATGGTCTACTGCGAGCATCACATCACCCGGAGTTGCGGGCGCTTTGTCGATGTGCAAAACCACATCACGACCGACCATCATACCTGCCAAACTCGCTTCTGTTGCTGCAGCTGGGGTCGTCGATCCGACCAATTTGCCACGTCGTAGCACGCTGATGCGATCGGCAAGGGCAAGCACTTCGCGTAATTTGTGACTGATAAAGATTATTGACTTCCCCTGTGCCTTGAGTCGCCGAATCACCACAAACAGGTCATCGGCTTCTTGGGGGGTGAGGACCGCAGTGGGTTCGTCGAGGATGAGGATATCTGCACCACGGTACAGCGCCTTGACGATTTCGACACGCTGTTGCACACCGACAGGAAGGTCTTGGATGAGGACGTCGGTCGGGATATCCAGACCGAAGCTCCGTGCAAGTGAAGCGATTGCCTCGCCAGCGCGTTTCAGGTCGAGGGCTCCGTTGGTGGTGACTTCGTTGCCCAGGATAATGTTTTCGGTGACGGTGAGGGTCGGTACGAGCATAAAATGCTGGTGCACCATCCCCAGCCCACGGCGTATTGCGTCATTTGCGCCTTTGAGGTGCACGACTTCACCATTGAGCAGTATTTCGCCGTCATCGGGACGGTACATCCCGTACAGCATATTCATGAGTGTCGATTTGCCAGCACCATTTTCGCCCAGGAATGCGTGGATTTCGCCGGCTTCGAGGGTAAAACTCACCGCATCATTCGCAATGACGTCGGGGAAGCGTTTGGTCAGATTGCGTACTTCGAGTACTGGTGTCATAGACAACTCCATTGATGCCGATATGGCTAGCATACCACACCAGCGCCAAAAACATACCCAGCGTGAACCGTCGAACTAGGTGGTTTGTCATACAGAGAGCGTTCATAGACAACCCTTCCGCAGTAGCACCAGGGAAGGCAAACGTCCAACCGAAAGGCACTTTTGTTGCGTTTTTGCATGGAGTGCGCGTGTTGTCTCAGGGGACTCACAAACAAAAAACCGCGTGTGACTCCGAAGGAGTCACACGCGGCCGTTGGAATGAGACTAGTTCAGGGTCACACCAGTGGTCACGGAACCGTCGGACAAGCCCTTCAGAATTTCTTCCATCTTGGCTTTGACTTCGGCCGAGATTGCACCGTCTGCCTTGTTGTACGGAGCCAAACCGATACCGCCGTTGGATGCGTCATAAACAGACACACCTGCGGTGAACTTGCCATCGACAACGTCCTTGATGGTCAAGAAGACGGCCTGGTCGACACGCTTCATGGCGCTCGAGATGATTTTGTCAGCGCCAGGAGCTGCACCATTCTGGAAGGTGGTGACAAACTCGTCCTGGTCGACGCCGATGACGTATGCGCCGGCTTCAGCAGCAGCTGCGATACCACCGGAACCGGTTTGACCACCG
>JBJONV010000160.1:0-3133 GCA_046051665.1 Chloroflexota bacterium
GATACGCGATGCACGTCAAGGGAGTCGAACTCGTTCCCTTTGAACCACGCAGCCAGAGTAACCTCGCCCTCGGCTACGCGACGGCTCCTATTGGGCCACGCTACGACATCTGCGAACACGATTGGGACTTCGATACCCAGGTCGGCTGGGACCATTCACTCGATTATGCACGGACTTTGGGCATCATAGAGCGTATTCCGATGGAGTACCTTGGTCCCAAGAAAGTCCGCAACTACAAAGCTCTGCATACGCTCTGGTCTGCTGCAGACGCATTGGCCTTCTGTATTTTTGCCATCGCTCCTACCCGTGTTTTGAGCTTACAACTCATGACCGATATGCTCGCAGCAGTCACCGGGTGGGAGACATCTTCGCACGAACTGCTCCGTTTTGGCGAACGTCGTACCCACCTGATGCAGCTCTACAACCGCCGCGAGGGAATCGTCGCATCGAGTGATACTTTGCCTGCACGCTTCTTCAGCGATCCAATCGACAGTGGCGATAAAGCAGGTGTATTCCTTGATAAAACTGCGTTCGATGCCGAAATAGCGCTGTACTACGAGATGATGGGCTGGGATGAAAGCGGCACCCCACGTGTGGGTACCTTGTATGAACACCATCTCGAATGGGCGATTCCACAGTTGCCCGCAAAACCCATCGTTCCTGCGGTTGTCGTGACATCCTCTGCCCCGATCGACGTTGCTCTTGCCAGCGAACCAGTCTTAGAGACACCCGCGCTCGATACACTGGAACTGCAGACCGCAGAAGAACCACTCACCGCACCCGCAACGAGCGCAGAAACTGTGTCAATCGCAGCTGACGCCGTCGACCTCACGGTACACGTCGATACGGCACCACCGCGTACCTCCGATGTCTCCGCAGAAGGAACTGCGTCTGAGCCAGCCACTATCGACGCTATCTCTGAAGAACCAGACGTTACCGAACCGGTAGCATCCTCGGTGACAGCATCTGCCATCACCGAACCTCCGGTGCCCGCCGAAGCCACGACGGTTGCGGAATTACCGACTACCGACACAGCAGTACATGCGACGGTGAACGAACATACCCAGCAGGATGAACCAACTTCCGAATTAATTCCCCCTGTCGCTCCACCGCACATACCATCTGCGGTCGCGGGAGCGGAAGAGCCAACGGCAGAAATCGCTCCTCCCCCCGTCAAGAAACCAGCGCAAACAAGCACACGCGGCAACCGCACTCCGATTACCTCTGCATTGCTTGAATCGTTGCTCACAACACCCGATCCAGAGCCAACAGCGGAAAATCTGCCAGCGGATGCCGCAGCAGATGTCAATATCTCTGCCGCTGCAGATGACGCGCCAACGGGTTCCTTGACGCCTGAACTCCTTGAGCAGCACTTGGCAGACGCCCAGGCCAAAACACAAGAATCCGCAAAAGCGAATGTGTCGTTGAGTCAAGACATCCCGACGACAGACACCGCCGCTTCGGGCGAATCTGCGGTTCCACAGCCACAGACACGATTGCCTGCACCTGCAGTAAAGCCCTACATACCCAAACCCTCGAGTGCAACGGCGTTGACGAATCCGCAGCCATTGCCAGAGGATTTTGATTTCCCCAAAGCACCGCCGCCTCCAAAGCCCGATGCTGCCGAAGCAACGCCTCCCAAGCCAGCACCACGTACCAGTATCGCCAAACGGTTGAGTATCGAAGAACTTCTCAAAGCGGAGCTTCCGCCCAGCGTTTCTTCACCGCCTCGAGAAGACAAATAAGCACTGGTACAATGGCATCATATTCACGCAGCGCAGGATGCCATGACAACCATACGTGCGATCAAAAGCGTTGACCGTATCTACACATTAGCACCTGGCGAGGGTGCAGATGCTGTCCACACGAACCCACAATATGCATATGCCACATGTCTGCTCGAGACCGACACCAAACACCGTGGTGTCGGTTTTGCCTTTACCCTCGGTGGAGGGAATGCGCTCGTGTGTGCCGCGATCGACGCGTTGGCTCCCGTGTTGGTGGGCCGCGACATCGAAGAGGTCATGTCGTCGTTTGGTTCCGTCTATGCTGCGATCGCCAACCACCACCAATACCGCTGGCTCGGACCGCACAAAGGGGTCGTCCATCTTGCGCTTGCAGCAATCAGTAATGCGTGCTTCGATCTCTGGGCGAAACATCGCCAGGTCCCGCTCTGGCGTCTATTACTCGACCTCTCTCCCGCTGCGCTAGTTGCGACCCTTGATCTGGCGGGTCTCGAAGACATCCTGACACCAGCTGATGCGATCAACATTCTGACTGTCGCTGCTGCTTCACGTCAGACGCGCATGGATGTGTTACATACGGGCTACCCCGGATATGACACTTCCGTGGGTTGGTTTCATTACGATGTCGAACAAGTCCGTGAAAACGCAAAGCGTGCTCGCGCTGCAGGATTCGGCGCTGTAAAACTCAAAGTCGGTGCGCGTGACCCGAATTATGATCTGCGGCGCGCAGCTGCCGTGCGCGAAGCAGTCGGTGCGGACGCGACCCTCATGCTCGACGCGAATCAACAATGGAGTTTGCCACAGGCATTCACCATGTGCGCCCAATTCCGCGATATCAACCCGTTTTGGATAGAGGAACCAACCCATCCAGACGATATCATCGCCCATCAGACTCTCGCACACGAAATAGCCCCCCTCCGCATCGCAGCGGGCGAACACTTGCCGAATGCAATCATCTTTAAAAACTACATGCAACTCAACGCACTTCACTATGTCCAGGCTGATTGCGTGCGTGTCGGTGGTGTCAGCGAGTTTTTGACCATCAGCTTGCTCGCACGGCGTTTTGGGTTACCGATTGCACCGCATGTCGGTGACATGGGGCAAATCCACCAGCACCTGGTGCTTTTCAATCACATCGGGATGGGACACGAACGGCTCTTCCTCGAATACATCCCCCATTTGCGTCAGCATTTTGTTCATCCTGCTCTTGTCCGCAATGGCGTCTATCAAACTCCACAAGAGCCAGGGAATAGTAGCGACCTCAAAAATCTGGACTGACAGTTTTAACACAATTCTTGCACCAACAGGGTCGCGACCGTATTAATATGAACAAAACGCTTGTCGAAGGAGGCCGTTGTGACCCACGAAAATGCCGTTCCATTCCGCGC
>JBJONV010000161.1:0-5983 GCA_046051665.1 Chloroflexota bacterium
GTTGGGCGTCCTGTAGCAGCCGGATGTCCACTTCGACATTCGGGTCGAGGCGGAGTGTTTGCTGATCACTCTGAATGACAGGGCCACAGGCGACTTTGATTTGATAAAGCGCAGTACGGAGGGATTGCCGCGCCGTGTCTGGAGCTTCGTCTGGCCAAAACACCGTGACACAGCGTTCTCGACTGAGTGCATCGCTCTGCCCAGCGAGATAAAACAATAGCAAACGCGCCCGCCGTCGGAGTACGACAGGGGCGCCCGTTGCAGTGCGTATCTGCGCGTTGCCGAGGAGCTGTATCGTCAGAGATGCCATGGTACCTACACTGTTACACGCCATACCGGATTTACCGGTCGAGCCCAGTCTGCGTGTCTGTATCTGCGCGTTAGAGTTCGTAATTGCGCCGTCGGGCGACTTCTTCTTTGTGTTTGCGGCGCAGGACATCGCGTTCCGTGGGTTTGAGTACGCGTGAGTACGAATCGAGGATTTTCTCGACCTCTGCATCGATGTCGTCTTCGAGTTTCAGGTCAGCCGTGATGAAATCGACTATCGCACGAATGCGTGCGCCACGTGCTGCAGCCGGTTTGGTCCCCGCTGGGTCACGATATTGGAGCAAATCACGCTCCGCCAATTCGTCGTGGAGTCGCTCGGCAATGCGGAAGATTTTTTCTTCACTCAGACGCATCACACACCTCCTTCCCTGTCCCGTTTATTATACGTTAATCAAACCGCGCTACCATACTCGCAACCCCAAAACGACAAGACTGAGAGGACATGCACCCATGACCCGCATTCCATCATCCGAAATAACTCCCGAAGCACTCTTTTGGCAACGTAGAAAACTCCTCGGGTTGGGTGTCGCTGCTCCGGTCGCTGCCGTCCTCGCGGCCTGCGGCACCACTTCGGCTACTCCCACCGCTCCAACTGATCCCGCACCGAACGTTACGCCGATGGCGACACAACCTGATGCAACAGCGGCTGTGGTCAGCACTCCCGCAGACGAACTCGGTAATCCACTGACCCCGTATGACACGGTCACGGGGTACAACAATTATTACGAATTCACTACCGACAAAGAGCGTGTCAAAGACGTGGCTTCAGGCTTTGTCACCACACCCTGGAATGTGGTCGTTGACGGCATGGTAGCCAAACCGCGTACCTTTGCGCTCGAAGATCTGCTCGCGCTCCAAGCCAGTGAACGCATCTACCGCCTGCGCTGTGTTGAGGGGTGGTCGATGGTTGTTCCATGGAACGGATTCCCATTGGCGGCACTCCTCTCCCTCGTCGAACCAACCGCGACGGCCAAGTATGTCCGCTTCGAAACCCTTAATGACCCTACACGCATGCCCGGTCTTGCTGAACCATGGTACGAATGGCCCTATGTCGAGGGATTGCGCCTCGACGAAGCGATGCATGATCTGACCCTGATGGCGACCGGCGTCTATGGGAAAGCACTCCCTCCCCAAAATGGTGCACCATTGCGCCTCGTCGTGCCGTGGAAGTACGGCTTCAAATCAATCAAAGCAGTCGTGCGCATCACGCTCACCGACCAACAACCGACCTCGCTGTGGATGGCTGCCTCGCCCGATGAATACGGGTTTTATGCGAATGTCAATCCGCGTGTCGATCATCCGCGTTGGTCGCAGGCAGACGAACGTCGCATCGGTGAATTAGGTCGCCGACCAACGCTCCCATTTAATGGCTACAAAGACCAAGTCGCATCCCTGTACACGGGGATGGACTTGCGGAAGTTTTATTGATGTCACGCCCGACAGGTCGACTATATTCAATCGCTGGCTATCTGATCTGTATCAGTCCACTCGTCTGGGTGGGATCGACACTCGTCATCCGGGGATTACCGCTCGATCTCATCGCTGCGTTGACGGCGTGGAGTGGTGATGCAGCACTGCTGTTGTGCATCGCAACACTCGCAATTACTCCGCTGGTGCGCTGGACTGGGTTCAGTGCCATTGCGGTATGGCGCAAACCCCTCGGCATCAGCGCTGCGTTGTACGCCGTGGCACACACGCTGGTCTATCTGGGTCTCGATTATGCCTGGGCGTGGCGCTTCATCTGGGACAACATCAGCGCAAAACGCCATTTGGTCGCAGGCACAGCCTCGCTGGTGTTACTCATCCCACTGCTCCTGACTTCGACACGTGGCTGGCAAAAACGCCTCGGCAGACGGTGGAAGACCCTCCATCGGCTGGTCTACCCTGCAGTTCTGCTGGCGTGTGTGCACTACATCTGGCTGGTCAAAACGGATGTCCGCTGGCCGCTCGTTGCGACAGGAGTGGTAACACTCCTGCTCCTGCTCCGACTTCCACAACGGAAGAGGGAGCAGGGAAAAGAGGTCAGAATGTAGAGATCAGTTTTCAGATATCTGATCTCAGTTGTCAGTTGTCAGTTGTCAATTATGTGGGATCAGTGCAGAAAAACCATGCGTTGATATAACCCACTTGTCCTCCGCTCCGTACCGCTTCAACAAGGCAAAAGCTTACAGACCGGTCATTTTCAGCAGTGCTTCAGGCAGGCGTTCTCCTTCGATACGCAATACTGCCAATTGTGTAGCAATCGCAGCCAATTCACTCGGAGTGAGGGTAATCTGAGTAGCACCGAGATTTTCATCGAGGCGGCTGATACGTTTTGTTCCAGGGATCGGCACGATCCATGGCTTTTGCGAGAGGAGCCAGGCCAACGCAATCTGTGCAGGGGTAGCGTTCTTCGTCTGTGCAAACGCGCGTAACCACACCACAAACGCCTCGTTGATGGCGCGTGCTTCGGGTGTGAATCGCGGTGCTATGGTGCGAAAGTCACCTGCAACAAATTGTGTCTGTGCATCTATCGTCCCCGTCAAAAACCCATATCCGAGTGGACTAAACGGGACAAACCCAATCCCCAGTGTTGCCAACATCGGCAAAACCGAATCTTCGCACTGTCTGCTCCACAACGAATACTCACTCTGCACCACTGACACGGGTTGGACCGCGTGCGCCGCGCGAATCGTGTCGGCAGATGCCTCCGATAAGCCAAAATAGCGTACTTTTCCTTCGCTAATCAGATCGTTGACTGCGCCTGCAACTTCGGTTATCGGGACGGCCGGGTCGACGCGATGCTGGTACAGCACATCGATGACATCTGTCTGCAATCGCCTCAGACTCCCTTCGACCGATCGTCGGATGTGATCGGGTCTGCTGTTTACCCCTGGACCACGTGCACCCGTCACCGGATCAATATTGAAACCAAATTTCGTCGCAATGGTCACGCGGTTTCGATACGGTGCAAGACCTTCGCCGAGTAATGATTCATTGATGAATGGCCCATAGGCCTCTGCAGTGTCAAACATCGTGACACCACGATCCACTGCTGCATGGAGGAGTGCAATCATTTCATCTTTGGGACCCGGCACACCAAAGACACCGGTCATTCCCATGCACCCGAGGCCGATTTCCCCTACCTGCAATCCTTGGGTTCCCAGCGTTCGGAGCCGCATAGTGCGTCCTTTCAAAAAAAAGCCAAAGTGTATTTCAGCAGACGACAGTTCCCTCCCGGCAGCGGTCTGCTTCGTGCACCGATCTGATCAAAAATGACGTCGACCGGGTGATTTTTGCATTCCCGAACTGTGTCTCATCTGAGAATGAATGATAGTCGGTTCGCGGCAGAGTTAGTTGCTTGGAAGTCTGTCGTCTTTGCCTAAAAATCCGACGTGTGTCTTTTTTACCCAAACAAGACTGCTCGGTTTACGTAAATCGTGCGATATCACGGGTCGGTGGAGCACCAAAATACCGATGATATTCGCGCGTGAATTGTGACCCGCTCTGATACCCGACGGCAGCAGCCACCTGTTGGGTATCCATGTCGGTGCTCAGGAGCAGCCGTCGCGCTTCCTGGAGGCGCAACATCTTCTGGTATTGGAGGGGGCTTAGGCGCGTTGCTGTTTTGAATTGCTGATGAAAGCTGGAAGGACTGAGTGCCACCAAATCTGCGACCTCCTGCATGTCCAACGCTTGGGTGTAGTGCATTTGAATATGTGCAATCGCTTTCCCAATGCGCGCCATTCGTGATTCTGATACCCCGATTTGGGCGATGAGCGGGCCTGCAGAACTCCGGAGTAGGCGAATCAACGCCTCCGTCAAAAACAATGGACCATAGATGCGGGCGTCTTCGGGATGCACTGTTGCCTGGACAAGGCGCAGCAGGGTATCGATGAGCGCAATGTCGCTCGGAATCACAGCGATCCCACTCGACATTTCCTCGGGTGGGATACCATTTGGGAAGACTTCCCGTACAACGGTTGCAATCTGGGCCGCTGCGAAGTCGAGGCGCAACGCGAAAAACGGTGCATCGGGAGTTGCATCAAGGATTTGTGCAGCTATCGGCATATCGAGCGCAAACACCAACATCTGTTGCGGATGGTACGTGTATGTTTCGTCGCGCACGTACACTGCTTTGCAGCCTTGTGCAACAATGCACAAGGCGGGGCGATGCAAGCCATGGACTGTCGTGGAATACGGCTGTGACCGTCGTATCGCCAAAACGCCCGGTATGAGTTCTTTGGTGCCATCGCTGGTCATGACTCTCGCCATCGCTGCGCGGAATCTGGCGTTCGTATCGCCGGCGACGAGGTCAATCTGTGATGTTGAATTGTTTGACATAATGTATTTTTCTCCTCATTCTGCCGCGAGAGTAGTCAGGTACAATCATCAAGACGCTCCGTGTTGTCATTGGGAGAGGAACTGGGTATGGCCAAACAGTTGGTTCGTGCATGTGTGTTTGACCTCGATGGGACGGTGTATCTGGGCGATACCGTGTTCCCCGGTGCCGTGCACGCAATCGAGCGCCTCACGCAGGCCGGTATTCCGGTCCTTTTTCTCTCGAACAACCCGACCAAAAATCCGATCGAATACCTCCACAAACTCCGAAAACTGGGATTTGGAGTGGAATTGCACCAAATCTTGACATCCGCAATCGTGATGGTCGAATGGCTCCAGAGTCGCCCCAAGCCCCCTACCGTGTATCCGATTGCCGAGCCTGCGCTGTGGACATTGCTCCGCGAGGCAGGTATTACATGCTCGAGCAATCCGACAGAAATAGACTATATCCTTGCGTCGTTTGATCGTACCTTTGATTATGCCAAACTCCAAATCGCGTTTGATGCAATCCGTGCGGGAGCAACATTAATCGCCACAAACCCCGACAAATACTGCCCCGTACCGGGAGGTGGTGAACCCGATTGCGCTGCTCTCATCGCTGCTATCGAAGCATGCACCGATACCACACTCGCGTTTACTGCAGGCAAACCATCTTCCTTAGCCGCGCAGACTGCTGCCGCCCGCTTGGGAGTGCCGGTTGAATCATGTTTGATGATTGGTGACCGCCTCGAAACAGATATAACCATGGGTACCAATGGCATGCAAACGGCACTTGTGATGACCGGTGCGACAACGTCACAGGTGCTCGTCGGGTGGCAGGGCCATCAACCAGATGACGTCTTCCCGAGCGTGGTCGAATGTGTGGATAGGGTGCTCCAACAGCACGCAAATATTCACAGTACGCAATAACCAAAATGATGTTTTTGACATACGGGCGAGGTGTACTCCCCCTCTGGTTTCTTCTGGACCGCCACTGTATGGGCAAGGTGAATCTCGCCCCTGGTTTCTTCTGGACCGCCGCTTTATGGGCAAGGTGTACCTCGCCCCTGGTTTTCATCTGAATACCGCTTCCATACGGGCGAGGCATACCTGTCCCATGAATTCATCTGGATGATGCTGTATGGGCAAGGTGTACCTCGCCTTGGATTCATCTGGGACGGTGGAGCGTTTCTTCGGATGTCGCTGAATCTTACTTTCACCGATATTTACGCAGTACCCACTAACTACTAACTACTAACTACTAACTACTAACTACTAACTACTAACTACTAACTACTAACTACTAACTACTAACTACTAACTACTAACTACTAACTACTAACTACTAACTACTAAC